>NZ_LUKE01000001.1:300000-600000 GCF_001592735.1 Bdellovibrio bacteriovorus
TTAACTAACGTTAAGCGTCTTTTTATCGCTCATTCGGAAAGTAAAAATGGTGAACACTTCGGCTCACGCATTGAGTTTGATAATGCCGGACATATCTTTTTTGCGGTGGGCGATCGCGGTGAAAGACCGCGCGTGCAGGATTTAAGCTTTCATATGGGAAAAGTGATGCGCATCAAAGAAGATGGATCCGTTCCCCAAGACAATCCTTTTGTTAAAACTAAAAATGCCAAGCCTGAAATCTGGGCCCTGGGCGTTCGCAGTCCCCAAGGCTTAACCACACACCCCGAAACCAAAGAGCTGTGGGAAGCCGAAATGGGCCCGCGCGGTGGCGATGAAATCAATATCATCGCTAAAGGCAAAAACTATGGCTGGCCTGTCATCACTTATGGACGAGAATACTGGGGACCTAAAATCGGTGAAGAGAAAAAAGAAGGCATGGAGCAGCCCTTGGTCTACTGGGTGCCTTCGATTTCACCGTCTGCTTTGACCTTTTACACGGGCAGTTCTTTCCCCACATGGAAAAACAATGCTTTCTTAGCGAACTTAAGTGGTCAGCATTTGCGTCGCTTGGTCATCAAAGACAACAAAGTGATACAACAAGAAGAGCTGCTTTCTGGCATAGCCCGTTTTCGCAACGTGCGCACGGGCCCTGACGGACATTTGTATGTTTCGACCGACGATGGACAGATCTCTAGACTTGTTCCGGCTAAATAGCAAAGTACTTCGCATCCGGATGCATGAAATAATATCCAGACACGCTAGGCGGCGGATTCATCGCAAAGTTTTCCGTTAAGGAAACACCGATGGTTTCTGCGGGCTTTAAAAGCTTCCAGATTTTAAGTTTCTCGGAATGATCTGGACACGCCGGGTATCCTGGCGCGGGACGAATGCCCCGATATTTTTCGGCGATCAAATCTTCGCGAGACAAATTTTCTTGAATGCCAAAATTTTCCCGCATCCATTTGTGAGTGTACTCGGCGGCGGCCTCCGCCAAGCGATCCCCCACGGCTTTCACCAAGATCGAAGAATAATCGTCATGATCTTTTTCAAACTCTTTAGCCATGGCGTCGATTTCTGATCCCGCCGTGACGACAAAGAGTCCCAAGTGATCTGCGCGGCCCGATTTTTCCGGCGCAACAAAATCGGCCAATGAATAATAAATATCATTGTTCACGACTTTTTTACGCGTCTGACGGTCAAAGTGCAGGCTCATCGTTTCATTTTGATGTTTTACAAAAACATTTTCATCTTCCGCATGGGCCGGAAAAACCCCGACCAGTGCGCGCGGCTTCACGCGGTTTTCGCTGATCAAACGGTTTAATAACTTTTGCGCGTCATCATAAAGCTTTTGGGCTTCTTCGCCGTATTTGGGTGATTTTAAAATCTGAGGGAAGCTGCCTTTGAGTTCCCACGCCCAGAAAAATGGCCCCCAGTCGATATATTTTGCAAGCTCAGAGATAGAAAGCGGCACTTCAAAAACCCCTTGGCGGGAAGGTGTTTTAATATCCACCTGAGCCCAATCGCTTTGGAATTTTTTAAGTCGCGCCTCTTCTAGGCTGACACTTTCTTGGGCTTCAGAATTTTTTAAATAGTCTTCGCGCAAGGCCTGGTTTTTCTTTTTTGATTCCAGCGTGTAAGCCTCTTTGGTGTTCGGGCTTAAAAGCTTATTGCAAGCTTCCACCACCAGCGAAGCATCCGCCACATGCGCCACCACCCCAGAGTAATGTGGATCTAGCTTCACCGCCGTGTGCACTTTACTGGTGGTCGCGCCCCCGATTAGCACCGGGATTTTTAAGCCTTCTTTTTCAAAAACTTGCAGGTCAAAAATCATTTCATCTAGCGACGGCGTAATAAGACCACTTAAACCCACCATATCGGCGTTATGTTCTTTGATCGCCTTTAAGATTTCAGGCACCGGAGTCATCACTCCTAAGTCGACGACTTTATAACCGTTACAAGCCAGCACCACCGATACGATGTTTTTACCGATATCGTGGACATCCCCTTTCACCGTGGCGATAACAAAAGTTCCCTGGCTTTGTAAGCCACTTTTGGATTTCTTTTCTTCTTCCATAAAGGGCTCTAAATACGCCACCGCTTTTTTCATCACGCGCGCACTTTTTACCACCTGGGGTAAGAACATCTTCCCTTCACCGAAAAGTCGTCCCACGACCTTCATGCCCTCCATCAAATGGCCTTCAATGACATCCAAGGGGCGTCCCAAAGTTTTTCGAGCTTCCTCTGTGTCTTCCACGATGTAGGCATCAATACCTTTAACCAAAGAATGAGTCACACGCTCTTGCAAGGTTCCCTTGCGCCACTCTTCACTGACGACCTCGTGAGCCGTTTTTGATTCTTTAAAAGACTCAGCCATCTTTAAAAGATCTTCGGCCGCCTGCGGGTGTTTATTTAAGACCACCGCTTCCACAAGCTCACGCAATTTTTCCGGGATTTCTTCATAAACTTCCAACATCCCGGCATTCACGATCCCCATATCCAATCCCGCTTTATGAGCGTGATATAAAAATACGGCGTGCATGGCTTCGCGCACTTTATTATTTCCGCGGAAGCTAAAACTTAAATTTGAAACCCCACCCGAGGTGAGAACCCCGGGGCAACGTTTTTTGATTTCGCTGACGGCTTCGATAAAATCAACACCGTAACTATTGTGTTCATCCATGCCGGTGGCGACCGTCAGAATGTTGGCATCAAAGATAATATCATGGGGATCGAAATCTAATTTTTCAGTTAATAACTTATAAGCCCGTTCACAAATACGAACCTTATCGTCTTTGCTGACAGCTTGACCTTTTTCATCAAAGGCCATGATCACAACGGCTGCGCCATAACGTTGTAACAAGCGTGCCTGACGCAAGAATTCCTCTTCCCCCTCTTTAAGGGAAATAGAGTTCACCACAGGCTTGCCTTGAAGACATTTTAATCCCGCTTCAAGCACATCCCATTTTGAAGAGTCCACCATGACGGGAACTTTGGCGACATCAGGCTCTGCCGCTAACAAGTTTAAAAACTTCGTCATCGCCTCGGGGCCATCAATCATACCTTCGTCAAAATTGACGTCGATGATATTAGCACCATTTTCAACCTGGCTGCGCGCCACATTCACGGCTTCTTCGTATTTGTTTTCTTTAATCAATTTGGCAAACTTCGGCGAGCCAGTGACATTGGTGCGTTCACCCACCATCACAAAGCTGCGCACTTGATCCCAAGAAAGATTGTACGGTTCAAGTCCACTTAAGCGCTGCGCGCCCGCAATCTCTGTGCGTGCGTGGGGCTTATGCTTACCTAAAACTTCAGCGATCTTGGCAATATGCTTGGGTGTGGTCCCACAACACCCCCCCACCACATTCACAATTCCCTCTTCGCTCATCAGGCTTAACTGATAGGCGATGGATTCTGGAGTTTCATCATAACCCGTGGGACTTAGTGGATTAGGTAAACCCGCGTTGGGATAACATGAAATATAACAATCCGCCACGCGAGCGAGCTCACGAATATAGGGATGCATTTCTTTAGCTCCTAAGGCGCAGTTGATCCCGACACTCAAAGGTTTTGAATGGCGGACCGAATTCCAGAAAGCTTCGACGGTTTGACCTGACAGTGTTCGACCGGAAAGATCTGTGATCGTTACCGACAGCATCAAAGGCAATTTTTCGCCACGCTCTTCTTCGATTTCAGAAATTGCAAACAAGGCCGCTTTCAAATTCAAAGTATCAAAGGTGGTTTCCGGTAAAAGAATATCCGCGCCACCTTCTAAAAGTCCCAGGGCTTGTTCTTTATAAGCCGTTTTTAATTCATCAAAGCTGATCGCACGAAAACCGGGGTTATTCACATCCGGACTTAAAGACGCGGTTTTATTTGTCGGCCCCAAGGCGCCGGCGACATAAGCGCGTTTGCCCGTTTTTTTAAAATGATCATCACAGGCTTTCTTGGCCAAACGTGCCGCTTCTACATTCATCTCGTAAGCAAGTGCAGAAAGCCCGTAGTCCGCTTGAGAAATCGTTGTGCCATTAAACGTGTTTGTCTCGATGATGTCCGCACCGGCTTGCAAATAATGAGTGTGGATTTCATAGATCACTTCGGGCTTAGTTAAAACCAAAAGGTCGTTATTACCTTTTAAATCACTCGGGTGATTTTTAAAACGCTCGCCTCGGAAATCCGCTTCTTGAAGTTTATAAAGCTGCACCACGGTCCCCATGGCGCCATCCAGGAATAAGATTCTTTCTTTCAAGGTTTGCTCAAGCTCCTTGAGCAATACGGATTTTTTCATAGGACCTACTTAATTTTGCGAACGATTTCGGCCACCGAGTGAACGTCATTAAGAACATAAAAGTGCACGCCCGGTGCGCCTGAATTTAAAAGATCTTCGGCTTGTTTCTGTGCCCAACGCTTGCCGATCTCTTCGGCGTGTTGCGGATTTTGGTGAACTTCCTCGGCCAGCGTATCTGGCAGATCTATATAAAAATTCTTAGGAACACTTTTTAGCTGATTTGCGGATTTTAATATCTTGATCCCTGGAATGATCGGTACGGTGATCCCTGCCTCTCGGCAGGCTTCCACGAAAGCGTAATATTTTTGGTTATCAAAAAACATCTGTGTGACCACGTAATCAGCGCCGGCATCGACTTTCTTTTTTAAGTTCATGATATCCAGTTTTAAACTAGGCGCTTCGAAATGCTTTTCGGGATACCCGGCCACACCGACACAGAAACCCAATGCATCCGCGCGATCTAGTTCATCTAAAAAGCGCCCCTCGTTCAGATCACGAATCTGCGCCACTAAATCGGCGGCATAAGAATTTGTGGTACGATCCATACGCGCTGGCTTCTGAAAGTTCGGCATATCGCCACGCAAAGCCAACACGTTCTCAATACCTAGGAAGCTCAGCTCAATCAAAGCATCTTCGGTCTCTTCACGACTAAAACCTAAGCACAAAATATGGGCGACGGTGTCGATTTTAAAGCGATTCTGAATAATGCCGCAAATACCTAAAGTCCCCGGACGCTTACGCAGCGTGCGTTTTTGAATCGAACCATCCAACTTTTCTTGATAGTAGGTCGTCGAGCTATGGGACGTCACATCAATCCAGGGTGGCTCAAGGGGAGCCAAAACTTTCACGACTTCGATAATGTCTTTAACGCTACGTCCGCGCGGGGGAGGAACGATTTCATAACTGAATAAAGGCCCTTGGGCCTTCGCAAGATGCTCAATAACTCTCATGCCGCTAATCTAGATGATCTAGATTAAAACTTCAATGCATATTGCCCTTTAAAAAAACTAGAGCAATTGATTTAGCGATTTGAGACGGATACATTGCAAGCATGGAATTTGGTAAGCTTGCAAACATCGATGGCATAGATTGGAGTCTTCCTAAAGATCGTGAAGAATCGATGACATTTCTTAGGGGCCTCCCTCGCAAAACCGCGCCTAAGTTTTATATCGGCACCCCTGCGTGGGGCCACAAGGAATGGGTGGGTAAGATATATGCGATTGGCACCAAGCCCGCCGACTATCTCTCTCGTTATGCAAAAAGCTTTAATACCATTGAGCTCAATACAACTCATTACCGCATCCCCACAGCCGATCAAGCCACGAAGTGGCGCGAGCAAGTAGCCGATCGCTCTGACTTCATCTTTTGCCCTAAAGTATTCCAAGGCATCTCCCACGCTGCGGGCGGGCTTTTAGATAAAAAACTTCTGCAAGAATGGTTTTATTTTCTAAATGAACTTAAAGACAACCGGGGGCCTTGTTTTATTCAGATGCCTCCCTATTTTGATTATTCTAAAAAAGCCACGCTCTTTCATTTCTTAGAACAGTGGCCCGGGGAATTTGAATTGGCCATCGAATTTCGTCACGCCTCTTGGTTTGAAGGACCCCGCATTTTACCGGCTCTTGAAAAATATCTTCGCACTAAAAAAATCAGCGTCGTCATCACCGACGTGGCCGGGCGCCGAGATCTCTTACACACCTCACTCACCGCCGATTTTGTGATGCTGCGATTCATCGGCAACAACCTGCATCCTACGGATTTTACTCGTGCTCTGGCATGGTCTGAAAAGTTTGCGGCGTGGTGTGCGCAAGGCCTTTCCCGCGTGTTCTATTTTGCTCACGAACCAGACGACATCAACGCTCCTGAGATCTCTCAAGCGATCATTCGACATCTCAACGAAGAAGGCGGCGCAGAGTTGCCCCCGCTCCAATGGCAAACTTAAGGCCTCACATCCCAGATCTCAATGAATTTTAAGATCTAAAAACGAATCCACTCATATTTGTTAATACCTCTGTCGCGTGCTTCCTGAGCCATTCTCCGAACCTTCCCGTAGGAAGGTCATGATCTTTGCAACTTTGTTATGAAATTTACCCACACGTAATGAACCTCTCGTAGTCTTTGTCCACGCACACAAGACTTTAAACGGAGGAAATTTAGTGACGAATGAAAATCCACAAACATTCTTCTCACGTTTCAGCATCGCGCTCCTTATGACAGCTTCCCTGGCCTTAGCCGCCTGCGGAGCTCAACACGGTGACACCGTGACTCTTCCTGACGATGAAACCGTCGAACAAATCGTTGATACGCCCGATACAACTGAAAAAATAACGGGAGCAGATCCCGACTATAGCGAAGCTGAAGAAGACGCCATTCTTGCTTCTTACGCGCATATCGATCCAACAAACATCGTTCCAACTCAAGCCTTAAAAGACGCACTTTTGTACTTTAATAAGAACAAGGCAAAGTTTAATAACCAAAACTATATTTCGGTCATCAACTTCGCGCAGAGTTCAAAAGAAAAACGCTTCTATATTATCAATATAAAATCGGGCGCTGTTTGGGCCATTCACGTCGCTCACGGCAAAGGTTCGGACTCAAACCACGATGGATTCGCGGAAAAATTTAGTAATGTTTCAGGCTCAAATGCCAGCTCCCTTGGAGCTTACAAAGCCGCAGAAACTTACACCGGCAGCCACGGCCTTTCACTTAGGTTAGACGGCCTTTCTGCGACGAACTCAAATGCGCGTCGTCGTGCGGTGGTGATCCACGGAGCATCTTACGTTCAAGAATCTAACGTCATTCAAGGCCGCAGCTGGGGATGCCCGGCGGTCTCCATGGACAATCGCGATGCGGTTGTTAAATATCTTAAAGGCGGAAGCTTGATCTGGGCCGTTACCGACAAAGGAGGGACGGGACCGGTGGTAAAGCCGACCCCCACTCCGGCACCCACAAATCCACCCGCGAGTGGCTATAAGGTCATGGATTTAGCTTGGACCAACTCTTCTTACCCAGAAAGAGATGCTTGGTCCAAATACCTGGTAAAGCTTGTTATGGAAGATTGGAACACTTTGCTTGCCGGATCTTCCGACATCAAAGACTTTTGCCCTCATTATTATGAACTCGGGTCGCAAGATCGCGCCAATGTTTGGGCTCAACTGGTCGTGGCCATGGCTAAGTACGAAAGTGGTTACAAAGCGACTTCTCGTATGAGAGAAACCACTATGGGTATTGATCCCGTGACCGGCAGCCAAGTTTGGTCTGAGGGTTTACTGCAACTTTCCTATCAAGATGAAACGGGTTACACATTCTGTGATTTTGATTGGAGCCAAGATAGAAACTTAAGCGGTACAGATCCAAAGAAGACCATTCTTGATCCTTATAAAAATCTTCACTGCGGAGTTGGAATCTTAGCTCGTCAGGTCGCACGAAAAGGGTCGATAAAATTAAGTTCTGGCGTTTACTGGGCCGTCCTTAAAGTGGGCGGTAAGTACGGGAAGACAAACGAAATCGCATCCATGGTTCGCGCTCTGCCTATTTGCCAATAAATAGGTCCCTTCAGAACAATGAAAAGACCGAAGACTGGCTCTTCGGTCTTTTTTAATGTAAAGATTCGCGCAGCTGCACGACGTTGCTGATAAGATTTTTCACATTAAATGGTTTTCCCATAAATCGATCAAAGCCTTCTTCCAGAGCTTTTTTTTCATTAGCTTTATCCGTAAATGCCGTCAAAGCCACCAGCGGGATTTTCATTCCAAATTGAGTGCGTCCTTCACGAATTTTATGGGCTAAAGAGAAACCATCTTCTTCGGGCATACTCAAATCACAGACAATGACCTCATAATCATCTTTCGCCTTTAAAGCCTCCGACACCGACTCCACACCGGCAACCTCTGCGCCATAGTTTTTCAAAACCCTTTCAACAATGTGACGGGAGTCGTTGTCATCATCTACTACCAAAACCTTAATTCCTTGCAGAGCTTTTTTATCCAAAACATCTGCGGCAGGTGCGACGGCCTTCAGATCAAAATCATACAAAGGAAACTGCAAGCGAAAAGTCGCCCCTAAACCTGGCCCGGCGCTTTCCGCCTTAATTTCACCATCAAAAGCTTCTGTAAGATGTTTGGCAATCGAAAGGCCCAATCCCAAGCCGCCATACTTGCGGGTGCTTGAGTTATCGCCTTGTTGCAATCTTTCAAAAACGTGAGGTAAAAAGTCGGATTCAATACCACTCCCCTCATCTTTGATGGCTAACTCAACATCAGGTCCTTTTTTATCAATATGGACCCACACGGAACCACCATTAAAGGAAAACTTGATCGCGTTCATAATAACGTTATCAATGATTTGACGAACTCGTACGAGATCGGCCTTAATCACCGCGGTATTTAAGGAAGATCGGACCTCGAACTTCAATTGTTTTTTTTGAATTTCAGACTTCAGAGCCATGATGGATTGATTCACAATCTGACAAAGATCAATCGGGATTTTTTCTAGATGGACACGCCCAACCAGGATGCGCGAAGAATCCAAAAGATCTTCGACAATTTTTAACTGATTGCGAGCATTGCGTTGAATGGTATCTAAGCCTAAGCGTAATTCTTCGCCCTCTAATTGATCTTGAACCAAAATGTCAGACCAGCCCAAGATAGAATTTAACGGCGTTCTTAACTCGTGAGAGACGTTCATTAAGAACTCATCCTTGGCTTGATTGGATTTTCGAAGTTCTACAATTTTTGAATTCAAACTTTCATAAAGATTTAAGTTTTCCATGGCAACGGAAACCGAATCGGCCAAGGCCTGCAAAAGTTCCTTTTGTTCTTCGCTCGGCGCACGCACAGTCTTCCAATAAGTGCCGATAGCGCCGATAGGAGCTTCTTTACGAATCGGCGTCATCGCCATGCTTTTCACGAATGTCGGGCGATAAGCATCTATAGGAACGCGCGCGTCTTTATATATGTCAGGAATGACCGCTTGGGCCTTATTGAGCATCGCCCAACCACTAACGCAAGCACTCATGGGGAATTTCTGCCCTTTCCACAAGGGCGCAATGGCATCTTCATCAACGTAAGAACACATATCGCCGTCGCGCAAAACAAATGTAGCGCCATCGGCTTCCGCGATTTCTCGCGCGGCTTTTCTTACCAAGGACGTGACATCATCTAAGGTGCGCGCTGCTGACAAGTCTTGAATGACTTTCACCAGGGTCTTAGTTCCGCCCACGAAGTTCATAGATTCCCCCTAAAACAATTCAAAGCAAAACATGTTTTTATATAATTATTCTACTCCAATTCATGAAAAGGGGTACGGCATCGAGGGCAAAAATGAAAAAGCATGCAAGGTAACAGTTTGCTATCGCGCAACATAGGGATAAATAATAATTTATTTTGAACTCACAAGGCTATTGGCTTAAAACGTTCGTTTTGCACGGATCCAAAGTCTTAATGGAGATAATTCTTTCTCTGTAATCCCAACAAAATGGGTGGTGATTTTATAAAATCCGTCCACACCCGTAATCTCTTCGCAGTGATCTACCCGGACCGCCACTTCGCGAATACCAACGTCCCCGAAAATGCTAGAGTGAACGCGCAGAATTTTACCCAAAGGCATCGGGACGAGACTTTTAAAGTCCATCCCCAGTTCCGACACCGAAGTGATCTCGGTTTTCGTGTCCCACTCGGCTTGATAATGAACGCGGGCCTGGGCAAAGTGGGCCGATTCTTCGGGCTTAGTTTTTAAAAGATTCTGAATTTTTGCCAACAGAAGTTCTGGATCTAGAGGCTTCACGACATAATCGTTCACCCCAGATTCAATACCTTTTTCAACGTCTTCTTTTTCACGTTTCCCCGTCAACAAGATCACCGGAAGTTTCGCCAAAGCGGGTTCTTTACGAACAGTGCGGGTCAAGGCATAACCATCAGCACCACCAGGCATAATCGCATCCGTAATAAGCAAATCCATAGGTTCGCTGGTTAAGACTTTAAGAGCATCCAGCGCATTGGTACAGGCAATAACAGCGTACCCCGCCCCCGTCAACAAAGCTTCCAATGTCAGAAGTACACTTTTTTGATCGTCTACGATAAGTATCCGTGCCAAAGCTTCCTCCCTTCATCCTTCGCGAAGCTTTATATTAACTTGCTTTTTGCATTCGATAATCTTTTAAGTCCGCCAAGCTTTTTTTGAATTGAGCCTGGATTTGTGAAAGCAGTTGGTCGCCGATTTTTAAATCTTTAAGGCCTTCCGCCGTTTCACATAACTCTGCTAATTTTTTTGCCCCCAAAGTAGCGCTCGCCGATTTCAATGCGTGCGCCGCTTCCGAGAAGGTTTGTACGTTCCGATCTTGAAGCGATTTTTCCATGGCATCAATTAATTCAGGCGCCGAATGCTCTAAATCATGAATCAATGCCGAGATCAGACTTTGATCTTTAACCATGTAAGTTTCAAGCTTGCCTAAGACCGCAGCATCTAATGAATTTTGGGCTAATCCCACCCAGTTTTCTAAAGCACGCACCAGATGCGGAAGCTCTAAGGGTTTCGCTAAATAATCATCCATACCGGCTTCTTTATATCGGGTCAGATCTTGACCACCACCATCGGCCGTCAAAGCCAGAATCGGCATCTTATGACCTTTAGCGCGGATGTGTTTGGTAGCCTCAAAACCATTTAGTACTGGCATCTGGCAATCCATCAAAACTAAATCATAAGAATTCTGTGCGACCTTTTCACAAGCAACAAGACCGTTAGAAGCCACATCGACCTTCAATCCCAGTTTTTGCAAATAACTTTGCGCGACTTTTTGATTCACGATTTGGTCTTCAACTAAAAGCACGTGTCCTTGAAAAAGCTCTTCAAATTTGACTTCTTGAGCGCGCGGAATATCTTGTGCCGCCGCGGTCGGTAAATGAATCTCAAACCAGAATGTAGACCCTAGACCGACCACACTCTCCACACCGATCTGACCTTTCATCATGTCCACCAACTGCTTAGAAATGGAAAGACCTAAACCGGTCCCCCCATATTTAAGACCCGCCGTGGTTTGAAAGTATTTTTGGAAAAGCGCGCGACGCTCTTCTTCTTTCATACCTGGCCCAGTATCGCGAACTTCAAAACGCAAGCGCATGGAGCCATCTAAGCCCAAAGCTTGAGTGATCTCTAAATTCACGGACCCTTTTTGCGTGAACTTCACCGCATTCCCCATCAGATTTGTCAGGATCTGGCGCAAGCGCCCCCCATCCCCAACAAAATACCAAGGGCGCAGTTTCGCCATTTCTACGGACAGCATCAGATTTTTTTCACCCGCTGCAGGTTTAAAGATCTCTATAAGATCTTTGACCATAAATTCTAAATCAAAAGGTTTTGGATCTAGTCGAACTTTACCCGCTTCGATTTTGGAATAATCTAAAATATCATTGATCAGCATTAATAAGGATTCAGCCGACCTTTTCACCACGCCCACGTATTCAGACTGCTCTGAACTTAACTTCGTTTCGGCAAGAAGTGTCGTCATGCCGATGACACCATTCATGGGCGTGCGGATTTCATGGCTCATTGCCGCTAAGAAGTCTGATTTTTTTAATGATGCTTCGACTGCCGCTTCACGCGCACGTTGCCATTCTTGTTCAACCATTTTACGACGAGTCACATCGCGGAAGACCACCAAGGCCCCGCCAATGCCACCTTCGATCGTTCCAATCGACCGGCTGCTTAAACTGATATAGACACCTGTCGGGTGCGTTTCGTTTTGCACAAAGAACTCGGCGTCATCTAAAGTCTCGCCATGCAATGCTTTATGAAATGGCAGCTGACGCAGGCTCAACGCTTCACCTTCGGGAGCCAAGTGGAAACCCATTTCTTCGGCACTGACTTCACTGGCGATTTCTTTTAAACGCGGGCCGATGATTCTCTGGGCCGCGGCATTGTAATGCGTGAAGTAGCCGTTCTGATCCACGACGATCAAAGCCTCACTCATACTATTTAGGATCGTATCTAAAAGGATGGATTTTTGCCCCAAGGACGAAAGCTTTTTAATCTGCCGTGCTTGATCTTTGCGCTGCCAGAATCTGCCTAGCAAAGCCAAAGCAAAAAGTCCCGCCACCACGGAGAGAATAATTTTAGATCGCGGCGAAAAATCATCCGTGGTCGGAATACTTATGGCCGATGGTTCTTGGCTAAATATCGCGTCCACCGACACACTGGCTGGCATGCGCACTTTTTGTCCCTGTTGACGGCGCTTTAAAGCCCCGTTGACCTCCTCAAAATGGCCATGCAAAGCTTGATTTAATCGCGAAATTTTCTTTTTAAAGAGAGGTTCTTGTTGGGCATGCTTAGTTAACAGGCCCATCTCATAGTTCAGCGTTAAAACGATCTCGTTATACTTTTGCAATTCTTTTTCTTGCGGAGTCTTTACGAACCTATCTGCCGAAGCTTGCGCCTCCGCCACACTGGATTTAACTTTCGCTAAAACTTGAGAAAACGCCTCGCTAGGTTCGCGCGAAGTAAAGCTGAGCGGTTTAAACTCCGCAAAGAAAACCACCACGGCGCAAAACAAAGCCGTTAAAAATAACTCCACACCAAAACGGGTGACTATAGATCGAAATACAGATGCGTAACTCATGATCTTCTTTTCGGAAGGTCGAGGAGCGATATGAATAGATTTTCCCGACTTTTAGACCTAGGTCATCAGTGGAGGGATATGACTTAGACCTAAGGCTAAAGACCTTTGGACATGCGACGGAATTCTTCCTGCATAGATTTAGGATAAAACCGTTCATGGATCGCGGAAAACTCTTTATCAAGCTTGTGCTTAACGCGTATCTCTTCGGTCTTAGCAATCACTTCTTCCCCAAACGGCGTTTTCTCGCACCCGATACGAGGCTCTAAAAGCTCGTGATTGCCCCCGACAAAATAGAACTGCGCCTTGGGGTTACCTTCGGCTTCAAAGGGATATCCGAAGTAGATATCGATACGCCCAAGTTTTAAAAGATTGCGCAGCTCTCGGTCCGCCAAACTTCCCTGTCGCAACAAGACTCGCGAAGACGCGTGCTTTTGTAAGCTGTCAGAAATTTTTTTGCCGTAAAAGCGATCGGCCACACTTCCAAACTGCAAGTTTTTATCCGCGAGCATTTTGTCGATGTCTTCGATTTTAGAATTCTTAACGTATTTTAAAACCCTTGCGTTGTCTTTACCCGCGATCACCCCGGCCGGCATTGGCGCCATGTACGGAGTTCCAAAATACATATACCGATCGCGATCCGGGTTTTTTAAAATCATCAGGGAACAGACACTTTTTTTTCGCTTCATTTGCTGCAAGCTGCGGTGAAAAGGAACTTCGATGACCTGATGCTTATATTCGGGCATCTTGTCTTTAAGCAGGTAATAGATTTCCATGATATAACCCGGAGGTTCGTTTTGCGCCGTAAGATTCACCGCTCCGGGTAATTCAAAAAAAAGCCAGTAGATGGTCTTTTTTTCTGCCGGAGGTGAAGTTAAAGCCACCGCCGCAAATCCCCAAAGAAATACCAACAGACCGACACTAGAAAATCTCATCCTCGGGCCTTACGGAGTTTAACTGCGTGTTTAAAGAAAAGATTCTCCTCACCCAGAACTTCGCGCAGTTTCTTTTCCGCTTTTTCGGGCTCTAGCTCTTGCGCTTTCAGCCACAAGTCTTCAAAGATGTTTTGGGTGGCCGCCATATTAAGGGACGGAAAACTTGAATCTTGAACTTCACCAAATCCCACCAAGAAAAGATAATTCCATAATGGCTTTAAGGCCCGGTTGTAATGGCTTTCCATCATCTTCCCCTGCCAGCCTAAGTTTTCCTTAATTACTTTTGTTGATTGGGGAGAATCCATTAAAAAACTATCTAAAGCTTCTTTGGAATCTCGAGTTAAAGGCACCTCGTCCCGCGCCGAACCCAAATAAGAAAGCAGAAAAATAAAAATTTCTTTAGAAAAAAACGTGGCGCGATTGCGAAACCATTTGGCATAAACCACGTCTTTGCTGCGCGAAAGTTCTTCGCGCCAAATCCATAAGTTGGAAACGCGCTGATCGCCATTTTGATCCCATTCCCAGCGCATTTTGGTTTTCGGAAAGAGTTCTGACCACAGACTGGCAGGTTCTTTTTGATTTGCCAGGGGATAGACCAAAAGACATCCGCGTCTTTCAATGGCATCTATCATTTTCTTCTGGGTCGCTTTATTCATAGATAAAGCCTAATTGACGTCGTCTTCTGAATCAAACTTAAGATCTAAGAAATCAAAAAGAGGCGTGTTGTTTTCTTTGGGCATTTCAGGCGACACTCGACGCAAGATGCGCCGTTGCCGAGCCATCACGTAAATGGAAGGCTTTTCGATGCGATAGCGCCGGGGATTGGGCAGAACCGCCGCTATCAACGACGCTTGATGTGAGTTCACAGATTTCGCCGAACGCTTAAAGTACTTTTGTGACGCGGCCTCAACCCCGTACACCCCCGGTCCCAACTCAATCACGTTCAGATAGACTTCCATGATGCGCTCTTTAGGCCAGGTGAACTCTATCAGAACGGTGAAGTAAGCTTCCAGCCCCTTGCGCAGCCAATCTCTGCGAGGCCACAAAAACACATTCTTGGCCGTTTGTTGACTGATGGTGCTCGCCCCTTTTTTCTTACCGGGATGAGTTTTATTATAAATCATTGCTTTTTGAATGGCTTCAAAGTCAAAACCATTGTGCTCAAAAAATCGATAGTCCTCGGCCTTTAAAACCGCGCGCAAGATTGAGGGGGAGATTTCTTCTAACGGAACCCAGTCCTTGTTGATACCCACCCAACGATCGCCCCACAAAGACTCCACGGATCTTTGCACCATCAACGGCGTGATGATGACGGGTACGAAGCGATAAAGTAAGACCAAACCCAGGCTGCCGACCATAAAGATCAGTCCCAAACGAAAGAACCAGCGCTGGATAAACAGAAAAACTTTTTTCATCAAAGAAGGCCGGGTTGTACCACCTCGACCCAGTAATTGTCAGGGTCTTTTATGAAAGCGATGTTCTTCATCCCCCCCTCCCCTAGTTTTTTTTGGAAGTTCACGCCCATTTTTTCAAAACGCGCACAGGCCTGACGGATATCCGGGACCGAAATACAGATATGCCCAAAACCGCGAGGCTCGGTATTGCCGTTATGATAAGGGGTCGTTTCTTCACTTTCGGTTCCCCAGTTGTGGGTCAATTCTAAGACCGCCTCACGCCCAAAAGTATAGGCCGCATTTTTTTCATTGTCCTGAGGGATCGCAGTGCCTTCCGGAACATAAGCTAAGAAAAAAAGAGAAAACTTCCAATCCGCGAAGTCCAACTTTCGTAACAAGGTCATTCCCAGCACGTCCGTGTAAAACCGCAAAGAGGCTTGCGGGTCGCGCACTCTTAACATCGTGTGATTAAAAACATAGCCGCGAGTTTCTGACTGTGACATTTTGATCCTCCCCACCCTGGTATCTTTGATCTTTGAGTTCATGAATATCATATTTTTGACTGCGAGACCAATACTTGCATGCGCCGGATTTTGCGATACGATCTTGGTTTATGACTCAAACCATAACTCGGTCTTGGATGCTTCAGGTTGCCCTGTTTGCTTTGATCTATTTCATCGTAGGAAAGCTCGCGCTTTTATTAGCGATCGAACCCGGGTATGCCACACCCATCTGGCCTCCCACCGGCCTGGGCATCGCTGCTTTATTGATTTTTGGCACCAATCGGGGGTTGGGTTGTTTACTTGGAGCGCTTGCCATCAACATGACCACCACTGGATCCTTAGGATTTGCGACGTCCTTGGGGTTGGCCTTCGGCAGTTTGTTTGGTATCCTAGGAGCGGTTTTTTTCGTTCGACGTTTTTTACAATATCCTAAGTCGTTTTACTTAGAAAAAGACATCCTGCTTTTTCTTTTTATCTGCGGCCCCTTGACCGGATTTATTTCAAGCACGTGGTGTGTTTCGTTGTTGTATTACGTGGGACGAGTTCATCCAGAGTCCTTTTTCCTAAATTGGCTCCATTGGTTTATTGGGGATGCGACGGGCGCCATTATATTTTCCCCGCTGGCTTTGGTATTTTCCTCCAAGTCACGCCGTTACTGGATGGGTTCCATCACCAAAGTTCTTGCTCCGTTAGCAATATGCATGCTGCTGGTGTTCTTTGCTTTGCAGTACATCAACAAAGTCGAAAACAAGCAGCTCAAAGAAGACTTTCAGCGCCAAGCCGAACTTTCTTTCGATCTCTTAGAAAAAGACCTTCATTCTTTTCAGGCTTTATTGGGGACTTTGCAAAGCTTCTTCGACAACTCTGCCAATGTCAGTCGGGACGAATTTAAAAACTTCAGTTATCATCTTTTAACTCGCTCTTCGGGGATCGAAGCGTTGCTATGGATCCCGCTAATATCTGAAAGTACCTACACGTTTAAAGTCTTATATGCCGAACCCCTGGACCAAAACTCACACCTGGTGGGCACAGATTTAGGGCGGCATCTTGAATATAAAAATCTGATGCTTAAAACTTTGCGCTCAAAAAAAATAACCGGCACTTCGCCATTGACCATTGAAGAAGATGAAAAAGTTTCGTTAGCTTTGGCCGTAGCCCATCCGCTAGGCCTATTGGTTGAAGTTATAAACCCCAAAAAGATTTTAAGTGCCCTTATGGCCTATAACGATGACGGTTCATATCGAATGCGCGTTCAGGATGTGACCTTACCGCAAAGGCCTTTAGAAATTATCTCGAGCTGGAAAAATGGAAAAGACGAGCCTTTTTTTAAAGGCTCCTTACGCTGGGTGAAGATTTTGCCCGTGGGCGATCGGCTGTGGCAGTTTGAAATCGAACAAGATCCTTCATTAAAGCCAAGTTCGATGATGAACACGGTGGTCGTTCTTTTTATTTCTTTAATTTTTGCGTATTTGACGTGCGCTTTGCTTCTAACCACTGCCAATCGCATCATCACCACCCAAGCTTTGGTGGAACAAAAAACCGAGCACCTGCGCGATTTAAATATGCAACTCGAAAGAGCTTCGAAAACTAAATCCGAATTTCTGGCAAATATGAGCCACGAAATTCGCACGCCGTTAAACGTGATCATTGGCATGGCCGACCTTTTAGAGGAAGCCCCCTTGCGAGATCACCAACGCCACTATCTTGAGATTTCACGCAAAGCTGGCGACAATCTTTTAAATATCATCAACGATATTTTAGATATTTCAAAAATTGAATCCGGCCTGATCACCTTAGAAAAATGCGCCCTGGATCTGCCCGAAGTCGTCACCGAGGTTTATGAAATGTTCTTGCCTAAGGCCACGGAAAAAGGCGTTGACTTAAAACTTCACATCAACGACGAGGTCAAAAATATTTATTTAGGTGATCCGACACGCACGCGGCAAATTCTTTCTAACTTGGTCAGCAACGCTTTAAAATTTACTGAAAAAGGTTTTATCGAAATTCGTGTTTCGGCATTTGCGGACGACACCGTACCTGGTAATATTTTATTTGAAGTTCAAGACAGCGGGATTGGCATCGCTCCCGATGTCCTGTCAATTTTATTTAAGCCGTTCACCCAAGCAGACTCGACCATCACACGCAAGTTCGGAGGCACGGGCTTAGGCCTTTCCATTAGCAAACGTCTGACGGAGATGATGAATGGACATATTTCCTTAGACAGTGAAGTCGGCGTGGGCAGCACCTTCCGGTTCACCTTAACCTTGCCGTATGTGCGACCCGCCCATCAAAAAGTACAGGTAAAAAAATCGGACCCCTCCGCCCCGAAACTGGCGTTAAGAATTTTGATTGTCGATGATGCTGATGATAATCGCATGTTGCTGCGAGCTTACCTTCAAGGAACCCCTCATCATATCATGGAAGCGGACAATGGCATGGAGGCCTTGGATATTTACCGACGCCAAGAATTCGACATCATCTTGATGGACATGCAAATGCCCGGCATGGATGGATTTACAACCGTGCGAAAGCTTCGAGAATTCGAAGCGCAAAACCGTCGCAAGCCTGCCCACATCTGGGCGTTGACAGCCTATGCATTGAAGAATGAAATTCAACGCAGTTTAGACGCTGGATGTGAGCGCCATTTGACAAAACCCATACGTAAACAGGCCCTATTGGCCGAAATCAATAGCTACAATCAGACGCGTCATTAAGCGGGCTTTAGATGCCTCCACGATTTTTTTATCGTATATTCCAGAGGGTAGGAGTCGCACATGTCGAAGAGCCCCCACGCCGCAAAAAGTCTTGAAGTTCGTCATGCCCTTTGGGGTTTGCAAAAAGAATTATTAAGTTCACTCAAAGATCAATACGACGCTGAAAATGGTTATGAGTCCGCTCCCACGGAATGGTTCCAAGTTCTGATGGGATCAGAACGCTATGCGTGGTTAAGAGAACTGACGTCGTTGATGGCCGACATCGATATCATGACCGAACTTGATTTTATCACCGAAGGTCACGCCGGTATTGCGCGGGCAGAAATCGAGCGCCTGCTATTTGCGCAAAGCGAAGAAAACTTTAACAAACAGTACCGCAACTTTTTGATTTCAGGGGTGAACCTCATGCCTCTGCACAATCAGCTTAAAGCTCACGTCCAACAACTGCCGCAAGTTAAAACTGAACGCGAGCAATCTTTGGCCGAAAGAAAAAACTGGCACGAAGAGCACCGTCACCAAGCACGAAAAAAACGCAACTAGTTGCCTGGAGATGATTCATGGGACTGCGCTATCATCTCCAGGAAGCTCTTAAAGTCGCACCCGCCCCGTGGCCATGGACCCGCATGATTGTTTGCGGTGGTGCCACGATCCTGCCCCTTATCTATGGTCTTCTTACCCAACAGCTGTCGATTTCAATTTTTGGTGCGCTGACCGGATTCTTACTTGTGCTGAATGATCACTTAGGGACTTTGGCTCATCGACTGATCGTGATCTCTTTAACTTTTATTTTTATGGCATTCAGCCTTAGCGTCGGTGTGCTGGTTCAGGGACAAGAGCTTATCTTTATCCCCCTGCTTTTAGTTTTAGTTTATTGGATGGCGCTGATGTCCGGCGAAGGGGCCGAGCTTGAGCGCGGACTTCTCTTTGGTATTTTCCAGTTGATCGCCGGCGCTTACACTCCGGGGCTTAAACCTCATTTAGGACAGGTCTTTGTCTTTGCCTTGATGGGTTATATTTGCGTGATCGTCTTGTTGTTGCTCATTGTGTTTTTGCGTCGACACACTCCGAATCCTTTTGCGCGATTGCGCGCTACTTTGAAAAAAAGCCTGACCCGTGAAAAACATCGCCATTTATTTGCGGTGATTTATTGCGCGACCGTTTTGGTCAGCATCTTGGTTGTCCAAGAACTAGAAATGTCCCATGGCTATTGGGCCGTGGGCACCGTCTTAATCATCCTTCGCCCTGATACCAAACAAAGCATTTACCGAGGCATCCAAAGATTCATCGGCACACTTTTGGGCGTGATCATCGCCGAAGGCATTATTTATAGCGTGCATTCACCGTGGGCCGCCATTCCCATCATTGGCGTCGTGGCGTTCATATCTCCATGGGCCCTGGTGCGCAGTTACTGGTGGGGCTCAGGCATGATTGCCATCATGCTGCTTTTACTTTTAGATCTACCCAGCATTCAAAATGGCGACTTCCACACGCCCTTGATTCGCTTGCAGGCGACGGGTATCGGCTGCCTGCTAGCGCTGATCGGGGTGGCTCTGATGAACACGCATTTTATACGCTCTGTCATGGCAGGATTGTTTGCCTTCAGGTCCTCGAAATAATACGACAATTCCTGATTTATTTTCTTTCCCGAGGTGCCCATCATGATTCGTGAATTTTGGAAGCAACAAAGTCTTTCGCAAAAAGTAGTGTGGCTGTTTCTTTTTACCTTGGTTTTTCGCGCCACTTTCGCCTTAAGCATCGGCCTGATTGACGACGAAGCTTTTCACTGGTCATGGACGAAACCCTTACAACTTTCCTATTACGATCATCCGGGGATGATCGCATGGCTTGAATCCCTAACGACGTCTCTTTTTGGTGACACAGTCCTAGGCGTAAGACTGCCGGGCTTCTTGTGTTATGTGGGCACCGTGATCCTGCTTTATAAACTGACACGTGATTTGTTTGACCAATGGGCCGCAATCTTCGTGGGGTTTATTTTATTGTGGTCGCCGTTCTGGGGGTTTGGTGGTTACGTCGCTTCTCCAGAACCGCCGTTCATGCTTTGTTGGGTGGCGGCCGCTTACGTCTTTTGGCAAGGAGCCCGTGAAGACGACCAGCGCTGGTCGACCAAGAAAACCTGGCTGTGGCTTGGCGTCCTTATGGGACTAGGACTTAATTCTAAGTTCATCATCGCATTGCTAGCACCAGGATTTGGTTTGTATTTGCTAGCCTCACCTTCACGGCGCCGTGATTTACTAACACCATGGCCATGGGTGGGATTCTTAATAGCGACCGTGATCACCACACCGGTCTTTATGTGGAACATCGCTTACGACTGGCCGGGATTTAAGTACCAGTTCCATGATCGCCATGCGGGCTTTTCGTTTAGCATGACCCGTTGGCTGACATATTTTGCGGCACAAATTCTTTTCACCACGCCGTTTTTGTACGTGATGATTGTCCTAGCCTTCATCACTTCGGCCGTTAAAATCAAAGAAGCGCGTTGGAGATTTTTATTTTTCTTAACGCTTCCTTCAATTGCGATCTTTTACCCGCAACCGTTTTTTGCTGACTATAAACCTCACTGGGTGGGCGCGGCCTATACGTTGCTGTTGATGGGTGCTGGTGCCATCTGGTCACAAGGTTTGGTTTGGGGCAAACGCCAGGTCATTAAAGCGCGCAGCAAGGTTTTCACCCGTGGGATCTTAGCTTTCTTTATACCGCTCGCTTTGATTTGTTACACCCCGTTTGCTTATCCGTGGATTCCGAAAGTTTATAAATTCATTAATCCGAACGGCCACTGGGAAACTAAGTTTGATCCCTCCAACGAATTCACGGGATGGGAAGAGCTAGGTCGTTACGTGAATCGCCGTCAACGCGAGATCCACGCTGAAAGCGGGCGCAAGCCTTTCATCGCGGCTCATCGCTATGAAACCACCGCACAAACTTTTTGGGGCGTGAAACAAAAGGTGTACATGCTAAGCACCACACGCAGCCATTATACCGTGATTCAATCACCGGAAGAGATGAACAATCTTAAGGGCGAAGATGCGATCTTTGTGAGTACTGAAAAGTATGAAGCCAATCCCGTCGAATGGGCCGCTTGGGATGGCGGATGTGAAAAAGAAGAGCTGAAAACCTTCCGCCAGGGAGTTCATGCCCGGACGTTCTTTATTTATTACTGCAAAGGTTTTCAAAAGATCATCAACTAACAAATAAAAAAAAGCGAAGATAAGATCTTCGCTTTTTTTATTTCCACGGTCTTAGGAAAAACTATTTCAAAGTATACTCAATAGGAACCGTGATGCTCCAAGAATCCTTACGAATTTCTTGGGGGAAGGGTTTCATCCCATTGATCCCTTCAACTAACGTCACGGCCGCTTGGTTTAAAGACTCATAGGGGGCTTTACCGACCACCTCACTGCCCGCCAATGTTCCGTCCGGTTTCAGCGTGAAGCGCATGGTGACGGTGCCGGTGTGACCCATTTTTCGCGCCATCAAGGGATAGTTCTTACGACGTTCTAAAAGTTTTTTTAGCTCGTACAAATAACGATCTTCCGGTGACACTTCAGAACCCGTCGCCACACCTTCGCGACCCGAAAGAGCTCCGGATTGGGCGACGGTTCCAACGGACGAAGCCGCTTGCGGCGCGACCGCCACAGGAACGACTTCTTTGGCTTTGGTGGTGATGTCGTCTTTTTCAATCACCACCGGGGACGTCACTTTTTTCAACGCGGATGAAGCTGGAACCGATTTTGGAGTTGACGGAACCGCATCGTAAGCAAGCTCGACCCCTAAGGGCAGCGGCTTAATCACTTTTGCTGAAAACAAAACCGCCGCCGCAAAAAATCCGGCATGCAACAAAGTGGAAGCGATCAGGGTCTTATTTATGTTCATAGAAAAGGTGTTTGTCATTGGGGTGCTCTTAAGCCCGTTATACGGAAACTGAAAGTGAAACTCAACTCAAGCACCCCAAAGGGCCTTTAAATCGAACCTATTGCTTAATAGGCTCATAATGAAAGCGAGATGAAAATAAAAAACCCGGGTTTCCCCGGGTTTTTTATCGTTAGACGTAAGATCCGCGTTTGATCTTTTCTAAGATCAATTTTTCGGTCTTGATCGGATCGTTCGGATCCACCGAGAAGAAAGATTGCTGCTCGCAACGAATCTTTTCTTTGATCAACCAGCGCAAGATGTCCGCCAAGTTTTTATTCTTTTTATCTAAGAAGAACGGATCGTTTTCCAAAGCGTCTTTCGCTTTTTTCAAAGCACGTGCTTCAGCTGGATCAGATTCTTTAACTTTATAGTGAGGAAGGTCGTATTTTTTTACGTCTTCTGGCAATACGCCCAAGAACTTTACTTCCGGTGCAGAGAAATCGGCATTACGAACTAACGAAGCCGCAGAACCCGCTTTCAAAGTACGGAAGATATTTTGCATGGTGTACGCATCGAGATCCCCGAAGAAGTACAATGGAATATCCAGTTCGTGCTGGATCAATTTACACCAACCGCGAACACCATTTGAAGGAACGCCCCCGGCACCCATCAAGATACAGTTGTTACGTTTAGTGAAGCCCATGCTCACCAAAGTATTCGCCGTACCTTCGGATTCTACGATGAGGCAGAAATCGATTTTTTTCTTAGCTTTTAAACGCAAAGCTTGAGGTCTATTTTTTGGCTGAAAAGCCGCCGTACCCAAAGTCGAAAGATCAACCACCGCTTTATCGCCATCAGGCATAGTTTCGGTAACAATCAATTGTTGAGAATATGTCTGTCCACCACGCTCATTGGCAAAACAGTTCAACTCTTCACGGTAGACTTCTAACATGTCACCAATGAAATCGATGATCGCATCTGACTCTGGTTGGTCTTCAAAATCCAAGGGCTTCAAACGCGAGTTGCCTTTAATTAGACCTTTACAGATGTAGTACAGCTCCCTTTTGGTATTCACCGAACCGATATCCATGTTACGCAAAAGGATTTCCAGCATGAAAACCACACGTGCTAATTTCTGTACAGAAGAAACATTTAATTCGGTGCGAACAACTTTATCACCCGGAGTCAGATAACCTACTTTGGAGTTATAAATAGAGTTATCCAAAGATGTCTTAACGGCTTCTAAAACCGGACGTTTAGAGTTTTCAAGGTCTCTCAACATCTTGTCAGCCAAAATGCGGGCCTCTTTGGGGATATCAATTTTTAGTTCACGAATACTAAGTAGTTTTGCCATTACGCTTTTTTCCCAGTTGTTTTCTTAGTAGCTACAGTTTTCTTCGTGGTTGCTTTCGCCGTCGTCTTTTTAGTTCCTTGCGGTTCAGACGCTTCTTCAACCAAATCTTCCGAAGAAATTACATCAATTTCCTCATCACCGTGATCGATGCCCTTTTTCTTTTCGCGTTTTTTCTGCTCTAAAAGCTTCATTTCTGCCGCTTCTAAATCCGCCATGGCATCTTCCGAATCACGTCCAAGAAGTTTTCTTAATCCTTCTTCCGCTTTTTTCTTACGAGCTTCAGGCGCCTTCACGATTCTTGACAAACCTTCAACCAAGATCGGACCAAATTGCTCGATATGGGCTAATTTTCTTTCTAAATCCGCCTCTTTCACTTCTTTTTTGATATGACGAGACAGTTTTTGACCAGCTTGGATCAGGGCTAAACGGATTTCCGCAACCAGTTCTTCCGAAGCATCAATTGTTTCTTTCGAAGCATTTTTAAATTTGATGAACGGAGAGACAATGGAAACCGCAAAGATATAAGGGCCCGATGGCAAGCTGTCTTTAGGTTGCGCTAGCCCATAGGATTTCCAGTTCACAGACTCAATCGCCCACGTGATCGCACAGCCCGACTTATCAAACTGCAACGGAACACGATTGGCAAAACGAAGCAAAGTCACCGGAGAATCTGCATCTTGATTACGATCTTTGAAACGCGCCAAAGCCACTTCGACAACGACAGGTTTAAAGTCACAAATAGTTGGTTTACGAGTCATCACCGCAAAAAAGTCGATTTCTCCTAAACGCGTGATTGATTTTGATAAAGCCTCTTCACCAACGGTCAAAACGGACTTCGTTGATGGCGACATCAAATCTGTGTTTTGCACCGCTTGGAAAACTTTTTTGAAGTCTTCTTCAGACAATGACGTGATCGGTTTTTCCAAAAGGTTTTTTGGCAGACCTTTTTTTACGAAATCACTGATTGATTGATCAGAGATACGAGAGAAACCTGTTTTTAAGAACTTCGAAAGTGTCGTTTTACCGAATAAAGTTGCGTGAGTGATAAATTCACCCAATTTAAACGTGTGTGGGTGAGGTAACGAAGCCTCTGGAACTTTAGGAACCTCCGTGCTGACACGATTTACAGTTACAAAATCATTTTCCATCAATTTGTAAGTGATGGTCATGTGCGGATTTACCAGAATAGTTCCCTCTAAATAAGTAACTAATCCACCGTCACCGTTAAGTTGAATACGTCCATCAAGAATGAATTCGCAACGAGTTCCATGTTCACGATCCCAATCGAAGGTTTCTTTGTTTTTCAAGACCCCTGTATTGGATTTAATGTCCACATCCACTTGTGCAGAGATGGCTTTACGCATTTTTTTAGTTTTAGAAACAACGTTCACCCCGCGGGCATTCGTCATCTGCGCCCAAGTCGTGGCTGCGGAAATACCGATACCTTGTTGACCACGAGAACACGTCCCACGGCCAAACTTAGAGGAGGCTAAATACTCCCCGTAAACTTTGGCTAAATCTTCACCCTCAATGCCGGGGCCATTGTCTTCAACCACGATTCTGATCAGGTCCGTATTTTTAGTGGAGCCTGTTCCCACTTTAGAGATTTCAACTAAAAGATCTGGAAGAATACCCGCTGCTTCACACGCATCCAGAGAGTTATCAACGGCCTCTTTTAAGGTCGTTAAAACGGCCTTTAAAGGGGACGAGAAACCTACTTGCTGGAGGTTCTTCGCAAAATATTCAGCGGTACTACTTTTGGTAATCTTACTCACGGTCGCTGTGTCCTTACGATGTTAACTAATTTTGTCGAGGGCTCCAGCCCTCGCCCCCTTCGGGGCCTCGCGAAAATTCGCCTTCCTGGCTAATTTTTAATGAATAACTTTGATAGGTTAACGTGAACGCGGGGGGTCAAATCAAGACTAAAGGCTTCCGCCGCATGGCGAAACGCCAAATGTCAAAAGACCTCGGGTTTAAAATGAGGGGTTCAAACGCATTAAAAACCCACCTTTTTCGTGCGTTTTAACCCTCATTTTCGGGGTCTTTTTTGCAGTCAGACACCGCATTTTCGGGGGTTTTTAGATCTTCCAAAGCCATTTCGGCCCGGGTTTTATAGCCTTTTTTGGTGTTACAGTCCTTACAAGACGTCACACAGTTATTTTTATTAGATTTGCCACCACGAGCGATCGGGATCAAATGGTCCATGGTGAGCTCACTAGGTTTAAACTTCTGCTCACAATGATAGCAAATTCCTTTTCCCAACTCTTGCTTCCACCACTGACTCATCCGCAATTCACGGGCTTTTGCCTTTTCGCGCTTTTGATGTTCCGGGGAAGCCGGGGAGAAAAAATAATCCATGGAGCCTTATACCCAGGCTTCATGGATTTGTCGAGTTTTCGGCCGCCCACAAAAATTCTTCAAACCTGAAATCTAGGCGGCTTTTTTCTCGTCTTCCCCGTCGACCAAATTCACCAGCCCTTGCACGCCTTTTCGCATATTTGAAGCCTGCGCGGAAAGCTCTTCAGAGGAAGCCGCCATTTCTTCCGACGAAGCTGCATTGCCTTGAACGTTTTTATCTAAAGACGAAAGCGCGATCGAAAGCTGATTAACGCCGTTACTCTGTTCTACACTGGCCGTCGAAATCTCTTGGTTCAGGTCTGATATTTTCTTGATCGCCGTTAATAAGTCTTTCATTGATTCGCTGTTGCTTTGAGCAATCGCCACTCCCGAGGAAACCTGCTCTACAGAGATTTTAATCAGATCTGCGATTTCTTTTGCGGAGGCCGCACTTTTCTGCGCGAGATTTCGGACGGCGTCGGCCACCACCGCAAAACCTTTTCCTTGCTCTCCGGCGCGAGCTGCTTCCACTGCCGCGTTCAACGCTAAAAGATTGGTCTGAAACGCAATATCATCAATCAGCCCAATGATTTCTTCAATTTTTTGGGAAGACTTCTGAATATCTCCCATTTTCTCTACCAAACTTAGCACCTCGCGCACGCCTATTTCCGCTTTTTCGCTTCCTTGCCGTGAAAGGGACGCCGCTTCTTGCGCATGCCCCGAGTTTAACTTCACCATGCTAGAGATTTCTTCGATCGTAGCCACGCCCTCTTCCAAAGAAGCCGCGGAACTGGCAGAGCCTGAGGCCAATAACTGCGAGCCTTCAGAGAGCTGACCTGACGCCCCCGCAATTTGTTCCACTCCTTTGAGTAACTCTTGGGAAGTGTTGCGAATATGGTTTGCGAGGTAATTGGCGATAAAATATCCTACCGCCAAGGACAGGAGGAAGCCCAAAACAATTGAGATCACCAAGCTATTGTACATTATCGTGGCCGCTGACTTCGCGTCGCCCATACGCTCTTTGGTCTGATTTAATTGGGCTTCGATCATCTTGTCGAAATCCGCCAGATTTTGTTTTCGGGTCTCGGCAAATTCTTTATCCCAGATCGAGTCTCGCAAATCTCGATCCGCCTTTTGTCCCGTCGCTGACAGTTGAATCATTTTTAAAGCCAGTTCGGTGAAGTGCGCATAAGACTTTTTAAAGATATTATAGAGATCCTCTTCACCCGGAGCAAAAGGAGTCGCTTCGTAATCTTTTGCCGCCTGATTAAAAAGTTGCTCTGCTTTTTCCAAATCCGTTTTGGCTTTGGCAGCTTGCGCCTCGGTCGTTTCGCTACCAATCAGCAACGCGATCGGTATGACCATTCGCGCCCGCTGCTCTTTCATGGTTATAAAAGCAGCAAGATTCGGCACATTCCCCGTAGAGATTTGCTCATAATCTTGAATGGCTTTGTTAGAGAAATAATAAGAGCTCGCCCCTACAACCAGTAAAAAAGAGCTAGTAAGAGAGAACGCCAACAACAACTTAAACTTGATACCGAAACGTTTCATATTGTGACTTCCTTTTTTCAAACTTGTGTAAAAGATCGGTTAAAATTTGAAAGATATAAGCCCTCCATAGCGGTGTTGCGATCATTTAATGTA
Organism: Bdellovibrio bacteriovorus; assembly: GCF_001592735.1. Classification (NCBI taxonomy): domain Bacteria; kingdom Pseudomonadati; phylum Bdellovibrionota; class Bdellovibrionia; order Bdellovibrionales; family Pseudobdellovibrionaceae; genus Bdellovibrio; species Bdellovibrio bacteriovorus. The sequence continues at coordinate 327,651 of NZ_LUKE01000001.1, forward strand.
TCTATCTCCGTCTTAGAACTCTTAGCTCCGTTTAAAAGGACCTTTCATAATAGTTTCCAGCCGATGAGTCGGAATGACTCATCCATTGGAAAGCGAGTAATTTCCGGGTCTGGAAATCTGGACCTTCGCGTGGCAGACCTCGCCTTCAAAGAAGGCCTAACAAAACCGATACAGATTTGTGAATTTCTTTGAAGGAGCAGGAACTTATGTCGGTAAAAACGTTCAAAAAAGGCGAAGTGATCTTTAAGGATGGCGACAAAATCACGTCGGTTTTTCTGATCCAATCCGGGGGCGCCAATCAATGCTTGATCCGCGGTAAAAAAAATATCGACCTGTTCCAACTGGGCGCGTCCCACATCCTGGGTGATCAAATCATCTTAGGTCAAGCCACGCATCCCACGTCAGCTATCGCCACGGCTGAAACTAAAGTTTTAGAAATTCCCGTTGATACCCTAAAGCAACATTATGAAGCCGCTCCGCAAATGCTGAAAGTGATCATCAAGTCTTTGGCCGATCGTTTGCGCTTAGCCGTGAATGATGTTCGCTCAAGCCGCTTAGAAAAAGACTCTTCCCCATGCCCCGAAGATCAAGTCGCCAAAGCTTTCGGATCCGTCTTTCACACCGCCAATCACAAAGGCGACAGATCCCAAGCCGGTCGTGTGATTGTTGACTGGAGCATGATGAAACAGTATTGCCAACGCGTGATGGGCGAATCCCCCAAACGCATGGAGCAAGCCGTAAATATCTTGGTAAAACTAAAACTGGCTTTGTATGAAATGGGAAAATCTCCGGACAATCCAGATGGACCGGATGAAATCCAAAAAGTTCACTTCTTGGATTTAGGTTTGGTCGAAAGCTTTTTTGAATTCTATCAGTATTATTATTTCAAAGGCGGCCGCTCAGAAATTCTGAAAGTCGATGAACTGTGCCAACAAATGCTTAATGGTTTGTTAAAACTGACGGAAACCGAAACCCCAGATCGTTTCGGCGTCGTGGGCGTAGACTTTGCCAAATTCGGTGAATACTGCCAAAACGAAATTGGTTTTAAGTTAAATAACGATCACTTTTCCCGTTTAGAACAAAAAGGCGTTTTTATGAAACGTCGTACGGTCGGTAATGGAGTTTTATTACAATTTGAATTTAAAGAATTCCGTTCGATCGCGCAAAGCTGGCGCATGCTTCGTGAAATCGATAAATGGAACGAAAAAGGTTTCGTCGATATGGATGAAAAAGAAGAAAAGCCAAAGAAAAAATCCGGCGGCCCTTCTTGCCCGGCTTGTGCTGCAGAATTGCAAGCATCGGCGAAGTTCTGTCACGAATGCGGTCATAAAATAACGGCGGCGGCTTAAGCGTGAGTCAACCGCTGGTGATCTTTAAAGCCATTAATAACAGCGAGCAACAGCACATGTTGCTGCAAAAATTATTGGCTGATCAGATCCCCGTGAGCATCAGAATGCCTGATGAGTCCGACCTAGAACTGATCCCCATGAGCCTTAATTCCAGTCTGCAAGTAAAGTGTCAGTACCAAGGCACTGTGTTTATCGAAGATGTGCCCTGCAATTTGATGATGAATTTCACGTCAAATGGCGAAAGATACATGGCCGAGGTGCAAGCACGCCTTAAAGGCAACGTTTTATCTTTGGGAGTTTTAAACCTGTTCCACTTGCAACGCCGTAAGAATTTTCGCTATATCTTGCCCCCCAATCATCCCGGTTTTTTTAGAGTCAAAACCTTAGGGCTCCAGCCCGTGAAAACGACCATGCGCTTGATTGATATCAGCACGGAAGGATGTGCGGTGTTACTCAAAGATCAGAATTTAGATTTAAACGTCGGTCAGGAGTTAGCTGGTGAAATCGTTCTTGAAGGTCAAAAGAGCATTCTGATCACGGCTTTATTGCAAAATCTTCGCCCCAATGAAGATCAGTCTTTAACTTTAGGTCTGAAGTTCCTGCACACTGCCCAAAATCGTGAGGGCGACATTGTGCAGGCTTTGACCATGTTACAGCGCAGTCTTTTCCTTAAAAAAGTTTCTTAGACTTATTTTGCCGGATAATAAAGTTTATTATCCCACATGCCTTCGTTGAAGTATTGAATATGAGCTTTCAGCTTTCTAATCAGCAACTCCTTACGCTCCCCTTGCAGTTCACGTTCAGAATCCAAGTCCGTGATGGCGTACATCTGCGGCTCCCCATGCCCCGGGGTCCAGCGCATATAAGCATCGCGCGCAAAAAGCAAATAACGACCGTCGATGAAGTTCACCGCGACTTTATCACCTTCTACAAAGATGGAACTGCCCAGATAATTTTTATCCTTGGGCGAGATATTTAAAAAATCTAAAACCGTGGGTGGAACATCGATTTGTTGCACGACCATGGAGGTATCAACTTTCGGTAAAGTCATCGTCGGGTGATATAAAATAAACGGGATGCGATAGCTGCCGATATCATTTTCATATTCTTTACGGTAATGAATCGAAGTATGGTCAGCCATGATTACAAATAAAGTGTTTGGATACCAAGATTTCTTTTGCGCGGATTCAAAGAACTTTTGCAAAGAGTAATCGGTGTATTCGATCGCCTTTAAAATCTCGATGGGTCCTTCGGGGAATTTATCTCTGTACTGCGCCGGGATCTTATACGGCTGATGCGAAGTCAACGTAAAGACCGAGGTCATAAACGGCTGCGGTTGGTTATCTAGCTTGGCAACCATCCACTGCAAAAAGGGCTCATCCCAAATTCCCCAGACGCCGTCATCGTCGGCCGGATTGTTATATTCCGTAGCACCGTAATACTTTTCCACCCCCGCACTTTGCATGAAGGAATCAAAATACATCGTGCCGTTATGTCCACCGTGAAAAAAACTTGTGGAATATCCCTGTTGTCCTAACAAAGTCCCGAGGCCTAAAAAATAATTCGAAGTAAAGTGCGAAGAAATAAACGGCTCAGCCATCAATGCCGGAATGCCTCCCATGATCGCGCCCACGCCTTCAATGGATCTTCGCCCGTTAGCATACCCATTTCGGAAAACCAATGCGTTCTGGCTAAGACGATCTAAAAACGGCGTGTAGGATTTGCCGTTATGAGGCCCAAGATACTCTTCGCCAAAACTTTCTAGCATGATAATGACGATGTTTTGTTTTTGGGTCGGACGTTTGCCTTCCATATGGGAAGGCCCCAAAGAACCATTTAAAAGAGAAAGCATTTCTTCTTTATCGCTGAAATACTTTTCTTGTTTTAAGGTCTGTGCTCCGTAACTTTTAATCAGCGTGAATGTCGAATTTAAAACAAGGTTATTTAATAACGGGGCGGTGAAGACGTTGGCACTCACAAAGTTCACCGGTTTTTTCTGTAGGCCTCCACGAATTCCGATGACGGCAAGAGCAATACAGCCCAAACAAATCAAAGCATGCCCCATCCCCGCTTTAACTTTTTTGCCAGGAGAAAGTTCTTTGAACCAATAAAGATTTTTGGGCGTGCGGCGCAGAACTGCCACGACAGTGATCACAAAAAAGATCACGAGCAAGGTGTTGATCAGAAAAAGCAGCCAGTAACTGGCCACAAAGTTCCAAAATTTACCCGGCACTTCATTGGCGATAAAAAGACCGTCATAAGAAAAACGACGGCCCACAAAATTGATAAATTCGGTATCCACCAAATTCAGAACCAAAAATGGGACATGTAAAAGACAGAAAAAAAACCCCGTCACCCACATCCAAGCGCGATTCCCATTTTTGGGCCAAGGAAAGAAGGAGAGTAGCAAAATCGGCGCTGACACCGAAAGAACCCCGGCGATATCAAATCGCAGTCCCACCACGAAAGACCACAAAATATCGAGGAAAGGTTTGGTTTTAAACAAAGCCCAGTTCCAAATAAGGAACTCGGCACGGGCAAAGGAGTAAAAAACCAAGGCTACCAGAGCCAAAGAGAAGACTTTCAAGGGGCGATATGACGGTCCAAACATGGGGACCACTCTATCCTTAATACAATGCATCATTCAAGATGACTTAAGGGAGGGTTTTTGTTACTTTCCCCCTCCTATGACACCAGTACAAATGAAAGAGCGCTTAGAACAGAATTACCCCGATTGCAAAGTCGAGGTTTACGACTTAACCGGAACTCAGGATCACTATGAAGTTTTCGTGGAAAGCCCGGTGTTTGCTGGCCTGTCTCGCATTCAGCAACATCAGCATGTGATGGCCTGCTTTGGTCCAGAATTAAAAACGGGAGAGGTTCATGCGCTCTCAATTAAGACTAAAATTAAATAATTAATTAAAGAGGTATCTCATGTCTACGACTCACGACAAAATCAAGGGTATTTTGGATCAAAACAAAGTTGTTCTTTTTATGAAAGGAACACAACAGTTCCCGATGTGTGGTTTTTCTGCGCGTGCTTGCGCCATCTTGCAGGACATCGGTGTGCAATTTCACGATGTGAACGTGCTTGAAGACGAAGAAATTCGTTCCGGCATCAAAGAGTTCGGCAACTGGCCCACTATTCCACAACTTTACATCAACCAACAACTGGTCGGTGGTTCTGACATCATGATGGAAATGTACCAATCTGGTGAACTGCAAGAGCTTTTAAAATAACATGAGATGTAATGTTGCCCTGTGGGACCGCATCCTCCGCTTTGTTTTTGGCGTTTTGCTGACGGCATACGCCATCGCGGGTGGTCCGTTTTGGGCGTACATCGGTCTCTACGGTCTGGTCACCTCTGCTTGGGGCTTGTGTCCGGCCTACGCCTTCTTTAGAATCAGAACATTAAGAGATTATCACCGCAGTGTCCCCGACGAAGAATAGGAGGGTCCATGTTACCGCAGGCCTTTTCGGAAATTGATTTTTTAGCCAAAGACCAAATCAAAACCGACGAAGAGAGCTTGAAGTACTGGGGTAAAGATTGGACCACTTATTTTGATATCAAAGCTTCCGCCATTCTTTTTCCGCGCACCGCGGATGACGTTGTTAAAACTGTAAAATGGGCCCGCAAAAATAAAATCGCATTAGTCCCTTCAGGGGGCCGCACCGGCCTTTCCGGCTCCGCGGTCGCCACTCAAGGTGAAGTCGTCGTTTCTTTTGATCAAATGAATAAAATCAAAGATTTCAGCCCGGTGGATCAATCCGTGGTGATTGAACCCGGCGTGGTCACTGAAGCCTTGCAAGAATTTGCGCACAAACAAGGTCTCTTTTATCCTGTGGATTTTGCCGCGACGGGTTCATCGCAAATGGGTGGAAATATTTCCACCAATGCCGGCGGTATCAAGGTCGTTCGTTATGGTTTAACTCGTGACTGGGTGATTGGCTTAAAAGTTGTGACTGGCACAGGCGAGCTTTTGGAGCTGAATAACGGTTTGGTAAAGAATGCCACAGGCTATGATCTGCGCCATTTATTTATTGGTGCCGAAGGTACCTTGGGCTTTATCGTGGAAGCGACAATCAAATTGGCCCCAGCACCTCCGCCAATGAAAGTGTTAGTGATGGCAGTCCCCGGTTTAGATTCCGTGATGAAGATCTTTGCCGAATTTAAAACTAAAACTTCGCTCGTCGCATTTGAAATGTTTTCGGACAAAGCTTTAGCAAAAGTTTTAGAAAATACAGGATTAGCGGCTCCATTAGAAACGCAAAGTCCATTTTATGTTTTAGCGGAAGTTGAAACTCGCAATGAACAAGATGAAGAACATGCCTTGGGCGTTTTTGAAAAATGCCTTGAAGAATCTTGGGTCACAGATGGAGTGATCTCGCAGTCGGAAGTGCAGGCCGCCACATTCTGGCGCTATCGCGAAGACATTTCTGAGTCGTTAGCGAAATACTCTCCATACAAAAACGATATTGCGGTGACGATTTCAAAAGTGCCAAACTTTATGGCCGATCTTGATAAGATTTTGGCCAGCGCCTATCCCACCTGGGAGGTGGTATGGTTCGGGCATATCGGCGATGGCAATTTGCACATCAATATCTTACGTCCCCCAGGAATGAGCAAAGAAGAATTCGTCAAAGAATGCCGCAAAGTGGACGTCATGGTTTTTGATGCCGTTAAGAAAAATCAAGGATCCATTTCGGCGGAACACGGCGTGGGACTGACTAAAAAATCATTCTTAAATTATACACGCTCCGAAGCCGAGATCGGCTTTATGCGCGGGATTAAAAAAGTTTTTGATCCAGACAATATTATGAACCCAGGAAAAGTTATTTAGAATTCTGGCTTGTTTGGCGCGGTTCAAAAAGAAACGAAGCCCAATAAAAAGGCCTGCTCATCAACCGGAAGCGAGTTTTTAAAAAAGCTTCGTGTTGGTGCCAAATGCCGTGCCGCTGAATTAAAAGCTCTCCGTTTTTTCCCAAAGCTAAACGCTGACCATTGACGTAAACAATCGTTTTAAAGTCTTTAAGAACGTTATCAATAGTCTTTACGTCCACGACCCGACCATAAATGGTACTGACTTTGTATAAATTCTGATGCTCATCCAGAAGAAAAATGGCGGCGTCTGTTCCTTGCCCCGCCTCCATAAAATCAAAAGTCTGAATTACTTTAAATGGCAGGGCCGTTCTTTGCTCAAAAGAAGTTCCGGCATAACTGATTATCTCATGCTCGGTGATGACAAAGCCAGCCAACAGACCGTCATTAAAAATTCTCAAGACCCGAGGCTTCTGGCTTTGCGGCAGTGAATTAAAACTTGCGGCGTAAGATCCAAGACTGATCCTTTTTTGAAATGAGCTTGATAAAACGTCCACGCTATAAGAGTCCCCTTCCGACAAGGGAAAAGCGCTAAGAGTGGTTAAACGACTCACTAAGTTTTCTTGCCGATGATCCACTTTCCGTACCGGATAAAGCTTCCAAGAACTAGGATCTAAAACAAACCCCTGATCATGCTGATCAACGAGATAAAGACCGCGCAGTTCGTGCGAAAATAGAGGCTTATTGAATTTTTCATTCGCTAAAACCAGGGCTGCTGACTTGGCTTGGCTTCTTTCCAATTTAGAAATTATTCCCTCTGGCAAGGCCGCAAAACGTGCCAGGGCCTCCATTTCAACCGCATAGCCACCGGCTTCTTCTCTAGATCCATCACAAGCACCTTTGGATGCTTTATTTCTGCCCTGTGCACAAGTGACATGAGGATAATAATGAGCATTTTCATCGAGATGCCGGACCTCATGAATGAGAGTGGCCGCCCTTTCTATGGATGAATGTATCGCGGTGTTGAAATAATCCGGACAAAGATGGATGGCGCCAGGGCTTTCTTCCTTCACGTAAGCCAATTGTTCAGGTTCACATTTTGCGACTTTCACAATGGTTTTTACTGCCGAACTTATGTAAGACCAAATGTTTTCGGGAAGCACATTCTGATCTAATGGATTCGTGGTGGCTGGAAGTTTCGTGTACTTTAAAAATAACAATGTAGAGGCTAATTTGTAATCGACAGATTCAGGCGAGCACAACTGCTCTAAGTCTAATTCTGGACGAAAATGAAACTGCTTTTGTAACTGAACCACTGCGGTGACCGGAAGACACATCGCCGAGGCCCACGAACCACTCAAAATCACAAAAACGAAAATCAAGAAGTGTCTTATTTTGAGACGCTTTTTCATCAGGCGCGTAATTTGGTGGTCACTTGGCCATTTAGTACATGCAACAGAATCATTATAAAGCAAAAGAGAGTCAAGAAGGCGCATGCCTTCTTGATCTGCAAACCTTAAACCACCACTCGTATATGAGTTCTTTAAGCGGCACGTCCCTCGACGATGCCGCGCAAGTCTTGCACCAATCCCGTAAGAACTTCGCCTTGACCTTCCATCTTTTTGGAAGACTCCGCCACCTCATGCGAAGAACTGGCATTGCCCTGGGAGGCTTGGTCCAATAGGTTCATCGCTTTAGAAATCTGCTCTAATCCGCGGAACTGTTCATCGCTGCCGTCAGCAATATCAGTATTCAAAGCCGCCACTTTCTTCACCGAGGAAAGAATTTCCCGAAGAGCATCGCCACTGCCTGTCGCGATGTTCGCCCCTTTGTGCAGCTTTTCAACGTTGTCTTTGATCAGGCCCGAGATATCTTTAGCCGCGACCGAACTGCGCATCGCCAACGTCCGGACGGCCTCGGCCACCACGGAAAAACCTTTTCCCTGTTCACCGGCCCGTGCCGCCTCCACCGCCGCATTTAACGCCAGCAGATTCGTTTGGAAAGCGATGTCATCGATGACGTTGATAATCTCTTCGATTTTTTTAGAGCCCGCCGCCAATTCTGACATTGAAGAAATCAAGTTCGTAATAGACACTTCCCCCTGTTCGGCCGTCTCGCACGACTTCTGCGAAAGCGCTTTTGCTTCTTTGGCAGAGTTGGTATTGAGTTTCACCATGCTGGTGAGTTCTTCTAAAGACGCCACCGTCTCTTCTAAAGAAGCCGCCGCCTGAGTGGAGGTTGAAGAAAGCTGCTGACTTGACAACGAAAGCATATTCGCCCCGCTTTGCGTGTCACCCGCCGCCGTGGATATTGACTGAATCACTCGATTTAATGACTTAGATAAAGATGTGGAGAAAAATAATCCTACCAAGATCCCCAATAAACTTCCCACGGCTCCGACTGTCAAAATGATTTCCAAACCGAAGTGCGAGATCGACTGCGCGGCCGCATTTTTTTCGTCCACCTCTTTTTCATGAAAAGCTAACAACGCCTTCGTCGCCGCGGCAAATCGTCCTGCAGTTTCTGGGCAAGAAGAGAAGAAAATCTCGATCATTTTTGCTTTCGCTTCCGGCGTGCCCTCTTCATAAAGGGACATCACCTTACCCCCGATACCTTCAAATTCCTTCCATGTGGCAAGCTGGACCTCATAAAGTTCTTTCTGCCCCTCCGAAAACCCTAGAGCCTCATATTTTTTTCGGATGTTTTTCACTTCGGCCAACCCATCCCAGACGGCTTTTTCAGAAATCTTCGCGTCCTTTTCTGAAATCCCCGGCAAGCCTAAATTACGTACATTCATACGAATGGATAAAAAGGTTTCATAAATTTTATTGATATGGGTGGCCTTCGGAAAGGTCTTAGAAATAAGAAATTCGTATTCATCGCCGACACCGCGATTGGATTTAATGGCAACGGCACTGACCACTCCGGTTACGGCGATCAATCCCAAACATAGGCCGACTAATTTAATTTTTAAGTTTAACTGCTTCACTGCAAGATTCTCCTGATCTTGGTAACAGGTTCCTTAAGCAGTTCGACAGTTCTCCATACAAACTTAAAATAGATTTACAACATTTAATTGTTTAGCACTGAAGTCCAGGGTTTCTTCTGCGGACAATTCAAAGATTCTTGAACTCTCAATATATTCAATAAACCACTCGCGTGCGAATAGATCGATTTAATTCACCAATCGCATCGGCCAAGCTTTGGGCTTGGGCCGAATGCAGGTCCATCACCAGGTAACCGATTTTCTCGTCGGTTGAAAGGTACTGCCCTTCGATATTAGCACCGGCTTTAGAAATCAAACCATTGATTTCCCCTAACACGCCCGGTTCATTTTTATGCACATTTAAAATCCGCGAAGTTCCCTGCTTCACTGGCAGATCCACGTTCGGGAAATTCACCGCGCCCGATGAAGAACCGATTTTTAAGTAGCGACGAAAGCTTTCCGCCACCTCGATACCAATATTTAATTGAGCCTCTTCAGTACTGCCGCCAATATGCGGAGTCAGAATGACGTTAGGCAAACCTTGCAGTGGAGTTTTAAATTTTTCTTTATTCGAAGCCGGTTCTTCTGGGAAGACGTCAATTGCGCATCCCCCGATTTGTTTTTCTTTAATCGCCGTCACCAAGGCCTCAATATTCACCACCGTCCCGCGGCTGGCGTTGATAAGGTGAGCACCCTTTTTCATTTTACGGAACTCAGGCTCACCAATCATATTCATAGTTTCGCTGGTTTCAGGGACATGTAATGTCACAAAATCCGAAACCTCCAGCAATTCATGCAAAGAAGTCTTTACAACGGCATTCCCTAAAGGCAGCTTTTTGATCACATCAAAAAAAACAACTTTTAATCCCATCGCTTCGGCCAAAACACTCACCTGTGATCCGATATGACCGTAACCGACAATTCCCAAAGTTTTCCCACGAACTTCCTTAGAGCCTTCAGCGGATTTTACCCACTCCCCGACATGCGCTTTGGTATTGCGGTCCCCCAATTGACGGGATAACGAAATCATTTCCGCAATCACAAGCTCGGCGACAGAACGAGTGTTCGAATGAGGAGCATTAAAAACAGGCACACCTTGTTCACGCGCAGTCAGAAGATCCACTTGGTTTGTACCAATACAAAAACAGCCAATGGTGAGCAAATGAGGATTGGCTTTGAGCACTTTGGCCGTGATTTCAGTCTTAGAGCGAATGCCCAGAACATCATACTGCGGAAGCAATTTTAAAAGCTCATCTTCACTGGGCGCGTGAGAGATCGCATCGACCTTAAAACCCTCAGAGATCAAAGCCTCTTTCGCCACAGAGTGAATGTTTTCTGCAAGTAAAATTCTAAGTGCGCTCATCAGGCCTCCATCGCATTAAATTGTAATCTAAAAATGGGCTTGGGGTTAACTAGAACCTCGACTGACGATGCGCACCAAGTATGGCCAAACCAAACTCTAACAGTCAGACTTAAGACTATGACAAGCACTCGAGTATTTTCTCTATTAATCGTCGACGATGACCCCCTGGTGCATCAATCCTTGAAACTGGCACTTCCATCGCACTGGAAAGTTTTTTCCGCGACCAAGCTTGAAGCGATCCAATACACGCGGTTTTATCACGCGGCTTTCGTGGACATGCATTTATCACCGGGCGCCAATAAAGCGGATGGCCCCGCGGTGATTGAAAAACTCACCAAACACAACAATCAACTTGAGGTCGTGGCGATGTCGGGCGACTTAAGCCGCGAGTTGATGGAGACCTGCCTTAAAGCCGGAGCACAAAGATTTTTAGCTAAACCTTTAATGCCCGAAGAAATCCTTTTAATTTTAGAAAAAATCGAAGCCCTTTGGGATTTACGCAATGTCGACCCTAGTGCGGACCGCGGCGAGATCCGCTGGGTCGGAACTTCGGAAGCGTCCCAAAAAATCAAAAAACGCATTGCTGATTTGCGCGGGGAAACGAGCCCTGTTTTGCTGGAAGGTGAAACCGGTTGCGGTAAAGAAGTGATTGCAAGGATTTTAAACCAACAAGAAGGCGAAAGACCTTTTATCGCGGTGAACTTAGCCAGCATCCCCGACAATCTTTTCGAATCCGAGATGTTTGGTCACGTCAAAGGAGCGTTCACGGGGGCGGAACAAAACAAGGTCGGCCTGACCGAAGCGGCCAATGGCGGCGATCTTTTCTTAGATGAAATCGAAGCCCTGCCATTAACTCAGCAAGCAAAACTTTTACGCTTCCTTGAAACGGGGGAAGTTCGTCGCGTGGGTGCAAAAGAAAGCACGACCGTCAAAACCCGCGTGATCGCCGCGACAAACAAGCCGCTAGACAAAATGGTTGCAAACGGAGAATTCCGTGAAGACTTGTTGTATCGTTTAAATTCTCAACGCGTAGAGCTGCCGCCTTTACGTCAGCGCTTGGATGATATTGATGAGCTGGCAAAACACTTCCTCGCGGCCGAACGTCCTCGTCGCAACAAAACGATCGCCGATGATGGCTTAGCCGCGATGAAAAAATACAACTGGCCCGGAAATGTGCGTGAGTTAAAGCGTGTGTGTGAACAGTTAAGTTTGACCTCGCCATTGCCTTTTATCCGTGCCGAAGATGTTTTAAACTGGTTACGCCCGACGGCGGTTTTTAGTGAAGGCGTACCTTCTTACACGGCTATTGATTTTAACAAGGGTTTTAACACTTTGGTTGAAGAGTTTGAAGCCCACGTGATTCGCACCTGCTTAAAACAAACCAAAGACATCGAAACGGCAGCAAAGATTTTGCAAATCTCGCGCTCGAATCTGTATAAGAAAATCAAAGACTACAAAATTGAAGAGGAACCTTCGTAAATGGATTTTTCTAATCTTTCACTTCCACTACGTATTGCCATCCCCACCGCTTGGGAAAGTCCGATTTACCGCCAAACAGTCTTGATTGTTCTTTCGATCATCTTTGTTTCCGGCGCTATCGTCTTTTTTTTCAGAAAGAAGAATTATTACTTCGTCCAATCTTGGGCGAGTATTAAAAGCTGGCTTTTTGCCGCGCCATTGATGTTTATCGTGATGGGTTTACCTGAGCCTTGGCCGTTGGTGGCCTTGACCGCTTTAGCCATCCTGGGGGCCAAGATCTTCTTTCAGATCATGGGCATGTTTCATCGCAGTTACTTTGTTTTGATTTGTTATGCGGGGATCATCGGCCTGGGTGTTTGCACATGGCTTGATCGCTTAGATATTTACAATTTCATGCCGATGATGGTTTTAGGTATCAGCTGCTTAGTACCGCTGGCACGCAATAACTATAAGCGCATGATTCAGTACATCTCCTTGACCCTGCTCGCGTTTATTTTCTTAGGCTGGTCTTTCATGCACTTAGGCTTGATCTTAAAATTCCCCAATGGGGTTTTCCAAGTCATGTACTTAATTATCCTGACTGAGTTCTGTGACAACACGAACTTGGCTTTAAGTCGTTACATCGGCGGATGGAAATTGTTCCCTGGTATCAATCCCCGCCGTACCGTGGGCAGTACCGCAGCTTCGATGGCGTTAACGCTTTTCTTGGCGGGCTCGATGAGATTTTTACTGCCCGATGGATCTGAAAAATACTGGCTGGCATCAGGCCTGGTGGCAGCTCTGGGCGGCTTCTTAGGAGATCTCGTCATGACGGCCGTGCGCCGGGATGCGGGCATGAAAACCGTGGGGCCTTTCATCTTGGGTCGCGGTGACTTTCTTCATCGTGTGGATAGATTGATTTTCGTAGCGCCTATTTATTATTATGTGATGACGGTTCTATTATGAAGGATTGGAAGTACGATAACGAGCAGTGGACGCAACTGCCGACTTACTTAAAACATCTGCCGCTTTTTACGCGCAACATAGATATGTTCAGTATCTTTTGGCGCTTTATCTGGTCCATTTTTTTGAAAAATCTGGCTTTTAAGTTTTATATTCGTTTGAAAGTTAAGGGCACTCCTTTTAGTGAGCTCTATAAAACTCAACCCAAGCTTATCATTATCAGCAATCACGCCAGTCACTTAGATGCGGTTTCCATCGCAGCCTCCATCCCCCGCCGTTTTTGGTTGAATCTATATATCGCCGCGGCCAAAGACTATTTCTTTTCCAATTGGCTCTTCACATTTTTTTCGCAGCATTGCTTAGGCGCCATTCCCATTGATCGTAAAGATCGCAAGGGTGAAGCCATTAATTTAATTTTGAAACTGTTAACCGATTTGCCACGCATGTGGTTGATTATTTTTCCTGAGGGCACACGTTCTAAAGACGGAAAGATTCACGAGTTTAAGCGCGGCGTTTCTATTTTTTCTGAACGCACAAAAACACCGTTGTTATTTACGTACCTAGAAGGCAACACCGAGCTTTGGCCCAAAGGTCAGCCGATTCCATTACCAGGAAAGCTGACTTTGCACGTTGGTCCGGTTCATCCACCGGGCCCCATCCATCAGGTGTATACTGCCTATAAAAGCTGGGTTTTAACCATCAATCCAGACGCCTTTGCCGTTGATGAAACGACCGCTGTGCCGGAGGAAGGTAAGAAAGATGACCAAGAGCAAATTTGAAGTCGAAAAAAGAACTTTAAAAATCGGCCCCTATGAAATCTGCCCGATTCCCACAGGACAATTTGGCTTAGACGGGGGCGCGATGTTCGGCACTGTTCCCAAGGTTCTTTGGGAAAAAACCAATCCTACGGACGAAAAAAATCGCATCGAAATGGAAGCGCGGGCTTTGTTACTAAAATCTCCCGGCTGCAATATCTTGATTGATACCGGCAATGGCCAAGATTTCGTGGCAAAGTATGGCGAAAAATTAGGAACCAAGTTTGCCGAGATGTACGGTATTGATCAAAACGGACCTTCGCTGGAAAAATCTTTAAAAGCTCACGGCTTGAAATTTGAAGACATCAATCACGTGGTGCTGACTCACCTGCATTTTGATCATGCGGGTGGTGCGACCACAGAAGTCGGCGGACAACTGGTCCCGACCTTTCCTCACGCTCAGTACTGGGTGCAAAAAGGAAATTTAGAGACCGCTCGTAAGCCCAACTTGCGCGAGCGAGCGAGTTATTACCCGGCGAACTTTCAACCTCTTTTAGAAAAAGGGGTTTTAAACATCATGCACGGGGAACAAGAAAATTTCTTACCCGGCATTTCCGCAATCATTTCAAACGGTCACACTTTGAATCAGCAAGTGATCAAGGTCAGCGACGGCCAGACCACGCTGCTTTATTGTGGCGACATGGTTCCGACCAGCACGCACGTGAAAATCCCATGGCTGATGGGGTATGATTTGCACCCGCTGACACTGATGGAAGAAAAAGAAAAAAACCTTAGCGAAGCCGCGGATCACTCTTGGTATCTTTTCTTTGAGCATGATCCTTATTGCGATGCCGCGCTCATTGAACGCAACGGCCATGATTTCGCTGTGACGAAAAGGTTTTGGCTGTAAGTGTCCTGGGCCAAAGTGGGGCCGCCAACAAGGACTCCTGGTGATTTTTTTCCAATTTTAAGAGATTATTAGGATATGAAGTTCGGCCAGATAGTTCCTTTAACTGAAGTCTCCGCAAAGGATTTAGACTCTTGCGACAATCTGCAAGAGTTTCTAGAAAAAATTATGGTTCTGGCAGAAAAAACGACCGATCTGCGAACGCAACAAGCTTACCTTTCAGTCTACATGGCTTTCAGAGATCACTACCCCAGCTACTTAGAAAAAACGGATAAAGAAATTCTTCAAAATTTAAACCGTATGATTGAAGAAGCAGATCCGAAAATCATTAAACTTCGCCGCATTGCCTTAGCGGCTCTTTCGAAAGTCGCATGATATCGCAAGAGCAATACCAGAAATTTTTAGAGGCGGTCACAAACGACATTGAAGGCGATTGGGTCTTAGTCGGCGGGGCCTTGATGGCCGTGCTAATTCCAAACTCAAGAGCGACTGCAGATATTGATCTTTGTCCGATCGGGGAACTTACCAACGAGCGACGCATCAGCTTGATGAAGCTAGCACAAAAAAGTAATTTAAGTATTGAAGCCATCAATCCTTCTGCCGACTTCTTTCTGCGACAAATTCCTCAGTGGCAAGCATCTTTGGTTCTTTTCATCAAAGGAACAAAAGGAAATCTATACCGCCCCTCTCTGGAGCTCTACATCAAAATGAAATCAGAAAGAGCCACCGAAAGCGACATTTCTGACTGCATCGCATTTTGGCAATGGCATACGGACAATGGATTAAAGTACGACTCTGCCCTTATAAAAGATTATCTGACCCAAAAGATTGCCCAAGAAAATCAACCTCAGAAAAAAAAGAATTTGCACCGCTTGCTTTCATTTAAGGACCATGCTTAAAAAAATCACCACCGTCTTAAAAGACACTCTTCAACAAATGCGCGATGGCGAACTACAACTTGTGGCCGCGTCATTGGCTTTTTCAACGGCGATTGCCTTGGTCCCCTTTATCGCCGTGGTGCTAGCGACCTTTCAATCGATTGGTGGTTTAGAAATTCTTTATCCCAAGGTCGAAGCGTTTTTACTGCGCAACTTGCGTGAAGCCGCCGGTTCCACCGACGTGACGAAGTTCATGCGTATTTTTTTAAAAAACATCAGTGCCGGCAAAATGGGTTCCTGGGGAGCCATCTTACTTTTTCTGACCTCTTTGCGTCTTTTGCATGATATGGAGGTCGGCATTCATCGCGTGTGGAATTTAAAAAACACCCGACCTTTTTACAAACGCCTCATCTATCAATGGGCCATCATTTTAGGGATCCCGGTATTTTTAGCGATCTATGTCGGCTTTTCGACTTTGGAACAATTTAAGTTTGTTCATCGCGTGATTCCGGCTTCGGCTTCGAACTCTTTGGTTTTAGTGGGGTCTTTGTTCGTCATTTATAAGTTTGTGCCCGACGTTTACGTGAGAAAAAGCGCAGCTTTTATCAGCGCCCTGATTGCTTCGGTCGTGGTCTATGGGGTGCACAAGGTCTATGCGGTGCTGGTGGTAAACTTCTTTAACTACAATAAGATCTATGGATCTTTCGCGGCGATTCCCCTTTTACTACTATGGATTCTCACAATGTGGTACGTGATCTTGGGCGGAGTTGCTCTTTGCGCTTCTCTTCAGAAACGACACGTTGCATAAATTAAGCCTTTTCAAGTCCCCCGACCTAGGCAAATCTCTTTGGATTTGCTAGTTTGTGCCTCCTTAGATATTTTATCTAAAGCTGCAATTCATTTTGCCGCACGTGGTTCCGTAGCTCAGCTGGATAGAGCATCTCCCTTCTAAGGAGAGGGTCGTACGTTCGAGTCGTACCGGAATCACCATTTTTCCAAATGTGTCAGAGATGAATATTAAGACGCTCTATCATTGGGCGAACTCAAATTAGAATCACATCTGCCTAATCTTTTCAATTTCAGAAATCGCCGACTGCAACTTGTCGATCGACTCTTTAAATCGCCAAGCGTTTGGCTCTTTTTGAAAATACTCGATCCCGCCTCGCAGGAACTTCACCGCAAGATCTAGATTGCCTAAGTGAAAATGAACCTGTGCCATGAGCGGAGGTATATTGGTATTGAAAATTCCGAAGTCTTCTATCTTGCTGTATGCATTGATAGCTGTTTCAAAATAGCAATTGCTTAACTTCGAGAGACTATCCGCGCGTTGGAATATAGGCTCACCGTTCTCAGAGTATGCTTGGACAAGACGCTTTACGGATTCTTTGGCCTGGCTATCATCACCTTTCCCATAGCTCCAGCTATCTGATCCTGATTTACTTTTTAATCTGAAATGAATCGGGCAATCAGCAAAGGTGATCTTTTTAGCGTCCGAGATTTTCTTGTCCTCCCAGGGCGTATCGAGAAACATAAGGGGAAATATCCCCATTTCGACGTAGCACACGCCGTCCCATTTCGAACCCTCAATCTCTAGAAACTCAACGACTTCTTCCTTTATTCTTTTATATTTTTGCCCCTTCCCCTCAAAGCCAAGACGCTTAAGAATGGGGTGAAAGTCGTTCGAAAGTATTTCTAGGAATAGAGTTCGCGGATTAACTTCAGCCATCTAATAACTTTCCCTTATAATTCAGTCTCCGGTCACCGAAGGAATCCTTCCGGAGCACCGCGGGATCAGCCCACTTGAGCCTTCCTGATCTGAAAGATGAAGAAACTGAAGATCGAAACGCGGACAAACCTGTTAGCGATCCACCGCTTCGTTAGGATGCGATAAGAAACCAAGTGCTATTGTTCGATAGTAAGAATATTGCCGAAAGCTATATCAAGTGATTCTCTGCTAAAAATAGTTCCAACTTGGTTA
Organism: Bdellovibrio bacteriovorus; assembly: GCF_001592735.1. Lineage (NCBI taxonomy): Bacteria > Pseudomonadati > Bdellovibrionota > Bdellovibrionia > Bdellovibrionales > Pseudobdellovibrionaceae > Bdellovibrio > Bdellovibrio bacteriovorus. Next base: position 345,108 of record NZ_LUKE01000001.1, read on the forward strand.
AAGCAATTAAACTGTCGATCCTGATGCTCTCTACCAACATGAAAATTGTCATGGTGAACAGTAAAATTGAGTTGGAGCAACTTGAGGGAGGGCATAGATGCGGCGTCTACTTTTACGACTTCGAGCCTACTCTCGGCAGAAAACGGGAAATAACCATTTTGATAGACCTTGATGCCCGTGAAAGAGCAAATAACCGCTGTCCCACTAGCTTCAGCCACTTTTAGTGCCTGTATTTTGCCATCTGCCAAAACAAGCTGCTCATCTGCAGGCGGTGATTGTTTCTCTTCGAAAAGTTTGTTTGCTTCAACAATACTCAAGATTTTGATTTGTTTTCCTTGTAAAGAGTTGTAATCGATCGGAGCAGAAGCATCTGCGTGAGCTATGCAAATGGACGTTAGAAACAAGCTGAGTGCAGTTAGTACAGTTTTCTTCATGATGCCTCCAAGTATATCACTTGATTGTTAACCCGCCCAACTCCAATCAGCAAGCTGCGTTTTCAAAAACTGAATCCATTTGGAACAGGTAGCCGTCAGCCCCGGTAAGCTTTGTTGACTATACAGCGCCCTAAAAACCATGAAGTCGGTAAGAACGTAAATCTTCCCTTCAAATAATTTTTTCGAAGATTTTTTAGCTTTTTCTGTTGAGCTTAAGTCAGAGCCTCTTCACCGTAAAATTCGACGTTCCTTTGATCAACTTCCAACCGGGAGCGAGTTTGAGCTCCCAACCAATGCCCTGAGCGGCATTTTCGCTAAAAGCAGACGGAGGGCTGACAGCGATGGACGCTCGATTGTCGTGAAACTTAAAGAGAGTTCCCTCTTTAACTATCAAAGAGCCCCATTCGTCTCTAACTTCGTAAGTCTCATAGATGACGGTGTTCGCATCAATCGACAAAATGCCATACGGATTAAACACTGCTTGCGGACTATTCAAAACAATTTCCAATTTTCCTGGCTTTTCGATCTGTGATAGATATCTGGCGATTTTATCTTTAGTTTCCTGCGCTCTCTGAGTTTCAAACTTAACGATTTCTACGCGGCCGTAGTTTTTTAAAACTGCAATCGAAACCGGGCCTGGTTCTATTTTAAAAACCTGTTCCGTGATTTTTCCGAAACTTCTCATCTTGAGTGCCATGAATTTCCATTGTGGCCCCTTCGTGTCTAATAAAAGTCCGTAAAGCGGCCCCGAATAATAGGCTGAAGAACGAGTAAGGCTGGAAATTTCAGGAACGGCCTCAATCTTTTTGCGTAGCGCTTCGACAGTTTGCTCTGGTGTCGAACCGCAAAGTTTCATGCCCGTGTATTCAGCGACACCTTCACTCATCTCCATGGATTCTTCATTCTTCTCTGCTTCTGGATACTTCTTGAAGCGAAGTTTTCGCATTTGTAGGGCGACGCCAACATGATCCCTACGATGGGCAGAATCCTCAAGAGCTTTCAAAAGAGCATTCCATTCGAGGCGAAGCAATATACGGGCTTCTTCTTGATCGAGATGGGTGTTAAGGGCGTTGTTCATTGGAAATCCAACATCTTCTTGAATCGAATGGAAGGCCTCATGGAACATTAAGCCTGTTCTTCGAATCTGATCTTCGGGTAAGGGCCAAACAACCATCGACCAGTTGCGACCGCCCCATTTTACGGAGGTGTTCGCATAATGGGGCCCGCCACTATAAGTTCCCCGATAGACATTCGAGAACTTTTCAAAACGACCTTCTGGATCGGGCTCCGTCGATACGGCTTTTAGATTGTTCGGGTCAACAATAACCATCGGCACACAAAGACTGTGCTTCCACGTGACTCCGTCTTCTTTGATACAGGCATCTTTGTATTGTCGTAGGTATTCGGCAGCTTGCATTTCAAAATCAGAAGCTTTTGGGATAGAGGCGCAACCAGCAATGACGATGAGAAACGGTATCAATTTTTTCATACGAGGAGATTCTTTTAATAAATCAAGATAGTCCAGGAGAAATCCATCAACGGCTCCCTACTCTGCGATCAATAAGGGAATGTTTTAATTAACTGCGCCCGATGACTTAACACCTGAAGCCTTCGTGACACACGAATTCTTGCCATCATCCAAGCCACGGAAGTAAGCACGGGATAATTCGGCGCTCTTCATCGCGGCAGCTCCACAAGAGAATCGACAATCAACATCGCTTTTAGATTTATGTCCCAATCTCTCAGAACATAACGATGAGCATTTTTCTAGGAACGAATCACGCCACTGTTTATGCCCATCCCTGCTATCAACGACAGCATCGCAATTTGCGATTTCTTTTACGGCTTTGCGTATCGATTGTGACGCAGGCCCAGAATAACTAAGTTCATTTGCTGGATCGAAATCACAGGCCACCGAACCCGCCAAAGAAGGAAGGCAAGAGAACAAGCTGTAACCTAGGACAGCTGCGACGATAAAGTTTTTCATTTCTTAATGATAAAATTCAAGGAGTGCGAATACAAACCTCCAGATAACAACTGGACGGAAATCCAATCCTTGCCTTGCCCTGCACCGCAAAATCACGCTTGCTGAGGGGCTATTGGCATGTCACCTCGCCGGGATACCAAGTGCAACCTAGGCTTTGATACTTCAGACAGCGGTGTGCCCCGATGGTGCCTGCGATATTGCAGACATTATCAAAGGAAGCATTTCCGCCTTCATTCACACAGCGACCTGGATGCTGAATCGCCGTGCTTTGAATCCAATTGCAACCCAGTGAATAATACCGACTGCAGCCTTGGGCGCCTGCAAGTTCACCCGCAACCTGGCAGGCGCGGTCATTCATTCGGTCACCGCTGTCATTGCGGCAAACTGAAATACACTGATTCTGAGCGAATGCCGTGAAGCCCGTGAGCGAAGCGGTTACAAAAAGCACTGACATTAAAAGAAATTTCATACTGGTCTCCTGAAAAAATGATCCGTTGAAGCCCTAGCAAGCGGCGTGCCGACTAGCTTGGGCCCATAATGGCTCCATCTAACGACTTCGGATCAGTATTTATTTACTTCTAAACTTTTTTGCGATCATTTGATTTTAGCAATACCGAAATCGACGTGGAATTGAGCGCAGTAAATAACCACCTGGTCGAATTTCGTAAGCTCCTCAGCCGATACAGGAAGCATGTACTCTTGCTCTCCCTTAAATGCTTTTAAAGTTTCAACTACAATCATCGGTGTCACTCCGCTAGAATCCCGCAGAACTACGCGAAGGTCAGGTCCGTGTTGAGTTTCAAAATTTCTCGCGAATTTTAGATTAATTTTTCCCATCTTCTGGTCGATGGATAAATCACCGGTCGTGCGTTTTGCCCCGACGGGCATGAACGAGCCGACATAGTTTTCATCGGAGATAGGACAGTTTTCCAGCCAGTCCTGATCGCAGGCCGGAGCCGCATAGGCCCCATTGCTTAGACAAACCCCTAAAATCAAAATTCCAAGTCGATTCATTCCATCCTCCTTTTTGCGCTTAAATACGCAAGTTGTTTATGGCTCGAAGATATTCTTGCTGAAAGCCTTCGTCTTCATTAAATATGCTTACTTATCCGTTAAGATTTTCTAAATTATGTAAGCTTAACCGTTGGATAAGAGAGCCTTGACTGGAAAACTGTCCTAAAGGCGTTCATGCTTACGCGATGGAAACTTTAGTTTGTTGCGCAAGAGTAGGGCCCGTGCTAGTTGAAGGTATGAAAAATGATCTTAACGTCGACCAGATAAAAAAGCTTTGGATCTTAGATTTGATTATACAATCAGGAAGCCTGAAAGGGGCGGCGGCGAGAGCCAAAGTCTCACCATCAGCTATTTCACAGTCGCTCACGGCACTTGAAAAGAACGTGGGTAAATCTTTAATAATCAGAGACCGCGGCTCGATCCAGCCCACTCAAGATGCGCTGACAATATTGGAAGTGGTAAGGCCAGCCTTTGAGGTGTTCGAACGCTTAAGCGATTTAGGTAGTCAGCCCATTCCCCAAATGACATGGCTTAATTTTGGCACGTATGAAAGTATCGCAGTCGAAATTCTTCCTAGCCTTATTCACCGCTTGCGGGAGCGCATGCCGCAATTGAAACTGGGCTTGAGAATCAGTCGCACAGATCAGCTCCTCACGATGGTCCGAAAGGGCGAACTTTGCTCAGCGCTGGTTACCGAGGTCGATGGACTGGAGAAATTCTATAGCGTCCCGATTTGCGAGGATCGTTTAGGCGTTTATGTTTCAAAGCACCATCCGATTGCACAGCATGGATGGAAGGCGGTCGCGCAATTCGGCCTGGGATCACTAGCCCCGGGCAAGGACGGACTTCCCCGTTACTACCAAAAATTCATGAGAAAAATTGATGCCGCAAAGCCAACGGTGTTAAGTGAAAGTTTTGAAACGCTTCGGGCTGCCACGATAAGTGGCGCTATCGCGTCGGTTCTTCCAACCGGAGTTGCCCAAAGAACGGACGAGCTTCTTGAGATTACGCCTGAATCCGTAGATCCAAAACTTGGGAGGCACAAGATTTTCGTCGTCAGCCAGACAAACTGCGACAAAGAAGAGGCGGACTTTCTTGCTGCCGAATCAAAGCGGCTTTTAAAAAATAGAATATTGATATCCTAAACTTGAAAACCGAAAACCGCGTTGTTTTTGTGTCTCGCTATTGAATCCTCCGGACACACTGTTGGAGATCTATTTGTTAAGTTCTCTTGTTTTATGTGAATTGAGCGGGTAAAAATCCGGTCCATGCAGAATCCTTTTCTTCAAGAGCTTAAAGACGCGCTGATACGAAAGAAAGAACAGAACCACAGGTACTCTCTGCGCGCTTTTGCTCGGGATACAGGGTTGTCCGCTTCCATCTTAAGTAAAGTCTTATCTGGCAAAGCGCCTCTCACCCGCAGAGTGATCGAACTTATTTGCGAGCGTTTGGGCTATGAAGAACGCGAAACGCGACGTTGGGTGCAAAAGTGTCTTTTCCACGAAGATTTACGTCGCGGTTACGAAACTTTTGCCAGTGCTCATTTCACTCCCCTGCAGCACGACGAATATAAACTTGTCACCAACGTCGTGCACTTTGCCATCCTCGAGTGCATTAAACTTCCTATCTTCGATCATTCCCTCCAGTTTTTATCAGAGTATCTGGGCCTCTCGACAAATGAGGTTTCTGAAGCCGTCGAGCGTTTAAAAAAATTTAAATTTTTAGAAGTGGACCGCCATGGAGAGTTTCATGTCTTGAAAGGTGAGACCTCGGCCTTTTCAATCCCTCCGACGGACATCGGTGTCGCGCAAACCATGCAAAAAGATATTTTGATGCGCGCTTATCACGCCGTGGATGACATCCCGATGGAAGAAAGATGCCAGTACTCCCTCATATGTTCGTTTGAATCTTCAAGAATTGATTATGTGCGGGAAAAATTACGCAAAGTCCTTATGGAGATTAACGAGGAAAGCGCGCGATTACAGAGCGAATCAGACGATGTGTATTGCTTAAGCCTTTCTGCCTTTTCTTTACTTAAGAGGGATTAATGAAAAATAAAGTGAGGGCCGGATTTTTCTTTTTAATTTTGCTGACGGGACAAGGAGCTTTCGCGCAGGCCCCAGAATGGGGGGACCGTTCTTACGCCGTGGTGGAGCATTTTAAATATATTGCAGATAACTTGGCCCAAGCCGTAGAGCGCGCCGATTCTAAGTCCCTTCCCTTTGAAAATTTCAAAACTAAATTTGCCTCGGTACTCGCCAGTTACGAAGTCACGGCATCTCCCCTGGTGTTCTTGCCAATACCTGGACGCCCTGACACACGACGGATCGTCGATGCACTTAATTATACCGACGAAAATGGAGTTCACCGAATCGAAGTTTCTTTGCAACGATGGCGTTCCATGAGCAACCAGCAAAAGGTTGGCTTGGTTCTTCATGAGATGTTGCCCGGCCTGGGCATTAAAGACCGCGATTATTCTAATACCGTCCTTTTGCTCAATCTTCTTCAACCTTGGTTTCCCGAAGAAGAACTGAGGCTAAAGACGATCGGTGCGCTGATGCGTGACTGCGATGAGGACTCGCAAACACTGCTGGATGTGTTGTACAGCGGTGACGAAGAAAATCGGCAACAATACCTAAATTATGCAGTTTCATTAGAATGTGAGCGGGCCGCATCGCAAGTGACGATGATGCCCCTTCGGTACACGGCGAAGGAATAAAAAGTGAGCAAATTTTTATTGATGTTGATTTTAATATTAGGATTCAGTGCTCAGACCTATGGCGTGACCGTAGAAGGACATGTGGCCTACGGAGGCGATGTGGAAGACCTGGAGTTGTCCTTAAGTTTTCATGACCTGTTAAATACTTTAAAAAAATCCTCCGAAGCGATGGCATTAGCCCCGCAGATTTCAAGAGCCGATACCAAAAAGTTGATCGTGGTTTTTAATGGACGTCCCAACGGTCTTGAAAGATATCGTTTTAAAAAAAGAGTTTGGGTGGACTATGATATGTGGTCCCAGAGCGCTTCCCTTTCCAGACTTCATATTGTGATTATGAGCCTGCTGGATGCCTTGACGTTTGATGGACCCAAGAGTGAGGTCGCCTGTAAGTTGTTAGGCATTTTCTTAAGAGAACACTCGTCTCGTGAAGCCAATACATTGGGTGCCATATACGTCCCCGCATGCGAGTGTTGACGAAAAATCGATCGGCGCTCAACGGATCTTCGCTTGATGAGTGATTCATGACGTTCCTTTTTATGATCCGCTGTTAATATTTCTTTAAGGAATTAAATTTTCTTGAAGGAATGTTTCGGTGCCAAAGTTTAGTTCTCCTGCGGAATCAAAATCGGAAAAAATATATTTGGTCGAAGCAGACGGTTCGGCTACAAACTCATTAGTGCATTCAGTTGCAGGATACCCCATCATCCCGATCGTCAAAGACCATTTTTCTTTCAATGCCTACGATACTTTTCATTTAACCTTGGTCCCTTACACTAGCGAAAAAGATTTCTTAGAATTTTTAAACGGCTTTTCAAAAGAATACTTTCTGCCCATTTTTCCCATACTCGCTATTTTACCTCTCGGAAAAAATATTAGAGCTGATTTTTTAGATAAAATTATAAATGTCATAAATCTGTCTGATGATGCCGACACCCTAGAACTGGAAGTCCGCCGGGCTTTAAAAATAGTCCACATCTTAAGAAGTGTCCCGCAAATCCTGCGCTTAGGGAATTTATCAGTGAATACCGAAAGCAAACGGGTTTTCATCAAAGATACCGAACTCAAGCTATTCAAAAAAGAATATCAACTGCTTTTAGAGTTGGCTCGAAGAAAAAATCAGGTGGTTCCTGTGGAAGAGTTGACATCCCTATTGTGGCCGAAGACCAGCGTTTCAGCGGGAAATCTGCCAACCCAGGTCTATAATCTAAAACAGAAGCTTAAAGATTTTTCCGGATGCCTGCAGACCATTCCCGGAGAGGGCGTGGTTCTTAAAACCGACAGCTGATGAGATTTGTTAAAAAAATCTTTCCTCGTCTTTAACCTTCACGATCGCCCTAAAACCCTTCGCCGCGCACATGCCACTGACTAAGATGCGCAGGGCATTGATTGTCTGCCCGCGGGCCCCGAGCAGGCGGCCAAAATCGTTTTGCTGAAGATCGACTTCAAAAACAGTTGTCTGCTCGCCTTGAGAAATTTCCACCGTCGCGGACTCTGGACATTTTAATAGGTGTTTAAAAATGATCTGCATCGCGGTTAAAACATCGGACTTCACCTGCGTTTCGTCAGGTGTTTTATCTGCTCTTCGCTTACGTATGACAATCGCGGGTCCGGCGCTCACCTTCACTCCTATTCACCAGATCTATCGGAAATGGTTCAATAAGAAAATTCTAAACTTACTACGGATAGATGTCTCGTCCGACAAAATATTTCTTTCACTATGTGTTTCCCAGAACTCTATTCTAGATGAACATCATCAAGAAACTTTTTGATTAATATTCCGTGCATGGAGGATTCAGAGGAGTTTTTATGGGGCGCACTCTCTTTTAAATAAAACCACTTGAACATGTCTTTTTTAAACTGGCCGACATAATTTCTAATTGAATCCCAATTTTTTTGAGTTTCTCGAAGCTGAACCGAAAGCGAGTGAACGACTTTATAAAGATCATTTTTTTCTTTTCGTAATTCAGACATCTCTTTGCGCAACTCAAGATTTTCTTGAACTAGACGAAATACATAGGCTTCAATTTTTTTCTGACGTTCAAAATTCATCGCTACCTGGGCATTTCTAAGTGCTGGAAGGTTCACTCCCCGCAACAAGCGGTTTTCCTCTTCAAGGACCATCACCGAAGCTTCAAGATCAACGACTTTAAATCTTAAATCAGAAGACATAACCCAATCCCATCCACAAAAATGTTTCCGAAATTCGCACGCGAGAATCGGTGCTAGAAAGTGCAAAAAGGCTCGTGCAAAGCTCTGCATTGATTTCAAAATTGCGATTTAAACGGTGATCCCAACCAAGTCCAGCATTGATCACTCCATATTCGCCCGTAAACTTTTTACTTTCATCGATGGTGAGGGGATCATCACCCAAATAAAACTGTCTTTTGCCGTAATGGGAGGTGAAATAAAAAGAGTTTTTCTGATAAAGGTCCAATTCGCCCCAAGACATCTTTTCTTTGACCTGGGTTCCTTCTCCCCACCAGTAGATGCGGCCCGCGATCTCATATCCCGAAACGGGCACCGTCCCAATATTCAAATCAAATTGTGCCTGATAGCCAAAGCCCACCGCTAAATAAGAGTTAAGAAAATGGAAAAACTGCAGATTAAATCCGCCGACAGACGGAGATCCCCCGCCTTGGTCCCCCTGATTTGCGAGCTGCCCAACCCCTGTTCTTAGAACAAGCTTGTTGGCATACTCAAACTCGCCCCTAGCAAAGGACAAAATAGGAACTGCTATCAACAGGAAGGATAATGCTATCAACTTCATGCCGCCGCCATGGAAGAAGTAGAATCTTTTTTCTTTCCTTTAAGTTGGACCAAGGCTCCATCAAGCGATTGACGCGCGAGCTTGAGTGCTTGAACCCTTTCGTCGGCGTCGTTTTTTTCCAGACCTTTTCGCAAAAGATCTAAAACCACCTCTTTTTTCATACCTGGCGGCAGAATTGCTTGGAAGTTATTACGATCTTCTTCTGAAGCCACAAACAAAAGTGAATAAAGGGACTCATTGCTAAGACTCGCCAAATAAGGCCCTAATTTTTTTTCATCCACCGTTCGTAAATCACCAAAAGTCCAAACTTTCGCCGCAACAACGGCCGCGATATCCGGCTGTTTTTGACGAAGCTTATCAATAAACTCTTCATCGTCGCCGATCCCCAGCTCTTTGATAGATTCAATCAAAGGATCAATAATTTTCGCGCCAATATTATTGCCGTCATCAATGCGAATATTTTTAACATCGCCGATCAGATCTTTCAGCAAGCCTATAGATTGGCTGACTTCTTCCGAACCCACGTTTCGGGCGCTCAGAATGATCATCCAATCATTCTGGGTCAGGCCCGACTTGTACTGCTCAAACGCTTCGGTCGACAAAACCTCTAAAACCAATCGCCACAACGAAGCATGAGCCGCCTTCTGGGCCGACTCGAAAAGAATCCGCTTATCGACATTAAATAGAAAAACAATGTCGTCATTTTTAAGTGATTTTTCCAAAAAGCTCGGTCCTGAGAGCATTCGCAGACTGACGTCTTCTACAAGGCCTTGAGCCCACAGTCTTAAAGAAAATCCAGGGGGCGTCTCGATGTCTTTGCTTAAGGCACTGACTCTTTCAGGTCCCAAAAAATTTTTCATCAGGGCTCGGGAAGATTCATCCAATTGGCTCAATAACCAGCGTAAACCAATTTGATCTGCAGGCGTAAAAGCCAGGGCCAAAAAAACTTTGTAAGGATTTTCCGCACACATGTGTCTCAGTTGTTCTAGTGAACTATCCAAAGACCCGGCAAAAAGATCCGGCACTTGATCCACTGCCGCTGACGGCGCGTCTGGTTCCTCATTTGCGGTCTCGGCCGACGGAGGTTTATCCCCGGCCTGTTTCAGGGTCAAGAGGCCGCTCAAGGCTTCAGCACCTGACTTGATCGCTCCGGCGACAAATCGCATTCCCAAAAACAAAAGAGCACCCAATATCACCAAGCCTAAGAAGAAGCTGGCGACATTTAAAAAATCTTTAGGCAAGATCTTTCCGTCTTCTGACGACGGCGATGATGGGGGGCTTTCCTTTTTCGCCGCCTCTGAGGCCACGTCCCGTTTTTTAGGCTCAGTCAATTCCACAGATCGCAATTGGACCACGACTTTATAAGACGGATACATTTTTCGGATGTTTTCTTTAAATACATTCAGCGCTTTGGATTCAATGTTTGCCGAGGCCACAATTGAAACCGCCAAATTATCGTAATCTTCATCGATTTTGCTCTCATTCCAATAAGGCAGCGGTAAATATCCTATGTCTTGCCCGGCGTTGCCCGGTTCATCCGGTGCGGCCTTGGCTTTTTTAGATGAAGTCGCTTTCACTACCACCGCGACAGAGTCCCGTGTTCCAAATTGAACTTGCGCTAAATTTTGAATATTTTCTTCAATATTTCGTTCAAAAGTTCTCACGTCCGCCAGCGCTGCGGTGGTCACGCATAAAAAAACAAATAAACGTCCTAAAGTTTTTTTCATCTAGGCACCGACCTTCTGAAACTTTCTAACATCCGCTTTACAACGGTGTCTTCGGGATCAATGGAGCTTGCCCGCTCAAGGTTCTTGATGGCTTGATCCAGATTGTTTTTTGAAGATTCGATATTGGCTTGCAGGACATAGGCCGCCGCAATATTCGGGTATATTTCGATAAACTTTTTTAGTCGCTCTTCGGCTTGATCGTATTTCTTACTCATAACCATGGCCTGCAAAGTCAAAATTTCTTTTGTCATTTTGTTAGCGCCATCTTGAAAATTGGGTAAAACCATTTTTTCATAATAATCCGTCGAATAAGGATCCAAACTGATTAAAAAATCTTGGGACACGCGGGTGGAGGCTAAGACCGATCGACTTTGGTGACCCGCTTTTTCGACCCGGATGTCCAAGTACTCTTTTGAAAACGGGTCGGCGTACTTGTCCGAAGCCAGCTCTAAAGGCGTCGCTCCGATATTTTTTGAGTCTAAGAAAACATTGGCTCCGCTGGGATTGCTTTCAATTTTAACCACCTTACCAGCGCATCCCGTCAATATCATTGACGGCAGAAGTAATATTGTAATGGCAAAATATATTAGCTTCACTTTTTACTCCCCGTATTCTTTCAAGATCTTGACGATGACCCGACGATTTTGAGCCATATTATCGATAAGCTCATTCCCCTTTTCATCTTTTTCGGGAAATAACGGATGAGAGTCCGCCAAACCCAGGGCCTTAATACGTTTTGGAGAAAATCCTTGTTCTAAAAACATTCTGACCACCGCCGATGCTCTGACGCCCGAAAGTTCCCAATTTGAAAACAAGGGCCCTCGCACGTTGGAAAGAGGCCGTGAGTCGGTGTGTCCCTCGACGACGATTCCGAAATCTTTCGCTTTTTCGGAGATGACCGGCACTAGTTTTAATAAAAGGTCCACGGCTTCTTGGCGCATCACATACGAACCCGAATCAAAAAACAGAGCGCCCTTAAAAGTGATCTCAACACCTTTTTCGGTGCGATGGAAAATCACCTGATCGGAAAGATTTTGTTCTTTAATGACCTCTTCAAGACTTTTACTAAGATCTTCATACGGGAGTTTATACTCGCCCCCGAACAGCTGCGTGGTTTCTTTTTTTATTTCTTCCAGTTTAGAGGCATCCACGGTCGAAAAGCTCTGCAAGACGACAAAGAATCCCATCAGCAGTGTCATTAAATCGGCATAGGAAATCAGCCAATTGCCCTCACCATCATCAGTATGCTCTCCCTCGGACGGTCCGAAAATATCGTCATCGAGGTCGATGTGATTTTCCCCTGAATGTTCGGGCTCGATCTTCTTTGCCGCGCCCATCACTAACCTGCCTTAGCCAAGGTTTTTCTAGCTGTCGGAGTCAAATAACTTTTTAAATCTTCTTCGACAATCAAAGGATGTTCACGGTCGCGCAAAAGCTTAATACCGTCGGTGATAATCCGGCGCAAAACTTGATCTTCCTCGTTAAGCTTAGTTAGATTTTCCCCAATCGGAATCAAAACGAAGTTGGCTAAGGTCAAACCATAAAGTGTCGCGACCAGACCAATCGCCATGGCCGGCCCTAAGCGTTTGAATGCATCGGCCGAGCCCAAAGAATTCAGTAAGGCAATCATACCGACGGTCGTTCCCATCAAACCAAATGCGGGAGGAAACTTAGCGATAGTCTTAAAAGTCATCGCTTCTCGTTGATGGCGATGGTGGATCACGGCGGCGCGTTTCTTTAAAATTGCATCCATTTTTTGTGGTGAAAGCCCCCCATCCACAATGAGCTGAACACCTTCTTTAAGAAATTCGTTCTTAATGGTATCAACCTTGTCGCGCAATGCCTGCGCATTTTCTTGTTGGGCTTTTGCCAGATCTACTATTTCAAGAACAACGATTTCATGCTGATGACCATATTTAGATAGAAACTTTCGCCCCATGACTTTAAATAAAGCCGGGATTGTCTTTAAAGGAAAGCACAGCATGGTGGCGGCCAGGGTTCCACCGAAGACCACTAAAATCCCGTGAGGATCAAGGAAAACACTGCGGGCGGATGTCGCTGTCAGAATCGTGGTAAAGAAAACAGCCAGGGCCGCGATGATTCCTACGAGTGCAGAAAAGTTCATGATAGATCTCCATTTGCTCATCATATCGGCGTGGACTTTGTCAGACACAGTCCAGATCAACGGACACCTTATCAAAAAAAATTTGATGTGCATCCGAGACATGTTTCCTAAAAATAAAAATCATTCAACGCATTCTAACTTTGAGAACTCAAGCTTCCTTAAGAATCCTCTCTATCTCCCCGATCTTTTAGTCATGAGAAAAATTTTAGTTATAACACCGATGTTTATTTTTTTGGCCGGATGCCTTGATACATCCTCATTGTCTGGCACCGCAACGACCCAGAATAATTTCACCGGCTGCATCTCCGGCACCGGGCTGACTAATAATAGTATCTCCTTAACCTTTTCTTTTCCTTCGAACCTGGATCAAGTCGTCATTTATCGCGACGGGATCGAGGTCGGACGTTCCAAATCAAGTAGCACGTCCTCTATTATTGATGCGGGCCTCACCGAAGGAGTCACCTACCATTACACTTGTGATGGATACGTGGGTGCCAAAAAGTTTGTCGGTTCAAACTCTGTTGATATTGCGCCGGTCAACACCAACGCCCCTTCTTTTGCGGGGATCACGGCGGCTGTTCCGACCACGGCACTGACGGTGCAGGCTTCTTGGAACCCCGAAAATTCCTCTGCGGCCAGAGCCTCGTACTATCAAATTTACGGTAATATCGGGAGCGTTGTTCAATGGAACTCACCGCCGATTAAAATCGTCGCAGCCAATGCGGGTTTATTCAAAACCACAATTTCACCTTTAGGCGATGAGCTTACCTATTCTTTTGGCGTGCGCGCCTGCACCAAAGACAATATTTGCGACGGCAATACCAGAAGTATTTCTTTGGTCGTGCCCGATAATGGCGCCCCATTGACTGTGGGTGCAGAGTCCGTTTCGGCAGGAAACTTTGTGGCCTCGATCATCGCACCGTGGAAGCCAACAGACGGTGCTATCGCTCAACGCCAGGTTTTTATGTGTGAAGGTGCCAATTGCACATTTGGGACAACACCCGCAACCATTACGGTGGTCAGTGATCCCACCAGTCCTCCGACCACGCTGACGCTCACGGACTCTATTAATGAATACTCGACCTATTCATTTAAAGTTGTGGATCTAGATCCCTCGGGCAATAGCAATCATAGCAGCAAAGTTGTGCGGCTCACGACCGGGGACCTTTCGTCACCTCTCTTTAACGGAATCACCAGTGCTTCTCGCGGAAGTCCGACAGACTCTAAAGTCCTTCTTAATTTTATCGCCATCGCTCGAGAAGGAACCTCCGACACGAATGCCATCGTGGGGGCAAGCAAGTATTTACTTTATCAAACCAAAGCTCTTTATCCTGGAACAGCGTCCAATGCGTGTAACTCCTTGGTACCCTCGGACATATTGGCCGCTAGTGCCTTTGCTCCGGGTTTTGCGACCCATACGGTCACGGGACTGGATGCGCGCACGAATTACAGCTTCTGTCTTCGCGCCCAAGATGCGGCCGGGAACATTTCGACAAATTCTTTACCAACCGCCGTACTTACTTCCGACGTCACGCCCCCTGATTTTTTAGGAATCCAATCAGTGACTTATAGGACTTCCTCTCGCACCATTCAGCTGGGTTGGAATCCCTCTACGGCAGCAGATTTAAGAAAATACATCCTGCAGCTTTGGAAAAACACTGCGACGCCCACCGCCGCGCAAATTTCCACATTTAATATCGACAAATCAAATTCCAATGGCACAAGCATCACACTGGCGCAATTTCCCTTAAACGACCATGACCTGGTTTATGCCACAGTGAACGCGTGTGATAATACTCAAGACCTGGGAATCGGAGCGCCAGACAACTGCACGACCTTGACCATTCCTAAAACCACGGTCATTCCCGACATCAATCCACCACCAGGCTTTTCGGGCATCGCCGTCTCGACAGAGCTTTCCTCCCCCACTCAAGGAAAAGCGATAATCAAATGGCAAATTCCTACTTGGACCGGGGATTACAGTGGTTTCCGTGTTTATTCTGTGAACCCAGATCTTTCGATCAATTTATTATCAAGCTGTCCTTGTGCCACCCCGGGTTCTTGTAACAACGGCGATAACTCATGCCAAATCACTGCACTAGATCCGGGAAGAACTTATCGTTTCCATGTGCGAGCTTATGACTCTGTAGGAAACGAAACGGACTACCTTAGCCCGGCCACAAGTTATTCCGATTTAAAAATTAAAGACACAACACCGCCAGCATTTAACTCCGGATTGGCCTTTGATGGTTTAACTTTGAAATGGTCAGCCGCTTCGGACAATCAGTACGCCACGGGAAATTCTATTAACTACTTGGTTTACCGCAAATCCACGTCCACATTTGCTTCAGCCACATCGCCGCAAAGCGACGGCACATTAATCTCTACGACCTTGGATACTAGTTATTATGAAAATTCCCTGACTTCCGGGGGCACTTATTTTTACACCGTGTGCGCGAAGGACTCTCAAGACAATAAAAATTGTGACGGGGTCGTCCGCAGCTTTGTGGCAACGGACGTCGTGCCACCGACGATCATCGCCTTGAATCACACTAAAACCACCACCAATTTAAAAAAATGGAACCTGACTTGGGACCTTTACGACGCCGGTACGGTGAATAATCTTTTGCGAGTCCGCGTGTATCGAAAATATGGTGATGCTGCCGTTGTGGCGACAACCAGTGATTCAATAATTTTTGATGGCTATGGTTCAACCCTGGCGTTATCGGATTTAACGGGTCCTATTAACACCAACACGTACATTTCCTATCTTCTTTGGGTGCAGGACGGTGCGGGAAATGTATCCACCACCAATGTTCGCCTTTACTCACAAAACCAAATCGTCATCACCTCGACGTCAGGAAAAAACTCTTTATCCACCGGCGGGCGCCTGATGGTCATTAAAGGCACGGGATTTTCAAATGCCAATTCCAATGGCTACACCACGAACACTGTAGTCAAAGTCGGAGGAGTGGCCTGTGACACGACAACTTATATCACCTCCGAATACCTTACCTGTCTCACACCAGCAAACGGCCTTGGCTATAAAGATGTCGAAGTCTTAAACCCCGATGGTTCTTACGCACGATTGACCAATGAACATCAGTATGTCAACACTGCCCCGGTCGCGGATCCTTGCTTAAGCACCGCTGCTCAATCGGCAAGTCCCTTTGCTTCTGGCGCGGGCACGGTCGCCAATCCTTATTTGATTTGTACAAGCACGCAATTAAATCAAGTCACCTCCAACACCTATTGGGTGGGGGGACGGTCTTTTAAATTGGGAAATAATATCGATCTTAACAGTTCTACCTGGAGAAATTACAGCAGCGGTTTTGTGGGAGTTTTTGACGGTGATAACTATTCGATTTTAAGAAACTATATTGGTGACATGTCTGGGAACACTATTCCGGGAATCTTTTTTAAGGTCGCACCCACCGATACCGCGACATTTAAAAATGTTCGTTTCTTAAATTGGGTGATGACGACAAATACAACCTATATATATCAAATCAACGAAGCACTTTTTTCAGGGCCCGGCAGCGGCGGTCAACTTAATTTAGAGAACTTTACATTTTTAGGTTCTTTCAGTGTGCGCGCCGCCAGTGTCGACTTCGCGCCTCATCGAGTGGCGCTGGTGCGTGATATGGGTTCATCGGCAACTCTTAATATTTCGAACTCGGATATTTCCGCGACCGTGGACTGCTGCTATAATTTTTCGGGCGATGCCAACCCTGGCGGGGCGATATTAACTTCTCAGCCCACAAATTCCACGGTGAATATTCAGGGCTCGAAGATCAAAATTAACTCGTTATACAGAACCGATCTTGGCGCGGGAATTCTTGGTTCCATGTCTAGTGGGTCCAGCCTTTCAGTCATTAACTCTGAAGTGAACTATGTAAACCGTTACACGGGCAGTACCTGTAATTACGCGTCGGCCATCGTTCGCAATTATGCCGGTGCGGCAAACCTTATCATCAAAGGTGTGAGGGCTTCATTCAGCGATCTTTACTCCGTGGGATGTTCTGAAGCCGTTGGTGGATTTGTGGGACCTACGACTCAGACTTACAGTGGCGCGCAGAAAGTTGAAATCTCGGACTCAATCATCACTGGGTCTATTTCTCAAAACGTGCCGCGGGGAATATTCGGAACTGTTTATCAAGGAACTGCAGGTTCAGGGAATAGCTTTACGATGAAAAATATCATCGCCAATATTACCTATGGTGTTAGCGCCGGAACTCGCTATGGCACCCCGGCCGTCAGTGGCTTTGACACTCTTTCTGGGACGGGACTGATTTACAATAACAGCACAGAAAACAATGTTTCGATATCCACGGGAGGAAGCTTTATCACCAACGCCGTTCCCGCCACGCAAAGTGAAATGCAAAATTCAGCTGCCGGAAATATTTATTTAACTAACGGGTTTGATTTCACCAGCGGCACAGGAAAATGGAAATGGTGTGGCGCTTTAGATTATCCTCGACTGATGTGGGAAGTTTGTCCTTAATTAAGAACCGCGGGGGGCCGCTTTGAAAAAAATCTTAGAACGTGGGGCATTCATCTTCATGACCGCAGGTTTTTGTTTTACCTGCGTTGGCTGTAATGCCATTACCGAATTCATTTCTCCAGAGATTGAAAATCCATCCATCACCGAGGGAGAAACGACATCACCGTCGCTCACCAAAGAAGAACCGAAATCCAGTGTTTCTCAAGTTTCGGTGTTGCTTGATAAGCAGTGCAAAAAACCCGCGGCCATGGCCGTTCGCGATTCCGTGCGGCTTAATAAACTGCAACTGGGAAATGCCATTCGCGACACGTTTGGAGAAGCGACTTTAAATGCCGAAGCCGTCCAAGCCGCCTTTGCAAAATACCCCAATGACGTCGATTTTGAAACCGCCTCACAGTTCAAGATCATGTTTGATCAGACAAAACTTGACGCCGTTAATGCCATCGCTCACGCCGTGGGTGAATTTGTTGCGTCGAATCCTTTAACCTTGGCCTCCGTGGGTGGCGGGTGTTTTTCGGGAATCACTAATGCCACCGCCGAAGCTTGTTACCACGAATTTATTCTGAAATTAGGCCGACTGGTTTTAAGACGTCCACTGCATGTGCCAGAAATACTAAATCTTAAAAAAGTGGTCTCGGCGGGACTGACACAAAAAGAAAAAGTGATGGGCATTACGGAAGCTCTTTTACAGTCAGCTCCTTTTTTATTTCAGTTTGAAATGGGAACGTCTTTAAAATCTGAAATTCTGACTTTAAACGCCTTTGATGTCGCCTCAAGATTGTCATTTTTAATTTTAGACTCGGTTCCCGATGCAACGCTGTCGCAACTGGCGGACTCTGGAGAAATTTTAAAGCCCGCAGTGCAACGCCAACAGGTGGATAGACTCTTTTTAGATCCTCGGGCCAAAACTAAAATACGACGGTTTGCTCTTTATTGGCTGGGACAAACCTCAAATCACGCGATGCCATCTTTGCCGACATCCCCGCCCTCTTTAGTTGCGGGCTTAGATCCAGTGGCTTTACGCACCGAAATTCTGCGCGAAGTTCAAGAGTATGTGGAATATGAAATCTTTAATGGCGCCACCTTTAAAGATCTACTGCTCTCCACCCGTTCATTTGCACGCACGGATGATCTGGCGTCAATTTATGGTCACAGCAAAGTGACCTCGTCGGCACCGGCACAGATGGGAGCCGGTCGATTTGGAGTTTTGTTGAGACCGATTTTAACGGCCTCCACGACGAGCACCCCTTCGTCCATTATTCGCGGGGTTCGTCTTTACTCGCGTCTTTTTTGCGGCAGCTTAGGATCACCGCCTGCAGGCGCGGAAGGTGCCGGGATTGATATTACGGAACCGGAAATTATAAAAAAATACAGCAACCGCACATTGATTGAAATGAAAACCGGAAGTGGGACGTGTTTTAATTGTCATTCTTTAGCCAACCCTTTGGGGTTTGCTTTCGGGACGATGGATTCTTTTGGCCGCTTTCGTACCACCGAAAAGATCTATAAATTTGGCGGCGCAGACAGTGATCTTATCGCGACTCACCCGATTGATTCTTCAGCGGTGATATTAACCGGACATAATGAGAAATTTTTGGTCAACGGCCCACAAGATTTCGCCCAGCAATTAGCCAACAGCCAGATTGGCCCGGCTTGTTTCAGTCGGCACATGTATGAATTCTTGCAGGTTCAAGAAGAGTCTATGTCGGACAGCTGTTTGATGAATGAAGTGATTAAAACCGTTCAAGACTCTAACAAAGGAGTTCTTGAAGCCTTCAAAGAAATTATCTTGAGCTCGTACTTAACTCAGAAGCGTATAAATTGAGGTGATGCCATGACAAAACTTTTAAGACGTGATTTCTTGAAACTGGGTTCAAGTTCTCTCTTATTACCTGCTTTGCCTTCGATCGCGCCACTTATGGCGCAAGCGGAAACCTTGGCCCCTAAAAAAAGACTGGTGTTCATCGTCAGCTGGAACGGAGTTCAAGAGGCCGCTTATTGGCCGAACGATCCCACACAAGTGGTCGCGGCGAATAACATTCGCAGCACAAAGCTGAACTCCATCAGTGGACCTTTATCGGGAGTTTTGAATTCCGATCTGGACACTCTTCGGAATAAATTTTCTATCATCCGTGGCTTGAGATATCCCATTTCATCCGCCCCCTTACATTGGGGTGGCCATATTCTCACTTGTCAAATTCCTCACCGGGTTGAATTTGATAACGAAAATTCTCCGCTGAAAGGAAGCTCGATAGATGCGGTGATGGCCAATAGTGCGGCTCTTAAAGGAAAAACAAAACTCGGGACCATGCGCATTTATGCGCAGAATGCTATAAATCCCGGCTTTATAAGCGCTCGTCCTATCTGTTTTTGGAATGCGACCGGCGGAGCCAACGCCGCCAATGGGGCCCAGGTGGGCATGTTCCCGGCAAGCCCTCGGGATGCCGTCACCGAACAAAGTCTATTTAACAAATATCTATCAAGTGTGGTCGGTTCAGGTTCCTCCTCCCCGGTTGCGGCACCGGCTAAAAATCGTCGTGAAGCTTTCGAATTTGCATTATCGACATTTTCCTCCATTTCAAATTCACGATCTCTTTCAAATTTTGATCGTCAAAGAATCAAAGATCACATCGACATGCTGAATGATCTTAAGAAGGCGTCTTTATCTGGAGAAGGGACGGTAAATACTGAGCCCACTTTGATTTGTCAGCCAGGCACGGTCACAAGTTATGCGGGTAAGAACATGAAAAGCAAAGTCGATAATGTCTTTAACGTGATTGCCGGGGCTTTTTCTTGTGATCTTTCACGATTAGCCGTGGTTTCCCTCGATGCCTATGGAGATTCAGATACTGAGGCAACACCAAGTTCCTATCACTCCAACTCTCATCGTCTTTTATCGGGTGTTGACACCTTGGCTTTGTGTCGAACATGGATGGGCTGGCAAACTTCGCGGGTCGCTGCATTTATGAAGCGCCTTGATTCAATTATTGAAACCGATGGTTCGACCCTTTTAGACAACACGCTGGTGGTGTGGGTGAACGGAATGGGCACGGACTATATTAAAAGTCCCAATGGTTCATACACGGGACCGCATTCATTAGTGGATATTCCGGTTCTTTTGGGCGGTGGCGCGGGAAATTTCCGCATGGGCGAGTTTATTGACTTGCGTTCGTCGCCGCCTCACGGAGGCCGGGTCTATATGAATCCATTTTATAACAGTCTCTTCAAAGTGATGGGTGTCACTCAAGCGGAATATTCCATTCACGGTGATGATGGTGGATTTGGATTGCGCCCCTCGGGCCAAGATATCGAAAAGCACGCCGGCACAATCCCTTATGTATACACCGGGACTTAGAATCATGCGCGCGTTTGGAAGAAAGATCTTCGTACTGACTTGCTCTATGCTCCTCATGGTCTGCTTTCAAAACTGTGGCGATTTTTCTTTGCAAGAAGAAATCATGAGGGAGCTGGCACTGAAGAATGCCGCTGAGGAAATGGATGCAAAACTCTTACCCCCGCTTTTGGCCGCTGATACTTTGCGGGTATGGAGTAAAAATGAAGATCCCAGTTACATCCTTCGCAGCATCGCCGGCGACCAGTGGTCTTTTGTGGTGGTCGTGGATGGCGGTGTTTCCGGAAAAATTATTTCACTGGATTCAGGCACCGATATTGAAGAAGGAAAAGTTTTAATCGAAAATGGCTTGGTGCAAGTCATCCGTCGCCAAGATTCAATTTTACAATATGAAGAAAAGCTTCAGGGTATTTTACCCGCAGATGGAACTCCAACAGTTATCGCGGTTTCATTTGGTTCAAGTGCAGGCGACATGCTTTTGCAGATTAATGGTCGCATCGAAAAGGCGGAGGTCCAATCAACCGGCGTGCCCGCCGACTTTTCCAATTTGTCTAAAAATACATACATAGATTCTCGAGTTTCAAATTATATTATTTACGCCGGTAACAGTTCAAGCGCGACTTCGGGAGCCGCCGGGGGTAAGCTTTTACACGAAGAGCTTAATGTGATGTCTCGCTATGTGGCGCGAAGCTTGGGTTTAAGCGGCGTCATATTTGATCCGTCATTTCTTGATAAGGATGCTCCGACAACCAAAGAGAGTCTGGAATTTAAAGCCGCGAAAGCCGTCTTCGAAAGCCGTTGCTTAAGTTGCCACAACGGCTTGACCAGTATTAACTTGTCGAATTTAACCGAAGCCAAGGCCTTAAAAAATTCTTGGGTTGTTAAGGGAAGTCCCACCGAATCGTTGTTGTATTATCGTCTAAAAGGCTCCAGTGGATCGCATGGACCGAAGACGATGCCTTTAAGCAATGAATCGCTTTCTAATGAAGAGCTCCAAAAAATTGAATCCTGGATTAATTCAATAAACATCAATTAACGATGATAGGAGGACACCAGCTTTTGATACGCACTTTTCACGGATGAAAAGTCTTTAGAAGGCGCTGGGATCACCGCCGACGTCTTCATCCCCAACCTTTCGGCTGACTCAGAAATATTAAATATGCTCAGGAAAATAAGCAGTCTCGATAATACTGGGATAATTATTAATAGAGGCAATTCCACGCTGAGCTCGAGAGCTTGTCACACTCGTGCAGGACATTTGCGAGGTACACATGATACTTAAAACAGCAAAAAGGACTTTCCTTGTCATTCTTGATCTAGCTTCCTTCTAAAGTTCTGCTTTCATTTTGCGATAGAAGCGAAACTACCGCAATTCGATACGTCGCCCGCAAGACCTAAATTCCCATTCTGGGCCCATCATTAAAACCAGACGTTCCAAATCTAATGAACATTAAAAATAGGTTAAAAATCCAATCTGGTCGCCTATTGGAGAACACTTTTTCGGCTCATATTCTCCTCTAAACCTGTGGAACTACCGATCTATTATTGTCTTCGCAGAGTGTTCTAAACTGAGCACCGCAAACGCGAGTGAACTTATTCTTTTTTGCACGTTTGTTTACTATCGGGAACTTGTAAAAATTCCGACAAGAAATACAACGGCACGTTTTTGGAGGAATAAAATGATGTATAAGCCTACGCAAATAGGAATTGCGTTTCTACTGACACTCAGTCAGTGGGCCCTGGCATCACCGCCCAGCTTTACCTACCAAGGTCGTATTATCAATTCTAACGGGGTTCCCTTAGAAAGCAGCAACGTTTCTTTTGAGTTTATTATCGCCAATCCGGCGGGCACCTGCGTTCTTTATCGAGAGCAAAAAAATGGCTTAGACATGCGCAACTCCAAGGGTGTCTTTGATACACCTATCGGCACGGGCGCAAAGTATTTCCCAACAGTTTCCACCGTGGGTCTTTTAGATGTTTTTAGCAACGCAGGTCCTTTGGATTGTGAAGGCGGCAGTACTTACACTCCGGTCGCCGATGATGGTCGTTTATTACGTGTGCAATTTTATGACGGCACCGCCTGGAGATTGATCACGCCTGACAACGTCATTCGTTCCGTTCCCTTTGCCTCGTTTGCCAAAAGTGCGACGAGTGCAGCAACGGCAGCCAGACTAGGAACTAATGTGGCGGCGGATTTCGTTTTAAAATCAGCCGTCCCCGTTTGTGCTACGGGTTATGTTTTAACTTCGACCGCATTAGGAACCCTGACTTGTACTGCCGATACCGGCGGTGCTTCAGGTGTCGTGAACTCTGTTGTTGGATCGGGCGCTATCACTTCGACCGAGACTGCTCCCAACAGCGGGATTTATACGATTGCCGCGACAACCGGAACGGCTGCGGGAACTTTAGCTGCGGGTAATGACTCTCGCTTTACCGATGCGCGCACTCCAACGGGAGGCGCATCGGGTGATCTTACGGGCACGTATCCTGCGCCAACAATTGCCAATAGCTCGGTGACGTCCGCGAAAATTTTAGATGGCACAATTGGCTTAGCCGATCTTTCTGGCGCCTCCGGCACCGGACAAACATTTCGATACAGCGGCACCGCATGGACCTATTCAAAGTTGTTATATACAGATTTAGTAAATAACGTAAATGCGTCTCCCTGGCCGATCACATCCTGTTCCGCCGGGCAGTTCTTAACCTGGGTTTCAACATCGGATTCATTTGCTTGTACGGCGCTGACAAGTTCAATGATCACCACGGCCTTGTCTTACACGCCAGTGAATTCCTCCAATGTGGGTAACGGAGCCAATCAAATTCCACAATTGGATAGTTCCGGTAAATTAGACGCCTCGGTCCTTCCGACCGGAGCTTCTGCTTGGACCGTGTCAGGATCCGATGTGTATCGCTCTGGGGGGCGCGTGGGCATCGGGACTTCGTCGCCCGGTACTTTGCTCCACCTGAAGCAAACCTCATCCACCACGGGTTTGAGAATCGAAGAAACAGGCGCCGGTACTGTCCTTGCCGATCTCTTCATGGACATCAATGCAAATCTGGTCATCAATCGAGGAAATGCCCAATTGAAACTTCGCTCGGGCTCTGCAGGTTTATTTTCTGTCCAAACGGACAATCTTGTTCGCATGACCGTCGATCCCACCGGTAAGGTCGGTATCGGAACGACGGCACCCAGTGAAATGCTCGAAGTGAATGGCTCAGTAAAAGCGGTCAGCTTTATTTCAACATCTGATCGTCGCTTGAAAAAAGATATTGAACCAGCCCCTGGATATTCAGCGATTAAACAGCTTGAAGGAGTTCAGTATAACTGGATTTCGAATGGCCAACATGAGATGGGCTTAATTGCCCAAGAGGTTGAAAAAATCTTCCCTTTTGCCGTCGCCACCGACAAGGTCACGGGTTACAAGGGTGTTAAATACCAAGCATTGATTTCGCCTCTTATTCAAGCTGTCAAAGAAACGCACCTGATGTGTGAAGACAATACTAAGAACTTACAGGCCCAAGTAGATGAACTAAAGAAAGACCGCGAAGAAATGAAAAACGAAATTGCCGAGCTTAAAAAACTTGTCAGAGAACTGGCTTCGGAGAAAAATAAATAGCATGCGCTTTTTCATTCTGCTTATTTCTTTTTTAAGTATTCAATCAGTGCAGGCAGATTGCACGACCACTCCTCCGTTGACGGATTTACCGACCACCGGCAAGGCAGGCGAAATTCGCATGTCGAATTATTCCAATGCCACCACCGCGATTCAAAAAATGATGTATTGCGATGGCACCAATTGGCAGGAACTCCCCGGCAGCATCGGAGGTGCCTGCACCAGCACCGGAGGAATGAAGCTCATTTCCGGCGAAATGTATTCTTGCCGCGCAGGCTACTACTGGCGCTTCGATTCCACTGGTACCACCAATGGGCCTTGCACCAAAGCCGGTGAAGTTAAGTGGAACACCGCGACCAGCCGGATCGAATTCTGTAATGGTACGGATTGGCGAGTTGTTGATCCAGTCGATAACACTGCTGATACTTTTAACTTTAATCAAACGACGGGAAATAGCTGGGACTCAAGCACCACCCAAACTGAACAAGTCACGGGATTTTCTGGCGGCATGGCCACGTTCACGTTCAACACCCCCTCTTGTGGCAGCCCGTATGCTCGCGTCTGTGCGACGAGTGCGTGTACGACATATAGTTCTTCGACCACATCCGATGGCTCTGCCTGGGTCCCCAACATGGCCTTCATCCGTATCGCGTTTACCACCCAAGGGGCCCCAAATGCCGCCTGTTCAGTGACTGTTTCAGTAGGAGGTGTCACCACGACCGCTTCCGCGACCACCGGGGCCACCGACACCACGGTCACTTATAATGGCAACTTCACCGAAGTTCGCAGTGCCACCCAATCCACTTTATATACAAGTAATATTGTTCGGACCTCCGGCCACAGTGGTGTCAGCATTTCGCTTTCTGATTCAAGCCTAGGTGGAAATCCAGAATATCGTATTTGCAGTGATAGCGCCTGTGCGACGGTGCTGACTGATTGGACGAACTCCGCAGGAACACTACCGATCGCATCATTTATACAGCTGCGCGCGACTTCAGGCGCTAATAACGTGAGCTTGCGAAGAATCCAAGTTCTCGCCGGAACCGGCGCAGCGGCGACCTGGAATTTAATGACTAGTACATGCCCTTCGACAACGACATTGGCTTCAGGTGCGACCCTGACCTGTACTTGTCCCGCGAACTATGTGTCGTACGGGGGATCTATCTATGGAGTGGGAAACTATAGACAAAATAGTAACGTGTGCACGGCAGCTCTTCACGCTGGGGTCATCGATAATGCCACTGGTGGTTCGCTCACCATTAAGGGAAACACCTCAGGTACTCCTCCGGGGACATGTGCTTCCTTTGCAGCCAGCACCGCGAATGGCGTCACATCATCGACGGCGGCCTCCGGCGCTTCGATTATCTTTAACTCGATGCCGGATGTATGTAACTAATAAAATCTCTCTTCATCTTTGATTCGGACGATGGCGCGAAACCCTTGTGTCGCGCTGATCGTCAAGACGATAACACGAAGAGCGCTGATATGTTTTCCCTTAGACCCTACAAGTCGTCCAAAATCAGAAGGATCGAAGTCCACGTCGTAAACGACGGTATCCGGGCCTTCTTCAATGATCACATTGAGCTTATCGGGGTGCTGAAGAATTTTTTTAAGAATCAAAGATATCAAATCCCGAATCTCTAAAGAGACCTCCGCCTTTCTTTGCTTGCTACAATTTCTTGGAGGTGATTTTTTACGAATGACTTCAACTTTGCGATCTTCCACTTGTAACTCCAATAGAAATTTTTATTTCCTCTAAATGTTAGAGCACATAAGTAAATAAAATCTATTTTTATTATATTTTGTGTTCGCTACTAACGAACTGTCGAACGAGCTCGCGCTGTAATGGGCCCAAAGTTTCGTAAGAATTACTGTATAAAATACTGACACTGGAAATTGGTTTTAAGTTCCTGCACTATGCCGTTTTTGCAAAGGAACAATCATGAACGTAAAACAAATTCTCGTGTCTGTATTCGTAATGACTTCAAGTATCGCCGCATACGCTGGCGACTTCAGCAATAGCAATGAGTGCGTTAATTATATGAACTCGGCCCGTCCTGAAGTGAGCGAAAGCGCACGTCTGGAAAAAGCTTTGCTTGCTTTGAATCTGGCTTTTGACCTGAAGCTCAGCGAAAAAGACTACATTAAAATTGAAACTTTGGTAGCAAACAAGTCCGTATCCCAAGATCGTTTGGAAAAGATCGCCTTTATGGGTTGCACTTACGAAGTCACTGCTTCTGATCAAAAATTGGCGCAAGAAGAGTTTAAAACCCTTCTGCAATAATTTCAGGAACGTCTGCCTGATGGCCACCCCTCCCTGCTTGCGATCAATGAGGGAGTGTTTATGGAGTGGCCCGGTTCTTGTAGAAGCGCTTCCCGTACATTTTTAATATGCCTCTTAACTATTAAGGACGTGTGTGATGAAAAAAACCAGTTCACGTATTGCCGGTGCCTTCGTCTTAGGAATGATGATGACTATCCCTGCTACTTCTCAAGCGGGCTTGTTTGATATCTTTAAGCCTAAGCAAAAAGAATACTTCCCGCCAGTTCCAACGCAAACTCAAACCTCGCCGACCCAAAGCGGACCGATGAAGGGGTGGAGCCAAGACGTTTTAGTTAAAGGCGGAAAACCCTGGATTATTAAACAAGACGCGTGGACAGACGCCGACGAAGCGCGTTTTTCTCAATTCGTAGAGAGCATCTATGAATCCGGTTGCAACACTGTTCCAAAATGTATGAGCGGTAAAGGAAACTGGTATCGTGATAAAGATCCCGCAGGAATGGTTTGGTATGCGGACTGCGGTCGCTTTCCTTACCTATTACGCTCTTATTTCGCTTTCCATAACGGACTTCCGTTTCAGGCTGCGGTCACCGCACAAAAACGTGATCCTTCCGATAAAGGCGAAATCAAATACGCGGCTAAAGGGACTTACATCGCCCAACGTCGCGCCGTTAAATCTGGAACAAACGGTTACCAATTCGTCCGTTCAACGGTTGAAAGTGTTTACTCTGCCGTGTTCCGTGTTGATTCACGCTTAGATGTTGATTCAGGGGTATTCTCTGACTTCTATCACGTGGCTATTAATCGTAAAAACATCCGTCCAGGGACGGTGGTTTATGATCCAAATGGTCACATCGCGACCGTCGCGAAAATTCAAGATTCAGGAAAAATCATTCTTTTAGATTCTCATCCAGACAACTCTGTTTCTCGCGTTGTTTACACGGGGGCATTCCAAGCTCGTTCCATGGCGCAAGGTGGTGGCTTTAAAAATTGGAGACCGGTGAGAATTTCTGGCGGTAAAACTGTCACGGCGTCTAACGCCAATTCTCCTGGATTTTCTTTAGAGCAATTCGTGGGTGACCAACCAAACTCAGGGGGTTTCTCAACAGCTAAATGGAGCACATCTGAAGGCATCTTACCTTCTTCACGTTACCTTGACGTCGTTCGGGCACGCATGAGCTTGGGCGCTGTGAAATATCGTCCTATTCAAGAGATTCAGTCCGAAGTCGCAAATATCTGTTTGATGATGCAAGACCGCATTGATTCCGTCCAAGCGGCGATCAACAAAGGTATCGACAGCAAATCGATGCCAAACGGTCGTTTGCCCGACAATATCTATGGAACATCTGGCGAATGGGAAGAGTACTCAACTCCATCCCGCGATGCGCGCTTAAAAACCGCCGTGGCAGAAATGTACAGCGACGTCGTTCGTATGTACAAACTGTACCAAGCTCGTGATGCAAAAGTGATCTATGACGGTAACGATATCGTAGGTGACATGCTAAATGCTTACGATCGCGCCGCGAATGAGTGCCAGTTGTCTTACAAAAAATCGGATGGCCGTACACAATACTTAACTTATCAAGATTTTGTAGAACGCCTGTACGCGATGTCTTTCGACCCGTATCACTGCGTGGAACAACGTATGGGTGCGACTTCGGGAGCTGAGCTTGCGAGCTGCAACCAATCATCATCTAAAGATGAGTGGTATAAAGCCGAACAAAGCATCCGCAATTCTTTAAACCGCCCGTATGAAACAAAAATGGGTTGGTCCGTAGATCAACTTAAAGCCGGTGCTGCCATCTCTGCAGGTGTTGGCGTGAAAGAACAAACTCCACTGAATGTCAGAGCTTTCTTAAGATCTGTTCGCTAGGACAAATCTAGACTCAAAATGAGATCCCGGACCTCCGAAAGGTATTCAAACCTCGGAGGTTCCCGGTGAGACTCATAACCACTTTGTGTCTTTTGCTTTTTGTTGCACCTTTCTCTTGGGCCGAAGTCGACTCTATCAAAGTTCTAAATAAAAAAATCCAAGACTCCCAAGGCCAATGGGTGGCCGGACGAACGTCCGTCAGTGATCTGTCATGGGCTGAAAAGCGCGCCATGATGGATTCGTCTTTATTGCCTCATCCTG
This sequence comes from Bdellovibrio bacteriovorus, assembly GCF_001592735.1. NCBI lineage: Bacteria > Pseudomonadati > Bdellovibrionota > Bdellovibrionia > Bdellovibrionales > Pseudobdellovibrionaceae > Bdellovibrio > Bdellovibrio bacteriovorus. The sequence continues at coordinate 373,766 of NZ_LUKE01000001.1, forward strand.
AAGTGCAATTTGAAATTCCCGACGAAGGCATCAAAGCCTTTGCCACTCCGATATCTATTGACTGGAGAAACAAAGACGGCAAAAGCTGGCTCACCCCTATTCGCCATCAAGGTTCCTGTGGCAGCTGCCTGGCATTTGCCGCCACCGCGACCCTAGAAGCTCAATATAAAATCACGCAAAACAAGTCCTATAAACTTTCACCTCAGTTCCTATTTTCATGCGGGGGTGGCGTTTGCAAAAAGGGCTGGTATCCAAATCAAGCCGCTAAGTTTTTGCTAAATACCGGCGTCACGGATGAATCCTGTTTGCCTTACATGTCCAGCGGAGGCTCGGATATTTCGTGCTCACGCGCGTGCGGTGACTCCAGCAAGCGTGCGGTGAAGATTTCGTCTTTCAGTCTGCCTACGGACAATGCTCGCAATCTTAGCGCCATTCGCGAGGCCTTACAGCGGGGTCCGTTAGTGACGACCATGGCCGCTTACAATGATTTTATGAATTATCGCGGCGGGATTTATAAACGCGTTTCAAACAGCTTAGTCGGTGGCCACGCCATCGTCATCATTGGGTATAACGACAAGGACCGCTATTTAATCATCCGCAACAGCTGGGGCACAAGCTGGGGTGAACGTGGTTATGGGCGTATTTCCTATGACGATACTTCAGGCATTGGCGCCACCACCTGGAAATACGAAGTGCCTAAAGCCAAGGTCTTTGACTTGCCAATACTAAATGCGAGCCTTGATTTCCAGGTAGAAAAAGAAGCCCTCAGCGGGCGCCAACCGGCCGGAAATCTGGCCGAGCCAGACTTTATGCTCACCGCACCCGTTCCCTCAAAAAATGCCACGGATTCCTTTGAGCTGACCTTAAAAAACCTTTCCGGCTTTAACGGAGAGATCACCTTCCATCAGCGCCATGAAGGGATTGAAAAAACCATTCAGCTAAACTCTCCCGCCACCGAGTTAAAAATACGTCTGAATTCAAATCTCTTAGCCGCAGGTGATTGGGAATTTTACGTCAGCGCTAAAGACTCTGCTGGCCGAGTTATCACCTCTGAAAAACATGTGCTCACAATGGAGCCCTAAAAGGTCCTATTGCCAAGTTTTTAGACGAAGTGCCCTTGAAGGTTACCTCAAGGGCATTTTATTCTTGTCGAAAATCCTGACAGTTTAAATAGTCTGGTGTTCAGTGTATAAATTCCCCTATCACGAGGAGAATCGTATGCGCGTTCTTGGTCTTTTGGCTTCTTTAAGTCTGTCTGTTTTCGCGACTTCCGCGCAGGCCGCAGCACTGAACGAACAAGTCGTTCAAAAAATCGTCGCCCAAGGGGTCCCCGCTGATGCCGTTGATAGACTTTCAAAATTCTTAGGTGAAAACGAGGGGCGTAGCTTTTCTCAGTCTGTTTACACTTGCGCCGGTAAAGATCCCAACAGCATCCGTCCTTGCGAAGAAAACAAACGCACCTTGACCACTCGTGATGTGAAGTTGGAAAATCCTTCTTTTGTCGCCATCGTTGATTTTTCCATGCCTTCCACGGAAAGAAGATTTTTTCTTATCAACACCCAGACTGGTGAAGTGAATAAGTACTTAAGCTCTCACGGCGTGGGCACCAGCCGTTCGAATTACGCTTCCCGCTTTAGCAACACCAAAGATTCACGCCAAACTTCGTTGGGTATTTATCTTGGAGGAGGAATTTACCAAGGTCATTACGGCAACACCCTGCGGATGTATGGTCTGCAAACTTCCAATGATCAAGGTTATAACCGGGACATCGTTTTACATGGCGCTTGGTACGTTGGTGAAGACTTTATCAAATCTATCAATCCAAATACCAAACAGCCTTTCGGTCGTATCGGTCACAGCTGGGGGTGCCCCGCTGTCGGCTTGGGCGTGATTGAAAAACTGGCCAACGCTCTTAAAGATGGTGGCGTGATCATGCACTACCACCCCCGCTTGATGGAAGAAGCTTTAAAAGGCCGCGAAGTGATCGATCCCGAACAACCGTTTATGGGCAATATTCCCGTGCCGACACCACGCCCAGATCAACCAGATCAAACGGATCGCGTGCAACCCCCCGTTTCAGAAACAAACGAAGCTGCGGTCGCGGCGGCGCAACCGTAATCTTCCTAATGATGATATCCCGCTGGCGAAAAATTCGGCGGGTCACTCGCCGGAAAAGATTCATCCAAAGTTTCGTCGACCTGGTTGTCGGTGGACTCGCGTAATTCACGCATTTTTTTTGAGTATTTTTGCGACTCTAATCGCTTTTCCATTCTATGCGCCACATACAGACCTGCGGCTAGAAACATGAGAAATTTCATAGCTAACCTCCAGTTAGTCACCCGTCTTATTATCCCATTGTTCAAACCCTCCACAAGGGTCTGAACAAAAAAGCAAAACGCCCCCGTTGCTGTCTGACAATCCCTTTCAAAATACATGTGAATAGGGCCTTTCAGCCGGTGGAGTTTATTTTTATAATGATTGTGGACCTAACACATTCTAGGAGGATGTTATGGCTGCAGATAAAGAACGGGTCGAAGTTCCAGAATTCACTCAGACTAAATGGGGAGAAGCATCCGAGGACAGCATGGATGAAAAAGACATTCTGCATGATCAAGATGTGACTGCTCGCGGACTTTCCGCTGAAGACGACGAGAACATGGGAGCTCACACTCGTTCCCTTGAAGCCCTTGAAGACGAACCAGATGAATTCATGCAAGGTGATATCGACGTCAAAGAACAAATGGATCGCACCGCAGATGCCATGGACACTTCCTTACGGGGCCTGCAAAGCCAAGCCACCGAAGACAGTCCACGCACCGAATTAGGGGCCTCGTTTAAGTATACTCCGGGCGGGATCGAAGAGGTTGAACAGAAAACCGATGAGTATTTAGCGACTCACGCGAAACCTTCTAAGAAAAAAGCGGACAAAAAACCCGAACCACCGAAACCTTCCACCGAAGTTTCAATGGAAGAAGATCCAGAAGATTTAAGCGATTTTGATGAACCAAAAATGAACGGTCACGATCGCATTCACTGAGATTTTAAGTTGTTTGGGGGGCCGTCAATCGGCCCAGTTGTTGAATCAAATCACGACGGCGCATGGGTTTACTCATGTGCACGTCAAATCCCGAAGACAAACAACGCGTTTGCTCCTCTAACATGGCATTGGCCGTTAAAGCGATCACCAGGCCCTTATATCCCAACGCGCGCAGCTCTTGCACCGCTTGACACCCGTCTTTTATCGGCATTTGGACATCCATCAAGATCACATCAAATGAATCAGTTAAAGCGGCCTGAACGCCTTCTTCACCATTGCTGGCTAAAATCGTGACGGCCCCGGCGTCTTCTAAAGTTCTTTTTAAAAGAGCTTGAATGTCACTAGAATCCTCAACCACCAAAATTTTTCGTCCTCGTAAGACCTGACTTAAATCTTCTTCCTGAGCTTCGGGAGATAAAGTCGATGAATCGATCGTTTTAAATTCGGCTTCTTCAATAGGTTCGGCGGTGATGGTCAACACAAAGGTGCTGCCCGCATTGACATCTGATTCTTTCAAAACCAGATCTCCGCCTAAGTGACGCGCGAGGCCCCGGGACAATGCTAAACCCAAGCCCGTTCCGCCGAATTGACGTGTGCGTGACATGTCAACCTGACTGAAGGGTTGAAAAAGTAAGGACGTCTGATCCGCCGCAATGCCCACGCCCGAATCTTGGATTTCAAAAATAATTCTGTTTTCACGCGGAAATTGCCGCGCCATTTTCATGCGCACAAAACCCGAAGGTGTGAATTTTACGGCATTGCCTAAGACATTGATAAGCACCTGGGAAAGCCTTGTTTCATCCGTGGCGATATAACGAGGCAGCGAACCTTCGATCACAAGTTCAAGGCAAAGTCCTTTGCTTTGGGCCTTATCACAAATTGAAGCATGCACATTGTGCAAAAGATTTTGCAAATCGACTTTTTCTATTTTGATATCTAGATGCCCCACTTCGACTTTCGATAGATCTAAAATATCGTCAATCAAACGCAAGAGGTGCCCACCGTTGGTACGAATACGATCCGCCCAATCTGTGCGATCTAATTGCGCCGAGGGGGCGGCGATCAATAAATCCGCAAAACCTAAAACGGCGCCCAGAGGTGTGCGGATTTCATGGCTCACGTTGGCTAAGAAATGGGTCTTAGCGCGATTGGCGGCTTCGGCTTCATTTTTAAGTTCTTCAAGGCGTTTATATAAAAGAGCTTTCTCTAAATTAATTCCCACTTTATTGGAATACTCTTCTGCCATTAAAAGATCCATAGAATCAAACGGTGTTCGTTTTCCGGAACGTACCAAAGTCAAACTGCCAATCGTGGTTAGTCCCCGACGGATAGGCACGCAGATGTACGATGCAAAACCCAAATGTTGCAACAGGTGAAGGGCTCGATGGGATGAAATCGAAGACTTTAAAGTTTCCACGTCCACCAGGCCTCGGAAAACCGCAAACCCAGACCGAATGACTCGCAATGGATTTAACATGGCATCAGGATTTTCAGGTTTAATAGAAACATACTCTTGCAATAAGTACGTCATCACAGGATCCATGTGTGCACTTACACCCGGCCCCACATTCAACTCAGGAATAAGATCGATACGGCACCAATCACAGATGTCTCTGACGGCGACTTGGGCGGCCTCTTTTAAAGACTCTTCCGCTTTTAAGGCGATATCTGGAGGACCATCCAGCGACTTCAGCGTATTGGCAAAAAACGAAAGCACTCTTTGCAGATACAGCTCTTCGCGGGAATCACGTAAAGAAATAAGGACCACATCGTCAACTTCAAGACGGGTTTTATGAAATCTTAGAAGTTGCGAAATTCCATAAGGAAGAAGTTGTACAACATCATTCCAATATTTTCCGATAACACGGTTTTTGGGTAAGTTTAAAAGTCTCGAGGCTGCTTCATTAATATTGATAACGCGTTCATCCGAGCGCGCAAAAACCAACGGGTGAGGAATAGCCTCAAACGTCTTTCCCCATAATTCACTCGATATTTCATCTGTTAGCGAACCGCGCATTTAATCACCCTGATTTTTTTAGGGTATAAGCGACAAATTCAGATAAAACAATGTTTTGATTAGCAGGAAAGATTACAACTTCACGGACTTATTTGCCGCACCGACGGTAAAGATTTTTTGTTCAGTCTTATCGACTAGATACGTTTTAAGAGCCGCGAGCACCAAAGAAAACGAAAGACCCACTTCAATCTCTCCTTTGTCTGTACGCAATGACTTAAATTCACTCAAACTTTGCTTTGCCACCGTGATTCTCTGTAAAAAATAGGCGGCCGACAGGGTGTCTTGATCCCCGTATCTGTTTAAAAGGATATTACGAACCCCGGGGATTTTATGGGACTCATCCGGCTCCGCCGTAATCGTTTTAAGATTTTTATCTATTCCCTCACCGATCCCCCGCAGGGAATGCCCCGTGCCCACGGCACCGATCACCGCATCCATAGGTCCTAAAGTGTTTTTCACGGCATGACCGAAAGCATGATAATGCCGACGCTTGCCTTCATCATAAAGCTGATTAAAACGAAAGAGTTCAGGCCGCATCGCCATCACCTGATCATATTTTTCATAGATCACAGACAAATCTTCCTGATGAACTTCGGCCCCATGCGCCTGCAATCGCGCCACGATATCTGCTGAAGCGGTCATGGGAACAAATAGCACGCAAGGCATACCTAACTGTCGACTGTAATAAGCCAGGGACAGGGCCGTGCTTCCAGCGCTGACCTCCGAAACACCTTTAAAACCCGCGCTTTTTAGTTTTTGCAACTGCTGAAGTTCGCCTAAGACCATGTGGTCCTTAATAGAGCCCCCCGGATTTTCGCCTTCAAGCGAGGTGAAAATCCGATGGCCTTTTTCTAACCCCAAAGAACTCTCTAAAATTTCTACGAAGCGCGGCTTTAACATTAAGCGACCTTTTTTGTTTTCAAGTCACTTGGGATGTTTAAGAGGCGTACCTTATAGGAGGCTTCAAAAACGGTGGTTGAGGCATTGGCTAAATCCACAAAAATTCCTTGTGGCGACACCACGGCTTTGCCCAAGCCCACGATGTTTTTTGCAATCTCCGAAGCCGCCACCGCCGCCGAGGCCTCCCCTCCGGGAGTCACAAACGGAATATACCCAGAACGATCCATCGCATGGATCAGCTGCCCCCACATATAAGGAGGAACTTCAGGACAAATGAATCTTAAGTATCGAGACAAATTTTCTTCATACGGCAAATCCGGAGAAATCCCCGTCTGTTCGGCAAATGACGGAGTGCCTTTTTTAAAAACCACACAGCACCCCGTAAACCCTAAGGTCGCGGAAGTCACTACCGGGATTCCACGTTTGTGAGCCTCCATGTTTAAGGCAAGCTTATCATTCATGGCAAAAAGATCCACCACATCCACGACCCAGTCGACACCTTCAAGAAATTCGCTTAAGTTTTCTTTTTTTACTCCGTCTTTAAAAACTTTGATCTTCACTTCGGGATTGATCGCCAGGGCTTCCTCCACCGAGCATTCGTCTTTACGCATGCCAATGGTTGTTTCTTTGGCCATACGCTGACGATTGATATTTGTACGTTCAAAAGTATCTGGATCCGCGATATGAAAATTTTCAAATCCCATTCTTACTAAATTGATGAAAATAGATCCACCAAGTCCCAAGCCCCCGATAGCGACTTTGGTTTTTTTAAATTTATAAACTTGCTCTTTGGTAAAGATTCCGATGCTGCGCAAAATTCTTTCGTCATATTTATTGTTCATAAAATCTCCCTATTTTTTTATCAAACTCTTTATTATTTACGGAAGATGTCCGATAAAATTAAAGACTAGAAAAAATCCAGGAGAAACCTTAATGAGTGAAGCGTTTAAAAAATTTCAGCTGGTCGTCTTAGAGTCCCCGATCGAAAACTGGAGTGATCCAGCCGTGCAAAAATTATTTAACAAAATGGTGACCCTAAAAAAGAACGGTTATGAAAGCCGGTACTCCCAAGGCGTTTTACCTGTGGACACTTCGGACTTTTTTGCCACGCACGTTTTACTGTGCGAAAAGAAAATCAATAACGATTTAAATCCTATCATGGGATATAAAACGGTGAGCTTAAGCAAGTGCTTGCAGTACAATCAAAACTTTCCGGGGCTGGGACTAGTTCAAAGTGCGAACGCCACCGAACATATTAGCGTCGTGAAAGACATCGTTCAGCGCTGCAGCCAAAACAATACGGGTCTTTCTTACCTCGGGTCTTGGACCATAGATCCTGAGTTCAAAAATCGATGTCCACAGGACGTTCACCTAAAAAGCGCATTTATCACCTTTTACCATCAGCTTTATCAAGAGCAGGGTATTAAGGAAGTACTTATCGGGGGAACTCTTCGCTTTAAGACCGAAAAGCTTTTTGCAGAACTGGGCCACAGGCCTTTAAGCAAGGATGGCAAAGATCTATCGAATATTTTTGTGACTCATTTAGTGAAAGAGCCCGTCCTTGTAATGCACGCCACTCAGTTCCTGACGCCACCCACTTTGCAAACTAAAATTTGGCAGCAGATTTGGGATGAGCGACGGGTCCTAGGCTCGTCCTATGCAAAATTGAGATTGGCTGCGTGATATAAAACACCTTTAGCAAAAGTAATTTCAAACACGCATGCCGGGGCCCCATGATGAACGCAGCAACGCTCTATCACTTTGGCGGGCGCTTCCCCACGATACATCGGGGCTGAAGCCATCATCCCCGCCTTTAAAGAACAGATGTATTCATTGCCTAGATGGGTCGTTTCCATTTCCTGGGCCACATGCGGGTCCGAAGAGACTTCCAGTAAAGCTCCCTCTTCGTTCAATTTTAAAAAACGATAGCGACAGTTCTTTTCATAAAAGTTAAGACAGTCGCCCCACATGTGTTCGATCACCTCTTTGGAGGTTTCTAACTCGGAATAAAATCTTCCTAAAAGAGTGTTCACGTTACCAGAATAGGAATACATCCCCATCGCAAAAAAATCCTTCGCGGTGAAATGGCGATGCCCCAAGTACGCCAACGCGTCGGTGATCACTTGCATGCTGATCGGAGCAAAAGGATCCGTCAGGATAGATTCACTTAAACCTAAGTGTTTCAGAACTTCGTAACGCAAGCGCCATCCGTGATTTCTTTCAATATATTCAAATGTAGTGATCGTGGTGCGACGGCGCCCGTAATTAGCCACGGCGTAGGCGTCGGGCATTTCCCACCGGCTTTTTTCTGATTGAATTTGTATAGAATGAAAATCGACTTTCCCCGTAATCACGGCGCGAGGATCAGAGTCAAAATATTCAGAAAGGCGCAGCAAGGCCTGTTCAGACAGCTGTTTTTTACCCGAGCGGACCATGACATAATCCCACCAAGTCAGCTGTAGCAAATCCTGCCACTGAGAATCATCAATATCGGTCACGACGCGGAGACGTTCAAGTGTGTCCATATTTCTTTCTTTAAAGTTTGAGGACACCTTATATGGCAATTTAGAAATTAAAGAGAGTTTTATTTAATGAACAGGGGGATGATTATGGAAAAATAATGAAATTCTTCCAAATTTCCTCCCCCCAACTCCGCTAAACCACTGTTTCGTCGTGGCCAAAGATGCGGCGGTAATGCTTCATAAACCAGTTTTGAAAGCGGTCGACGTAAATGTGCAACGCGGGGATTACATATAACGTCAATAAGGTCGAACTGATGGTCCCCCCGATCACCACGATACCTAAGCTGGTACGTGACTTTGAGGCCTCATTTAAACCAATCGCCACGGGAACCATCCCGGCAATCAAAGCAAGACTTGTCATAATAATCGGTCTTAAACGAGTTTCCCCGGCTTTCACCAGGGCTTCCTTCACATCAGCGCCATGACGTTGTTGTTCCGCCGCCGAGTCAATCAAAAGGATCGAGTTCTTGGTCGCGAGTCCCATCAACATCACACAACCAATCATCGAAAATAAGTCAAAGCTTGAGCGAGTCACAAATAATGAAATAAAGGCCCCGCAAGCGGCCAGCGGAATCACCGACATAATTGTAAATGGCGTAATAAATGACCCATACAAGCTTGCCAAAACCAAGAAGATAAACATCACACCCAATCCTAAAGAGACCAGGATGTTTGTCATAAGTTCCGCAAAACGTTCGGCTTCCCCCACGAAGCTAAAGCTCACCCCCGCCGGAGGCTTAAGTTCCCCTTGGCTTAAAGTTTTAAGCTCACTAATCACGCCCCCAAGTCCTTTCCCACCAGGAGTGATATCGGCGGACAATTGAACGTAACGATTTCGATTTTCACGCAAGATCACCGAAGGACCTTGAGCTTCTTTTAAATTTGCCACATTGGCCAAAGGAACTAAGCGTTGGCTTAAGTTTGGAACCTTCAGAGTCGAAAACTGATTACGCAAATCACGCTCTTCTGGACGAAGGCGGACACGCACGTCATAGTTCACTCCGTTTTCACGATAAATCGCTGGCGTTTGACCTTCGATCAAAGTACGAAGCTCCATCCCGATGCTGGTCAAGGTCACGCCTGAGGCTTGCGCGATATCACGTTTTAGCTGCACTTGGAATTCGGGCTTACCCGCACGATAACTGCTGTCGGGCTGAGATAAGCTGGGATTGCTTTTTAAGTACGCCAACACTTTTTCCGAGTACTCAATCAGCTCCGTCATATTTTGCCCCACGATATTCACGTTGAACTGACGGCTGTTCTGCTGACCTGGATTGTCGGTGACAATCACGTTGTATTTTTCTAAACCTTTAAAGGCTTCACGAAGTTCGGCCTTCATCGCGGTGGTGTTCTTTGTCCGTTTTTTAGAGGGCACCAAACGCACAAACAGGCTGCCCTTATGGCTTTCTTGGTTGCCCGACCCAATCGTGGTTAAGATGTCTTCAACTTCAGGGAATTTGCGAGCCCGCTCTTCAAGCTGATGACCGACGTAGTCTGTCCCATCAAGACTGGCGCCCGGAGCTAACTCAAATTGCACATAGAACTCACCATTGTCTTGGGCCGGCAAGAAGGTAAACGGAACACGAGACGCAATAAAGATCGAGAAAATGAAAATTCCAATCGCGCCCACGATAGTTTTAATCGGATGACCCAAGGCCCACCGCAAGGTCGTCACATAGCCTTTTTCCAACCACACTTGGAAGCGGTCAAAAGCCTTAAGCATATTATGATTCCAGCGCGCAAAACGATTCGTTGGTGGATGATGAGAATGCGTCCCCGCCACATAAGCTGACAAAGCCGGAGCCACGAATAGACCGTCAAATAAGCTCACGATCATGGCAAAGCAGATGGTTAAACCAAACTGCTTAAAGAACTGACCCACGATGCCTTGAAGATTTCCGATCGGGCCAAAAACCGCCAAGATCGTCAGTGTTGTCGCCACAACCGCCAGGGTCACTTCATTGGTACCCACGACCGCCGCTTTTTTCGGTGACAACCCGGCCTCTAACTTACGGAAAATATTTTCCCTCACCACGATAGCATCGTCGACTAAAAGACCGACCACCAAGCTCATGGCCAACAAGCTCATGATATTGATCGAAAAGCCAAAGATCCCCATCACGATACAGGCCCCCAATAAAGAGTTCGGTAACGCAAAGCCCGTGATCAGGGTCGACTTCATACTTCCTAAGAAGAAATAAACCACGATGACTGTTAAAATGACCCCGAATAAAATCGACTCATAAACATCGTAAACGTTATCGCGGATTCTTTTACTGGTGTCTTGAATGACCTTCATCTCGGCTGGGATGTTTTTGCTTTTTAAGTCTTCATTGATTTTTAAGACTTTCGCGCGCACATCATCAGCCACTTTAACAGAGTTGGCGCCGGATTGACGAAAGACGCTAAATACCAATGATTTTTTGCCGTTCAAACGGCTGCGCGTTTTTTCATCCTCTAGCGTGTCTTGAATTTTCCCGACCGTCCCGATTGTGATCGGATGATACACGTCCGCCAGACGTAAAACCGTTCCGCCGATTTCGTCAATGGATTGATATTGTCCTAAGGTTCTAAATGAAAACTGCGTATTACCAACATCAATTTTACCCGCCGGAATGTTGCGTCCACCACTGCGTAAGGCTTCCGCGATACTTGTCGCCGATACGTCCGTACCATTTAAGCGGTCGCGGCTGAGACTGACATGGATTTCACGCTTACGTCCCCCGATAATATCAACCTGACCTACTTGATAGACCTGTTCGAATTGCGGTGAAATAGTTTCTTTGGCCAAATCATAAAGCTGGCCATCAGGAATATCTGACTGCAAAGCAATCGACATGATCGGCGCATCGGAAGGACTGACCTTACGAATCACCGGCATATCCACATCATCCGGCAGATCCCGCAAAGCATTTTGAACTTTGGCGCGCACTTCTTGTTCGGCAAAGTTCAAATTGGTTTTAAGCGAGAACTCGATGATCAACATCGAAACGCTTTCCATGTTTTGCGAAGAAACTTTTTGCACCCCACTGATAGTGGCAACTTGATCTTCTAAAACTCGGGTGATTTCCGTTTCGATCTCTTGGGGACCAGCTCCCGAGTAGGTCGTGTAAACAACCACGGTCGGAAGACTCACGTCTGGATAAAGATCAATTGGGAGACTCTTTAATGACATCGTTCCCAGCGTAAGCATGAGAATCACTAAAGACATAATAAAAATAGGATGGCGTACGGATAATAAAGCTGGTGACATGGGCGGCAAACTAGCAGTTCGCACCAGTCCCGACAACAGAAGATAATTTCTGGCCCCGAATCAACCTGGCCAAAAGAAAACGGGAAAGGCCTCGCCCTTCCCGTTTTTGACCAGATAAGTAATAGCGTTTCAAGCTAAGGGCTTATCTAAGTCCCGTTCTAGAGGAAGTTTTATTTAAATCGCTTTTAGACTGACTGCTGTTATTTTTATTAACCTCAGCGCCTTTTTCAAAACGACTTGAACTTTCTCTAGATGGTGTCTGTTGCGATGACTTATTTTCAAAGTCTTTGTTGGGGATATTTTGATTTTTCATACTATCCTCCTTAATCTCAACTAGCTTCATTTTACGCCGTTTTCACACCCGCAACAGCTTTTTTGGCCACCTTTGTTAAAAACCTGCATGCAACAATGTGCCACGACAACAAAAGCGATTTTTCGTGAGTTCCATTTAAGCTTAGGCAGAATTTTTAAAAGAATATTTGGGGGGAATATGAAAACACTTTTATTAGCTATGACCATGATCTGGGCGTCGTCGGCCCTGGCAACCGAAATCACGCCTGGCAATTTGATTGGAACCTATAAAGTTTCCGCCAGTGCATTGTTTAAACAGTTTTATGGAAATATTTATGTTCAATCCACAAGCGACTTTGAATTCGAAAGGACCTATCCCGACGGTCGCAAAGAAGCCCGCTGCCAAGGGACTTACACCCTCACGGGCCCCGTAAATGCCCGAGTTCTGCAAGGTTACGGCACCTGTCCTGAGGACCGCCAAAAAAAGTTAGATTTTCGCATCGAGTTTAATAATAAAACCATGGAGGACCTTGAACGCGGAACCACCGTCCAAGTGCGATCCTCGCTTTCTGGCGGCGTCCGCGTAAATGCAACTGTGAAAAAGCAATAAGACAGCAACGGACAGAGCGATCATAATCAAAGGATGACAAAGGAGATTCCATGGAACTTGAAAGAGAACCCCAGCGAAAAACAACACCTCATTTACGCCCCAGCACCAAACCATCCATCGCCGAAGAACGCACTTTAACGGCAAAATTTGATCGCGTCAGTTACGCCCGTGAGGCGACTTATGCCTTGGGAGCCATTTTTATCACCATCGGATTGGTGGGTTTTGTCGTCGATAACTTATTGGCGGCGCATTTAAGTTATGCGCACAACTGGATCCATCTTATTTCTGGGATTGTCGCGATCACTTGTGCTTACTTGGGGCGTGCAGCGGCCCAGCGTTTCGCTTTAGGATTTGGAGCCTTTTATGGTCTGCTTGGAATTTTAGGGTTTGTCTTAGGAACTTCGGCCGAAGCTACGGTGGGTCACACCGGTCGAGATGCTTCCCTGTGGATCCTTTCCCCAGGGGTCCTAGAGCTAGGTACGTCTGATCATCTCTTGCATATAGGGTTTGCCGCCATCTTGCTCGCTTCAGCGCTGGTTCATCGCCAGCGCCGCAAAGATGAAGGCCTTATTTATCACTAAAGTTTCTTAAGATTAAAGCTGATCCAGTCACGGTAATAAGGAACATTTGTGTAAACGCCTACTTTATTGCACAACATGCTGCCGCGGCTGGTAACGCCGATAATAAAATACTGACCATTTTGTTCTAAGAAAATCGGCCCGCCAGAATCCCCACTGCAAGTCGCGCGGCCTTCAGACTCATCCAAACGAATTTCGCTGCGTACCACGTGCGCGATAGTCGCGTAAGTCTCTTGAAGCTCGCCGTCGCCAGACATGCTGAGCTCTTCACAGTCTTTGTAACCGTCATCACAAATCACATCCCCATTGGCGATGGCTTCTTTGAGATTCTTCACCTTGCGCGCTTCAACAGGATAAGTCTTGACCGAAGTCACTCCGTAACCGGCCATGACGGCTTTCATTCCGGGGCGAACCGCTTTTGGATCTTGCAACATGACCGCCGGTTTGTAACCCGCTGGAGTTGTGCCTTTGAACTTGATCAATGCGATATCAGACCAATCAAACTCGTTTTCTTCTTGTTCGTCAGGATTGTATTTTTCGTGGTATTTGAAATCCACCACGTCACGCATAAGCTCTGCTTTAATGTCAGGCTCTGAAGTTCCCATCACGGCCATGACGTCGGTTGCAAAGATGACTTGTAATTTATTGGGCTCAGAATCAAATACACAGTGTGCCGCAGTTAAAACGATGCCATCGGCAATCAAAGAACCCGTACAGATAGCCTCATTCTTGGCGTCATAGATTCCCACGATGCTCTGAGCGATCGTCGTGCCTTCCGCGACCAAAGTCCCACCAATAATCCCTGTCGTTGGCTGAGATTCAACCTGATTGTTCACCGAGCGCCCGCAAGCCGCCAATACCAAAGCCGCAACTGCAGCCAATAGAAAACGCATGTACTCCCCCATAGAGGAGGCTCTTATAGAAAAGACCTTACACCCGGGCAATATTTTTTTAAAAAATCAGGGGGTCGGATGACATATTCTTGTCTTCTCCCTCTGAAAGCCTAAACTATCAGGTATGAAAAACTTTTATCAAGAGGGTCCCCGACTCTCAAACACCTATCGCTCTGACAGTCTTTTGCAAAACTACCTCAAAAAACTTCTGCCGCCAGAGGCTCAGAAAAAAGCTCTTTCCCACTTAGACCATTTAGGCGAAAGGGCGGTCACGGACATGCTCAGCTGGGCCGAAGAAGCGGAAAGCTTCCCGCCACAACATGTCCCCTTTGACCCTTGGGGCCGTCGTATTGACGACATCAAAACCTCGAATGGTTGGAAGGAGCTTGAAAAAGTCGCCGCCGAAGAGGGCATTGTCGCCACGGCCTATGACCGCGAGTTCGGATCCTTTTCCCGCGTCTATCAGATGGCCTTGCTTTACCTTTATTCACCGAGCTCTGCGATATTTTCGTGCCCGCTGGCAATGACTGACGGCGCTGCCCGGGCCATTGAGCTTTACGGCCCACCGGACTTAAAAGAACGAGCCCTTCCCCATTTGCTTTCTCGCGATCCTAAAAAGTTTTGGACGGCAGGACAGTGGATGACCGAACGAACCGGCGGGTCGGATGTCAGTGGCACGTCCACCGATGCTCTGCCGTATTCCGAACCCAGTTTGTTTGGCGCGACCCATGCTTTGCACGGTACTAAATGGTTCACCTCGGCCACGACTTCACAAATGGCTTTGACCTTAGCGCGACCTGAAGGGGCCGTCGCCGGATCTAGGGGTTTAAGTCTGTTCTATCTTGAGCTACGTGATGCTTCAGAGCGTTTGAACAATATCCAGATTCACCGCCTGAAAGACAAATTAGGAACAAAGGCACTGCCAACGGCAGAGCTCAGCTTGCAAGGAACCCCGGCCCGCATTATTGGCGGCGAGGGTGAGGGCGTAAAACGCATCGCCAGTGTTCTGAATATCACACGTATTTACAATTCGATCTGCGCCTTGGGACACATGCGCCGCGCTTTAGATTTGGCCACGGACTACTCTTATAAACGCAAAGCCTTCGGTAAAATCCTAATGGATCACCCGCTTCACAAAGTGACGCTGCAAAATCTCGAAACAGAATTCCGTCGTTGTTTTGCGTTGTGCTTTCACGTGGCTCATTTATTGGGTCAAGAAGAGGTCGGTGAAATCTCCGCCGCCAATAAAGTTTTATTGCGCGCCCTCACCCCGGTTTTAAAACTTTATACGGCGAAAAAAGCGATTTTGATTTCAAGCGAAGTGGTTGAAATGTTTGGCGGAGCCGGGTATGTCGAAGACACCGGATTGCCTCGTCTATTGCGTGACGCTCAAGTTTTTGCCATCTGGGAAGGTACGACCAATGTGCTTTCATTAGACATGCTCAGAGCTTTCGAGCGCGATCAAGCTTTGCCGATTTTGATGGATTACTTTAAGAACTGCCAAGGCGCTAAAGAAGGCCATCCCGGATTTATGGCGCAGTGGAATTCCTTACAAAAGCTGTTGGGCTCGCTTTCCAAAGCCGCCCCGGAAGAATGGGAAACCCATGCTCGCAGCCTGGCTTTCGCGGTGGCTGACACCCTCAGCGAAAACTTGATCGCATCCAACTTCTAATTGTCCATGAAGCAAGGATATGCACAACGCCTTGAGCTCTGGTGCTTGAAATTTATTTGTTTTTTGAGTGGTTGTTGGTTTTGCTTTTCGTTGCAAAACCATTTTCAAATGTCGGCCGTCTTGGCCGCCGCGATCACCGGTTTTTTGGGAAGTTTTTTACCCGACACCAAACGGATTGACGGCACTCACATTCACGCCACCATTTATATTGGAGCGTTCGTGGCCATGGGGTCGCAAGTCGTTAGCGCCGGGCCGTTGCAGATTTTCCTCGTCTCTTTCATCGGCACCACCATTTATTTTTTGATCACGCCTTATTTAAAAGGTTTAGGGGGCCGCCTAGGTCTCATCGCGTTCATTTCATCCCTACTTGGGGTCGCGATGAGGTTTTGGCTATGACATTATTAGCGGTTCTTTTGGTTTCAATTTTCGGGGCTGAAATCACGTTTTGGCTGATTCACAAAAAACGACTTTCCACCGTGCGAGCTTCTAGCTTGGCCACTTTGGTTTTTTGTTTGCTCACGATGAGCCTGGCATCTCCGCTCATTTTAACTTTGCAGGCCGGTTTTTTTGGCGCCACGTTTGTGGGGATGACGGACAAGTCACGCATGGGCTGGAAACGAGTTTTCATTGCCAGCCTTGTCTTTGGATTGATTTTTTATTTTCTGATTCCATTAGCTAATGGCATTGGCGGAGGCCTCGGTGCCGCCGCCTTTGTCGCCTGCAGTATCATTCATCTTTTAGGCCAATACTTGCCATGGCAAAAAATCACGCATCACTACTTACGTTGATAGTCATCCTGATAGCGAACGATATCATCTTCGCCGAAGTAAGTTCCTAATTGAACTTCCACGAACTCTAAAGGCTGATCCGTGTTATTGCGAATACGGTGTTTTGCCCCCAATGGAATATGAATATGCGTGCCCGCTTTCACCGGAATGATTTCATCATTGAGCACCACTTCGCCAGAGCCTTTGGTGATCGTCCAATGCTCTTCACGCTGAGCGTGAGATTGATAAGAGATCTGGGCGTGCGGATGAACACGAATCACCTTGGACTTAAAGTTTTCCGTGTCTTTTAAAATCTCGAAATAACCCCAGGGTCGGTGTTCAAAGATATGGTCTTTCGTCAGCGGCGATTTTTCTTTATTCAAAGCTTCCACCACGTGACGAACATCTTGAGACATGCCTTTTTTTACCAGCATCAACGCATCTGCCGTGTCGACCACGATGACATCATTCAGACCGATCACGGAATAGTTCTTTTCTTTATTACCGAAGACAAAATTGCCCGACGCCTGAACCTCAATGGCTTTTTCGCCCTTTTCTAGGCTGGCCACCGCATCCCAAGAACCCACGTCACTCCAGCCGAATTCTGCCGGAATACACGCAAGTTCGTCCCCACCCAGTTTTTCCATGATGGCATAGTCAATAGAGATGTTTTGCACTTTTGCGTAGATCTCTTCCAAGTTTGAAAGATCTTTTTTTAAAGTCGAAACCAAGCCCCACATTTCGGGCTGATGTTTTTTAAAAAGTCCCACCATATGCGAAACTTTAAAAACAAAAATCCCCGCATTCCAGCTAAAGTTTCCTTGCGCGATAAAGCCTTCGGCTTTTTCTTGATTGGGTTTTTCATGGAACTTAATAACCGGAAAAGCTTCCCAAGAGTCTTGTTTGCGGAAGCCTTGCGGTTGAGTTTGAATATAGCCGTACCCCGTTTCGGGATAAGACGGCTTAATACCCAAGGTCACCACGCGATTATTAGCGGCCACTTCAGAGGCAAATTTCACCACTTTTAAGAAATTACTTTCTTGCGTGATTAAGTGGTCTGACGGGAAGACGCCCGCGATCTCATCACCCTTTCCTTGCGCTAGTAAAACTTGGCAAAGGACAGCAATGGCCGGTGCGGTGTTTTTTCCGAAAGGTTCATACACGACCTGCACGTCGTTCATATTGTTTTGACGCAAATTCAGTTCCGTCAGAGTTTTCAAAGTTTGGGAAGTGACGATCCAAGGAGCTGATCCCATTTTCTGGCAGCGCTCTAAAGTCAGTGTTTGCAAAGCTTTGCCGAAAATATTGCAGAATTGTTTAGGCATGTGTTGGCGGGAAACGGGCCACAAACGAGTTCCACTTCCTCCAGACAATACAACAGGTATCAAAATTAACCTCCGGTTCAGAGGTCTACCTATATCATCATCCCGCAAAACTGCGTAATTATAGTCACACCTTGGCTCGATTTGTCATAAAAACTGAGGCCTTTTGTAAACAGCCATAGTTGCGCTTTTACCACAGAATTAAAAAAGCCCTCGACCCGAGGCCTTAAAGTTTGTCCCGCATAGACAATTCCCTGGGGAAAGAGGATACTCAAAGCTCATAAAAAAACGAACCCGGAGGCAACTTATGTCTATCCCTTTTATCGACTTAAAAGCGCAATACAACGCACTTAAAACATCCATTGATTCTCGCATCCACAAAGTTCTTGATCACGGCGCTTACGTGAATGGACCTGAAGTTGTTGAACTTGAACAAACCCTTGCAAAATATGTTGGTACAAAACATTGCTTAACGATCGCTAACGGCACGGACGCTTTGTGGGTTCCTCTGATGGCTTTGGGAATTGGCCAAGGTGATGAAGTTATCACGACCGCATTTTCTTTTATCGCGACAGCCGAAACTATCGTGCTTGCCGGCGCAAAACCAATCTATGTCGACATTGATCCAAAAACTTTCAATATTGATCCAGCAAAAATTGAGGCGGCGATCACTCCGCGCACCAAAGCCATCATGCCGGTTTCTTTGTATGGACAGATCGCCGATATGGATAAAATCAATGCAATCGCTAAAAAGCACAACTTGCATGTGATCGAGGATGCGGCCCAAAGCTTTGGGGCACGATACAATGACAAACGCAGCGGCAGCATGTCGATCGCAACTGGCACAAGCTTCTTCCCGGCAAAACCCCTTGGTTGCTACGGTGATGGGGGCGCCATCTTCACTAACGATGACTCTTTAGCAAAAATCATCAAAGAAATTCGCGAGCACGGTTCTGAATCTCGCTATTACCACACGCGTTTGGGTATCAATGGTCGTTTGGATACCATTCAATGTGCGGTTCTTTTAGCTAAGATGGAACGTTATGACTGGGAATTGGAACAACGCCAACGCGTCGCAGATCGTTATAACAATGCCTTTTCTTCGATCAAAGCCGATGGATTCTCAACTCCGTTTGTGGCTTCCAACTGCAAATCTGCGTGGGCTCAGTACACATTGACGGTGAAAGACCGTGCGGGCTTCCAAAAGAAGATGCAAGA
The DNA here is from genome assembly GCF_001592735.1 of Bdellovibrio bacteriovorus. NCBI lineage: Bacteria > Pseudomonadati > Bdellovibrionota > Bdellovibrionia > Bdellovibrionales > Pseudobdellovibrionaceae > Bdellovibrio > Bdellovibrio bacteriovorus. Next base: position 392,846 of record NZ_LUKE01000001.1, read on the forward strand.
CGCGGGCGTACCGACCTCTGTCCACTACCCACGCATTATGCCTGACCAACCGTGGTATAAAGAACACACGGCCGATCCAAAACAAGAACTTCCTGTTGCAAGATGGGCTGCGGAGCATGTAATCAGTATTCCTATTTACCCAGACATGAACGACGCGACCCAAGATAAAGTGATCGCGGCGATCAAAGCTGCATTTTAGGAGCATCTCACATGAACACTGGCTTCGGTCCCTTAGCTAAACCTGTTACCATGAAAACTCCGCACGGAGACATCACCTGGGGTGATGGCAAAAACTTCGTGCTTTTCGCCGGCCCCGATATCATCGAAGACGAAGGCATGGTGATGGAGACAGGAAAGGAAATCCAACGCGTGACCAAAGCTTTGGGCATTCCTTGGATCTTGAAATGTTCTTTTGACAAAGCCAATCGCCAAAGTGCTTCTAGCTTCCGTGGCCCGGGTGTCAACTCGGCGCTGAAGTCTTTAGAAAAAATCAAAGGTGAATTGAATTGCGCACTGTTGACCGATGTTCACGAAACTATTCAAGTCAAAGAAACCGCGGAAGTGGCCGACGTTCTGCAAATCCCGGCGTTTTTGTCTCGTCAAACAGACTTGCTTGTTGAAACGGCAAAAACGGGCAAAATCATTCACATCAAAAAAGGTCAGTTCTTAGCCCCTTGGGATATGAAAGCAATTGCTGCTAAAGCCGTGAATGCAGGCAATGATAAAATTCTTCTTTGCGAAAGAGGAACAACTTTCGGTTACAACCGCTTGATCAACGATATGACAGGCCTTGTGGAAATGCGCCGCTTGGGCTTTCCGGTTGTTATGGATTGCACTCACTCGACTCAACTTCCAGGTGCTACCGGCGAAAGCTCTGGCGGCCGTGGAGACATGGTATGGCCTTTGGGTCGTGCCGCGATGGCGGTGGGCGTGGATGGTATTTTCTTAGAAACTCATCCAAATCCTGAAAAAGCTCTTTGCGATGGCCCTACTTCACTGCGTTTAAGAGACCTTGAAGGTGTGTTGACGAACTTGAAAAAGATTTTCACAACTCATTTCTAATGGTTAAAAAGCACGCCAAGAACATCCTGATTCAATCTGCAAAGGTTGTGTTTTCAGCCGGTATCATTTACTGGCTGGTGCAATCAGGAAAGCTTAACTTTTCTGCGCTAAAAAATTTCTTAAGCCCTGGTGTTGCGGCACTGGGTTTAGGACTTATTTTAACGAACTTGTTTTTTGTAAGTGAGCGCTGGCGTATTTTGATTCGCTCCCAAGGGCTTCCTGCTCACGTCTTCCCTGTTTTCAAATTAAGCCTGATTGGTTCCTTCTTTAATTTTGCCATGCCTGGCGGCGTGGGTGGTGACGTTATTAAGGCGTTTTATTTCACTCGCGACAACCCCGGCAGCAAAGTCGTGGCGGTGACCAGCGTGCTTATGGATCGCATCTTGGGCCTATTTGCCATGATCATCATGGCGCTCACCGTGATGCTTTGGGATATCCAGCACATCGTAAAAACACCTGCTCTTTTGACCTTGTTCTGGTTTATTCTGTCTTTGTTCATTGTTTTCTGTGTGGCTTTAGCTCTGATTTTTTCGCCTTATCTTTATAAGCGCGAAATTTTAAAAAGAGTTATCTTAAAACTGCCTTTGTCTGAAAAGTTTATGAAGCTGTATGAAAGTGTTCACCTTTACGGAAAAGACGGAAAACGTTTTTTTGCGGTCATCATCATCAGCCTTATCGCCCAGGTTGGAACGATCTTGTTTTTATATTTAGCCGGAAATTTGGCGGGCTTTTCTGAAGTTCCTTTAAACACCTACTTCTTAGTAGCCCCCTTAGGCTTTATGGCGACGGCCATTCCCATTTCACCTGCGGGTGTGGGCGTGGGACAAGCGGCCTTTTATTTCTTGTTTAATATTTATCTGGGTGAACAGACCGAAATCGGTCCGACCATTATCACAGCCCTGCAAGTCGGCATGTTTCTGATCAGCTTGTCCGGTGCCTTCTTTTACTTGCGCCGTGGTGATCGCACCAAAGCCAGCGACATTGAACAGCTGGCTTAGCGAGCCTTCTCCAAGCTTAGATGGCAAAAACATTCCTACACATGGCGCCAGCGCCTCGGGCCGTTTTCTTTTGCGGCAACACGGAAAGATCGCCCGCCTTCAAAGACTGAAGCATCTTTATCAATTCGAACGTCTGGGCACCGGCCATATCCGACGTCGACATAATGCCTGACGGCCCAAGCTTAGTTATTAATAAATTCAACATATGCGTTTGTTCGTTAGGACGAAGAAACAGATAGAATTCAGCCAGCATATCTTTCGTATCAGAAAGCGTCTTTCCTCGCAGGACCATATCTCTTAACCGGTAGGCCAAAGACTCTGAGGTCCTCGCTGAAGCTCCGTCATCAAGTAGCGTCCTGTCTGCATCCAGGGCGCCCCGCAAAACTTGGGCAAAATCACTTTTAAAATCCACCGTGCGGAATTGCCGCTCAACGGTTAACTTTTCTTTTGTTAACGTTTCCAACAATTTCGCCCTCACCGATTTATCTAATTTTGCTTCGCCTAGAACTTGAATAAAATACTTATTGCTCAAAACCTCCACGAACTCCGAACGCTGGTTTGGCGTCCTGAGATCTAAGGCAACACGATCTGCGAATTTTTGGCTGACAGCCTTTCTGTCCGAAGGTGAGTTCTCAGAAAATTGCCAAAGTTCATACATGTCCCCTGCGCTGTTCGACGTCAGAGACAACAAGATCTGGAACTTCCATCTTTGCATGACGTGCTTATCGCCGTGCAAAGAAGCAATCAGTTTACTGGCGACTTTTTCCTCAATGCCCAGCATTCCAGCGCGGCGGCCTTCCTGCAAAAGAAGATTCAATTTTGATTCATTATCTACAAAAGCCTGGTTTTCTAAAAGAGCCTGTAAATATGTACCTTCCTTAAGAAACTGACTTAGCATTTTATCGTTCATCAATTCCCAAACGCCCGCATCTTGCTTAAGCAGCTTTGCCAAAAACGGAGACAACTCAGACACGGTCTTACCGGCATTGAACTGAACCGCAACAAAGTTAAGCGCAAAAGTTCTTAGATCTTTAGCCACGCCCTGCGAATGAATCTGTAGAGAACGCAGCATGTAGAACGCCAACTCGGTGCGCTCGTTTAAATTAAAATGCATCGGAGCTTCTTGCCACAGACGGCGCAACCAAGCTTCGGCATTTGGCATTTTATTGATCTCCGGAATCCAGGCCGACCACAATGAAAATAAATTCATCTTAAAAGTTAACTTTTCAGCATCCGTCTTGGCGACTTCCTTGGCTATGCTGATCGCTGCCTCGTACAGAGGTTGCTTAAAATGTCTCACCGGCATACTTTTCTGAATTTGCGCTAAGATATGTGGCTGAAAACTTTTTAAAAGTATTTTGATCTGTTCCTGAGTTCCGGGAATCTGTAAGTCAGAATTCCAAACTAAATACTGCAGCGCACGCGCGGATCTAGAATCCGGTGAAGACTTAGTTAATTCAGATTTTAAAATTTCAAGAAGTTCGTATTGGGCCCAGCTTTGGTGTGCTTCGACGGTCAAAGAAGCATAGACATCCAAAAGTCCATAACGAGCGCTCGCATCCACCGCCAAGGCAAGTTTAAATATTTTCTTTTGCTCTTCCGCGGAAGGCAAGTCCGTGAGGGATTCCGCTTCCGTCATTGACGTGAGCAAAGCCACCGAGATATTTTTTCTAAATTCTGTACTGCCTTTACCTGGACTGCTCACCAAAGTGTTCGCAATATTATGAAGTAATTTTTTGCCTTCAGTATTTGTAGGCCAAGTATCCAGATTCAATTTAGACAGTAACAAATCTTGAGATTCCAAATTCATTTTCGCAATAATGGAAATCAATCCCGGAGCATTAATATGGGCCAGGGATAATTTCTGAGTCGTAGGAACTTCAAGATGCCGCAAACGATGCTGCAGAACTTCGACTTTCAATTTTCCTGAAGCAGAGGCTTTAATCAGACTCTGGATCTCTGTTCTAATCGAAATACTTTGCCAAAAACGTTTCGCTTGCTCTGTCAGTACAGGCGATTGCATCACTTGCTGCAAAGTCGATCGCTGCAATGAAGGCGGCACCTTCAAAAGATATTCTTGAATTTTAGCCGCCCCCTCACCGGTGGAAGCATCAAACTTAAGAACTGTCTGGAGTAGGCGAGATTCCAGATTTAAAAGTGTTTTAGAAAGCTCTGGATCTTGAATGAGGTATTTTTTGTACTCACGCAGCTCAGCCATCGTGGTTTCAAAACTCGCATCGGCTTTTAAAGACTTCATCAGGAATTCAATCTTTTCGGCGATGGCCCCGGCGTATTTATTAAGACCGTGTTGACGAGCCAAGGCCAATCCTTTTAATAGACTTGCATCCATGACCATATTCCAAGTCGCGCCGGATTTTTCAGAAAAGATCTCATTGAACTGACGACGACGTATGTTTTCGTCCTGTTGAGGGCCCGGCAAGTCTTTAGCGCTTAAACCAAAAACTTTTAAAGATTCCATTAAGCCTGCAAACTCTGAAAGCTTGAAATAGTCCGGAATTTTCGAAGTCATAAACTCTGAAGCCAAAGCTTTGTTCAAAGCTCCGTAAGCGTTTGTCGTATCTGCCAGAATTCTTCTTAAGACATCTGGCTTCACCAAAACATCTAAATCTGAAATAAACATGGGCGGCAGGGTCTGACGTGTCGGCAAAAGAATTTTTTGAGTGTAAAGACGTGCCAAGCGCCCATTGCCATCCGAATAAGGATGAATCGAAATGAATTTGGCCAAAAAGGAGGCGGCATCAATAGGAGTTTGATGTAACGAGCTAAATAGCTGCGTCAACAAATCACGAATCAATTTTTGATTCCATTGGATGCGAGAAGTTCCGTCGGACAGAATATTCTGAAGTCCTTTTTTTTCAATGACGGCCACAAATTCAGAACTCAACAAGGGCTTTAACTTTTCGAATTTTTCAATATCCGGATAATCATAAGAGACATAAAAACTTTTGCCGTCTTCGGCCGCTTTATAATGCACTGACAGATACGGATTTTCCAATAACACGACCAACTCTTGGGGGGACACTTTGAAAGTCCCGCCTTGTCCCTCGCCACCGGCTCGAATGCCGTGCCCACGGAAATCAATGTTTTGTGCCTGGAAAAGTTCTTTCATCAGGCCTGGCAATTCAGAAAAAACTTGGTCTTTCACCCAACGGGCTTTGTCGGTTTGATCCGCCCCCCAGTTGTAAGCCACCATCGATGTTTTTTCGGAGAGAATTTCCTTATTCAGTTTTTTAAAGCTTTCAAAATGTTCTGGCTCGAACTGAGACCACGGATCGTTCGGGGCAACCCGCAAAGCACGAATCAAAGAAATCCCATCCACGTAATAAGTCAGATGAAATAAGCTTTCCAAGTATTGCGCATTCACATTCCCGGGACGAGCATCAATGAATTCCTGCATGTTACGAGGATTCGCTAACGCTCGAATTTCTTTGGTATGCGCGCCATACCTGCCCGCATATTCGACGTGATTCAGAACTTGGTGAGAGTTCGTCAACCACCAATCACCAGTGACCGCACGAATAAAAGGAAGCTTTTGGGCAATTTGAATTTTTTCTTCAAAACTTAATTGACGACCAAAGACTTCGGCTTCGACTTTTTCATCATAAATGGCCGTGCCCTTGGGTATAATAAAAACGACCGGATACTCACCAAAGTTTTCAGAGCTTGTCGTCGATTCCGCCATATAAACGCCCGGCCCATAGGCTTGACGATCACCGGTGGGTTTATTGTAAAAATCGACTTCCCCTTGATCTATATATCCCTGCTGGGCCCAACGACCGCCGACTTCCGGCTTTGTCCAATGAAAAAATATGCGGTCTTGAGTAGTGGTTTTGAAAGAACGACGCAAGCTTTCAATCTGATCAGACGAAAAATCAGCCGCCTGGGCAGAAAAACTCATTAAGAAAATAATGAATGTTATTAAATGCGTGCTCATGGGAAAACTCCTCAAGCTTCAACAGTGCAAGCCTAAGGCCCCTAAGGAGTATTTAAACGCTTCTAGAGAGTATCAACCTGAGACAGGTCCCCTGGAAATACAGAGAACGCTATTCACCTGCCAAAAAGATGAACAGCTAGAAAGTCACAAGCCTAAAGCGCGTGTTCTAATTTTTCTAAAAACTTAAAAGAGATTCCGGGCAATAAATTGGATACTTTCTGAAGTTTTTCTGACTCTAGAGCAGACCTTTCGGTCCGCAATAGATAAACGTTTCCGACACCGGCATGATAAGCCGCAATCACATCACTGGCACTGTCCCCAATCATGACCGACCGGGCACGATCGACTTTTAATTTTTCATCCACTTGCTGAAACATCCCCGGACGTGGTTTGCGAAGACCCGCAAAGAAATCCCCCGCCGCGTGCGGCGCATCTTCAATGTGACTGGCCCAAACACATTCATCGATCCAAGCCTCTTGGGCCGCTAAAAGCTTGAGCATTTGCTGATGAACCCTCTGATATTCTTCCCACGTGATTTTCGCCCGACCCAATCCGGACTGATTGGTGACTAAAGCCACCCACCAGCCTTTCGCATGGGCCTTATTTATAAGCTCAGCCACTCCAGGGGTCAGAACCACTTTTTGGGGATCATTGTTATAAGGCACATTTTTAACGACCACATCATCGCGATCCAAAAAAAGACAAGGCTGCCCGGTTGAAGACCTAAAATCAGAAAGAGATTTTTGGGGTGATTTCGCCGCTTGATCATAAGCTTCTTGCCATTGTGATGAAGTCAGTTCTGGAATGGTAACATCCACCCAACCAGCTTCAATCCAATGCGGGGTTTTCACACCAATAAGGACTCTTTGTCCCTGCAAGATGGCGTCGACAGACTTTAAAGAATTCAATTGCGATTCAAATACAAAGACCATGTCCTGAGGGAGCGTACTGCACTGACCACTAACAAGATCCTTACAAGAAAGTCGCTTGGTTCCGGAAAACTGTGCCGCATGATCAGGAAGGCCCTCAGCCAAAAATATGAAGCGGCCACCTCGCTGCAATGTTTCTATCATCCATCGTTCCCAGTGCATCATTTTTATTACTCCTAATGGGGCAAATTTTACGACAAAGCGGCTTTCGTCACTAGATGTTTCTTGTGCCGCTTTGCATTTGTTGATGGCAATTTCTAAGGGCAAAGTCAGAATAAAATCACTAGGAGGAATGCGTGACCCTGTTACTCAAACAGATCTTCAATTTTTTTAAATTGCTAAATTCTGACACCGGAACAAAGCAACTCGCGGCAGGACTGTCATTGGGATTGATTTTGGGATTTGCCCCCTTTCTTTCAATCCAAACTTTGATCGTTATCGCGATTATTTTTGTATTTCGTGTGCAAATTGGGGCGGCTTTCTTGTCGGCCTTTTTCTTTAAATTTGTGGCCTTCCTTTTTGACCAGCCGGCTCACTATCTGGGTAAAGCCGTTTTAGAAATGGAATCCCTTCGTCCTCTTTTCACGACGATGTACAACATCCCATTTGTGCCGATGACACGTTTTAATAACACGATTGTTATGGGCTCGATGATTGTATCCATTTTGCTTTTGCCTTTTGCCTATTTTGGCTTCCAAGCGTTGATCATAAAATATCGCGCCACTGTGGTTGCAAGATTCAAAGGAACTAAGGCTTGGAAGGCCTTTGCCGCGACCAAGGTTTACAACTGGTACACCACTTACGACAAACTTTACGGCTAGGACGAAAGCTATATGACAACTCCAGAACAAACTATTAAGCCCGTTAAGAAAAAAGGTATTATCCGCTGGGAAGCCATCATTCCCTTTGCGGTGATCTGTGCGTTGATCGGCATCTACTTTCATTTCTTTTTTGATACTCATCTACGCAAAGCCATGGAATGGGCCGGATACAAAGGGGTCGGCGCTGAAGTGAACATCGCTGACGTTGACACCAGCTTCTTTAATGCCAGCCTGCGCATTCAAGGAATCGAAGTCACCGACGCCGAAAAACCTACGCACAACTCAATTAAAATTGGCGACATCCGCTTTTCCATGTCATGGGATGCTTTATTGCGCGCCAAAGTCTTGGTGAATGAAGCCGCTGTCGAACAAATCGAATTCGGCGTAAAAAGAAAATCTCCAGGTAAAGTAAAACCACCTGAGCCCGCCGATGACGGTCCGGGCCTCTCTGAAAAACTGCGCGAACAAGCTTTGAAAGAAGCCCAAGAACAATCTGGCGAAAATGTTTTGGGTGATGTGATTGCGATGCTTGGGGGCAGCGATGCCCAAGGACAGCTTGATAAGCTGCAAGCCAACCTGCCATCTAAAGCGATGATCGAAAAGTTTGATAAAGATCTTAAAGCAAAACAACAGCTTTGGGATCAAAAACTAAAAGCTTTACCGCAAGGAAAAGACATCCAAGCCCTGGGCGATCGCTTAAACAAAGTGAAATATCAAAACTTTAAAGATGCCCAAGAGCTTCAGTCCTCTTTACAAGAGATCGACAAACTTTATAAAGAAGGCGATGCTATGTACAAACAAGTACAAAGCACTGGTGACGAGCTCAGCAAAGAACTTAAAAATCTTGAGGCCGAATACAAAACTATCGACGCTCAAGTTAAGACCGACATCAAAACTTTAGAGCAGCACTTCCGTATTCCGAAGTTAGACGCTAAAGCAATGACGATGGCGGTATTTAATAAATACCTAGCTCCTTACAAAGCTAAGTTTTATCGCTACAAGAGTTTAGCGGACAAATATGTTCCACCAAACTTGATGAAGAAAAATAAAGACAATCAAGAGGTCGCGATCCAACCTCACCCCCGCGAAAAAGGTGTGAGCTATGAGTTTGGTCGTCCCAATTCTTATCCTTTATTTTGGGTGAAGCGCACAGCCGTCAGCTCACAAGCCGGCGCGACTCCCGAAGCGGGAAACATCAAAGGGGAACTTTTAGATATCACTTCTAATCAACGCTTGGTCGGCAAACCCACCGTGGCCAATCTTTCGGGCGACTTCCCGGGCATGCAAATCTTTGGTTTTTTAATCCATTTATCTTTAGATAACACTAAAGATGAAAGTATCGTTGATTATCGCTTCAAAGTAGATTCTTACAACATCGAAGGCAAAGACCTCGTCCAAACCCCAGAAGTTAAAATTTCCTTTAATAAAGCTAAAGGCGCGATGAACCTGGATGGAAAGCTTGTGGGTCTTAAAAACGTCACTTTGAATTTGGACAACCGCTTTAGCCAAATTGAGTACGCGGTGTCTTCAACCAATGATATCGCCGATCAGATTTTAAAAGCCGTGTTTGCCGGAATCCCGACGGTAACCTTAGATGTTGATGGCCAAGGAACCATTCCTAATGTGCCACTTTCGATCAACTCAAATCTAGGACCCGAATTGCAAAAAGGATTTGAAAAACAGATCCAAGCTAAGATTGAAGAGGCCAAGAAAAAAGTTTCCGAGCTTATCAATCAAGAAATCGGCAAACAAAAGGCACAAATCGATGCGGAACTCAAAAAACTCCGCAGCCAATTTGATGGCGAAGTCACCAAAGCACAAGCACAGTTAGATGCGCAGAAAAAAACAGCCGAGTCGCGCGTTGAACAAGCTAAGAAAGATGCCGAAAACCAAGCTAAAAAAGGTTTAGAAAAAGAAGGTCAGAAAGCTGTTGATGACCTAAAAAAGAAATTTGGCTTCTAAAATTTTCTTGAATAGCACAAGGCTTGAGTGATCTTTTCACTCAAGCCCCCAAATCTTCTCGCCGGAATCCTTCTTCATTCTTATGTTTAACGTCCAAGCTCTTTACAGGACCTGTCTAGACCTTCGACGAAATACCTAACATGCAGTTATTACTAAATTTTTTTTCAACAAGCCTGTTTTTTATGCAAATGTTTTTGGGCTCACCTGACGAAGAGGTAGTTATGGAAACTTTGAATCTTCAAACAAAGTTAGTTGTAGCGTGTGTGTTCATGTCGATGCTTTCTGCTTGTAACAAAGTAGAATTCAAACCCGTCGCTGCCGACAACATTCCTACCGGGATTGTAGAGCCGGAACCGAACACACCATCTAAGACCATCTCTAAGAGCGAAATCGTTGCTTACGGAAATAAGCAAGTCGACTTCCTTTTAGTCCTCGACGACTCAAACTCGATGCTGCCGGAACTTAAAAAGCTTTCCGCACGCATGGCGACTTTTGTAAGCTCATTGGAAGCGAGCAACATTGATTGGCAGATGTGTTTAACCACGACTCGTGGATACGTTTCTGGCACAAGCCTAGTACACGGACCAAATCTAGTTTGGAGAAATTATGTCCCGAAATCGGGAGTGCCTGCATACCTATTAAAAAAAGGGGCCTCCAACTTAAATAGTATTTTCACTTCGACGATCGATAACCTAACAATTGGCGGAGCAAACTCTGGCGATGAGCGCGGCATCAAAGCCACACATGATCACTTTAAGAATTCTGCTTTACACAGCTGTTACCGCGAAGGTGCGGCCGTTTCGGTGATTCTGATTTCTGATGAAGACGAAAGATCTGTGGGCGGCGATGCGAAATACGTCAAAGCCAAAGACGCTCCGGGCGCTTACCAACCCTTTGAGCTTGAAGACCTACCGGACACTTTACTGGCGCGCGCGAAAACAACATTCGGCGACGACCTCCGCTTTACGTTTAGTTCGATTATTGTGAAGCCCGACGACCTAGTTTGTGAGGCCGAACAAGACCAGGACACTTCACCAAGTCACTTCGGTCGTACTTATGAAACAGCCTCTAAGCTGACTGATGGGGGCGTGGGAAGCATCTGTGACGCCGACTACAGTGCAAACTTAAATACCTTCAAAGACAAGATCGTAAATTCGCTTTCATCTCTAACACTTGATTGTGAAGCCGATCCAAAATCTTTAACGGTGAAAATTGAAGGGCTCTCCGTACCAGGCTTGAAGCTTGACGGTAAGATCTTGAAATTTGCGTACCCATTAATTGAAGGAACGAAAATCGATCTTAGCTATAACTGCCTGGATTAGATTACTTTGCTAAGAGCGCTTTCATATAAGCAATTGAGTCCTTGTTATACCAATCAATAGAGCCCACAAGCTTTTTTGTAAGTTTGTGCTCTTTATCTAAGACCAAAGACTCAGGCAAACGAGCTACATCAAAGCGCTTCATTACGGAGCGATCTTCATCAAAAACGATGCTCATATGATCGCCTTTTAGTTCAGGGAAAGATTTTAAAAACACATCGATGTCTTCACGATTGCTATCGCCAGAAACGGCAATAAGAACAACATCCCCTTTGAATTCTTTGATCAGCTTAATCAGCGAGGGCACTTCTTCAATACAAGGTCCACACCAAGAAGCCCAAAAATTCAGAATAACAACCTTACCCTTAAAAGATTCAAGCTCATAGGACTGCCCTGCCAGATCTTTAAAGGCGAAGTTCGGGACACCTTCCGTTTCCATTTGCTCTACGGTGGCTAGAGCCCCTGAGGTTTCGGTCAAACGAGCATTCATGAAGTGAACATAGGCCCAAACGCCCCCAGCGGCGACGACGACGACAACGGCAAAAGCGATCAAATGTTGTTTCATAAACTCTCCTGGAAGCTGCCAAAAGCCTAAGGCAAAACGATCGTATTATCAAGGCACAGAAGACAGCCGCAGCTTTATGAAGCAGGCTTTTAATACAAAAAAAGGCCCAGGAAACCCTGAGCCTTTTAATAATTTATTTATAAATCTGAAGTTCAAAGTACACCGATCTTATCGGCGCTCAAACTACGCGCGAGATGCTGCGCGGTCTTTCTTTTGAATCTTTTTAACAGATTTCTTTTTAGCAGCTACTAGTTTAGTAGAAGCTTTTTTAGCTTTAGCTGCTGGAGCTTTAGCGGCTTTCGCCTCGCCTTTTGCTGCTTTAGCTGGTTTAGCAGTTTCTTTCGCTGCACCTTTAGCTTCGTAGTCATAGTCTACGAATTCAAGGAATGCCATCTCTGCCGTGTCACCAGGTCTGCGACCGATTTTGATGATACGAGTGTAACCACCTGGACGAGTTTTGAAACGAGGAGCGATATCTTTGATGATCGCAGATACTGCATCTTGATTGTTGTTGAAACGAGATAACAACAAACGAGTTGCTGCTAGATCGCCAGCCTTACCTACAGTAATAGCTTTTTCAACGTGACGACGTACTTCTTTCGCACGATCAACAGTTGTCGTGATACGACCGTGTTCAACCAACGAAACGACCATTCCGTTAAGAAGGGCTTTTCTTGGGCCAGATTTACGATCAAAATGTTTTACTCTTCTTCTGTGTGAACTCATGTTCTCTCCGTTTAACGTGCCGACCGTACAAGGTATCGACACATGCACGCCCTTTTAGAGCGTTTCTTTAAAGCCATCCGGGCTTGCCCGCCGTAGCCTTTTGGCGAAGGTGGGGCGTATAGTTAACAAGCCCCATTCTTGGGGCTTGTTTTAAAAACAAATTACTGAGGCACTTCAGAGCGCTTCACTGGTGGTTGAGAAGGATCCCAACCTGGAGGTGGCCAACCTTCGATTTTCATACCGAGGCCAAGTCCCATCTCGCCCAAGATTTCTTTGATTTCATTCAAAGATTTGCGACCGAAGTTTTTCGTTTTCAACATTTCTGCTTCAGAACGAACAACTAACTCGCCGATGTAACGGATGTTAGCGTTTTTCAAGCAGTTTGCTGAACGAACTGAAAGCTCAAGATCGTCAACAGAACGGAACAAGTTCTCATTCAATGAAGGAGATCCCATTTCGCGTGCTTCTTCAGCTGGCTCCATCATTTCATCGAAAGTTAAGAAGATTTGAAGTTGTTCTTTCATGATTTTAGATGAAAGAGCTACTGCTTCTTCTGGTTTCAATGAACCGTCAGTCCATACTTCAAGAGTCAATGCATCGTAGTCAGTACGTTGACCAACGCGAGCATTTGAAACGTTGTAGTTCACCTTACGGATGGGGCTGTAAAGAGCATCAACACCGATAAAGCTGATTGGCAAATCAGTTTCTCTGTTTTCAGTCGGAACATATCCGCGACCAAAGCTTACGATGATTTCAGCAGAGAAGTTTGCATTCGCACCCAAAGTCGCGATGTGAAGATCTGGGTTCAAAACTTCGATCTTATCAGTCGTTTGGATATCCGCTGCTGTAACTTTACCCGGACCTTTTTTATTGATCTTCAAAGTTAAAGCATCAGAAGTGTATTGTTTGAAGCGAACTTCCTTAAGGTTCAAGATAATGTCAGTAACATCTTCTAGAACATCTGGAATCGTAGTGAACTCATGCAAAACACCTTCGAATTTAACCGCAGTGATTGCAGAACCCATCATTGAGCTAAGAAGAATTCTTCTCAATGAGTTACCAAGAGTAACACCGAAGCCTCTTTCAAGGGGACGGATAATAAACTTAGCGTAGTCATCACGGAGAGTATCACGATCAATTTCAAAACCTTTAGGCTTGATCATCTCTCTCCAAAATTTATAATAGTGCTCTTGCATTGCTCCCCCGAGAAGTAAAATTATCTTGCGTAATAACCAACGATCATAGTTTCTTTACAGAGCGTTGTCATCCTTCAAAACCTGTACCAGGTTGAAAGCGTCAAACATTTTCTGAGGAAACCCATGATCGACTCAAGGCAGTATGCGTCATAGCACACCACCCGAGTATCTCCATTAGATTCTTCTGCGTTTAGGCGGACGGCATCCATTGTGTGGCACTGGAGTGATGTCTTTCAAAGACAAGATTCTCATGCCTGTAGCTGCCAACGCGCGGATAGCTGGTTCACGACCAGCGCCAGGGCCTTTCAGATACACGTCGATAGACTTCATACCTGCTTCCATAGCTTTTTTCGCTGCATCTTCAGCCGCAACTTGCGCTGCGAATGGAGTACCTTTACGGCTACCTTTGAAACCAAGGTGACCCGCAGAAGACCAAGAAACTGTCGCACCAGTCAGGTCCGTCATAGTAACGATCACGTTACCGAAACCAGCTTGGATGTAGCAGTTCCCTTGGGGAACGTTCTTTTTAACTTTTTTCTTTACAACTTTTTTGTTGTCTTGAGCTTGTTTATTTTCAGCCATTAGCTACTCCCTAGACCGCTTTTTTCTTATTCGCGACCGTTTTCTTAGGACCTTTACGAGTACGAGCGTTCGAACGTGTGTTCTGACCGCGCACTGGTAAACCTTTACGATGACGGATACCGCGATAGCAGTTTAGATCCATAAGACGTTTGATAGAGAGGCCGATTTCACGACGAAGATCACCTTCAACTTTGAAGCTTTGCTCGATGATTCCACGGATTTTAGCAATGTGCTCGTCCGTTAAACCTTCAGTGCGAAGTTCATGGGGGATACCCACTTGTTTACAGATGCTAGCCGCACGAGGGCGACCGATGCCGTAAATATACGTCAAAGCGATTTCAACTCGTTTATTTCTAGGTAAGTCGACACCAAGTAAACGTGCCATTTTTAACCCTGCCTTTGCTTATGTTTAGGGTTTTCGCAGATAACGCGAATAACGCCTTTTCTTTTAATAACTTTACATTTGTTACAGATAGCTTTAACCGATGGTCTTACTTTCATAACTGTCTTCCCATGCTTAATTCTTTTGCCCCCGATAGTAGAGGCAAAAATACTGGCAATAACACGAACGCGGTCCGGCACACTAACGCTGAAAAGAATTAAAGTCTAGAAATAAAAAAAATAATACAGTGGTCTATCTAAGATATTATTTTTTCGATTTCGTTGTATACATTTTCAGTTTCGCGGTTGCCGTCCACTGCCGTGAACTTGCCTGCTTTTTTATAAAAATCTTTTAGGGGGCTTGTGAATTCTTCGTAGGCCTTAAGACGAGTGCCAATGACCTCCGCCTTATCGTCATTTCGCTGAATGACTTCGCCGCCGCAGTTATCACAAACGCCTTCCTTCGTGGTAGGCTTGCTAACGATATGGTAGACAGCCCCACAGTTTTTGCAAACCCGTCTACCCGTCAATCGATCCATCAATATCTCCATCGGAACTTCCAAAAAAATGGCTTTTCCGATTGTGAGATGCATTTTATTTAACAATTCATCCAATGCCTGCGCTTGCGCCACAGTTCTTGGGAAGCCGTCTAGAATAAAGTTTTTTACACCTTTAGCTAGCACTTCCTCTACCATACCGATAACAATGCTATCCGGTACGAGCTGCCCCTTGTCCATAAAGGCTTGAGCTTGCTGGCCTAGTTCAGTCTTACCCTTGATGGCAGCGCGGAATAAATCTCCCGTGCTGATCTGAGTCATATCTTTACGCTTAATAAGCAATTCAGACTGAGTACCTTTGCCGGCTCCCGGAGCCCCGAACAGGATCAAGTTCATTAAAATTGAACCCTTCTGCTACGGATCTTAGCTCCTTTTAGGAAGCCCTCATATTTTTGAGTGATCATGTGAGATTGGATTTGCTGAGCAGTATCCAAAGCAACACCGACTAAGATTAACAAACTGGTTCCACCGAAGTGGAAAGGAACATTCAATTGAGAAGTCAAAAGACCTGGCAAGATACAGATCGTGCAAAGATAGATACAACCTAGAACATTCACGCGCTCAAGAACACGTTGAATGTAATCAGCTGTGGTTTTACCAGCACGGATACCAGGAACGAAACCACCGTATTTTTTAAGATTGTCAGCAACGTCATTAGGGTTGAAAACGATCTCAGTATAAAAGAACGAAAAGAATACGATCAAAAGAACGAACAAGATATTGAAGATCGTCCCAGACGGATTCAATGAGTCTTGAAGCGCTTTCAACCAAGGTACATTCACGAATTGAGCCATGGTCGCAGGGAACATAAGCAAAGAACTCGCGAAGATCGGCGGGATAACCCCAGAAAAGTTGATTTTAATTGGAAGATGGCTTGAAGGGGTTTGCATTGACTGCATTCCGCCACCACCTTGACGTTGAGAATACTGTACCGTGATACGACGTTGCGCAACTTCCATATAGATAACTGCCGCAATGATCGCCACCATGAAAATGATCAGACCCAAAATGACCGCAAAGCGCATTTCGCCTGATCTCATCAGCTCCCACAATTGTTGAGCACCGTGAGGAATCGCCGCTGCGATACCTGTAAAGATGATCAAAGAAGTACCGTTACCGATGCCACGTTCGGTGATTTGCTCACCCAGCCACATGATAAAGCATGTACCTGCGGTCAGGGTGATGATTGTCATGATTTGGAACGGAAGAAACGCCACCACCGGCGCAATCACCAGAGGTTGTCCTTGGGGACTTGTCGAGTTCATCAACCACGTGCTGATTCCATAACCTTGGATAATAGCCAAAGCGACAGTCGCATAACGAGTGTATTGATTGATCTTACGACGGCCTGCTTCGCCTTCTTTCTTAAGAGCTTCAAGATATGGAATCGCCGAAGTCAAAAGCTGGAAAATGATTGAAGACGAGATGTAAGGCATGATTCCCAATGCAAAGATTGAGAATTGAGAAAGCGCACCACCCGTGAAGGTATTGAACAGGCCAAAAATGCCATTGTTCTGCGCTTGGAAAAATGAGAGCACCGCGTTTCCATCCACACCTGGGGTTGGAACGTGAACACCTACTCTGTAGATAGCTAACAGCGCTAAAGTGAACAAGATGCGTTTACGAAGATCGGAATTCTTTGCGATGCTCTCAATTGCAGACACTACTTAATTACCTCGACTTTGCCGCCAGCAGCTTCAATAGCTTTCTTAGCGCTTTCTGAGAATTTATGAGCTTTAACAGTCAAAGCTGTTTTAAGCTCGCCTTTTCCCAAAATCTTAACAGCGCCTTTGGAAACAAGTCCAGCAGCTTGTAGAGATTCAGGAGTTACTTCTCCAGAAAGTTTAGCAAGTTGTTCAAGATTAACAATTTCAAAGTTGTTAGCGAACTTAACGTTGCTGAAACCAAATTTTGGCAAACGACGGTGCATAGGTGTTTGACCACCTTCGAAACCACGGCGCACAGTACCACCGGTACGAGCCAATTGACCCTTGTGACCTTTAGTAGATGTGCCACCCATACCAGAACCGATACCGCGACCGATTCTTTTTGGGTAATGCGTAGATCCGGCTTTTGGAGCTAATGTACTTAGCAAGCTCATGACTACCCCTTAACTTCAACATCGACAAGATGTTGAACTTTCATAATATTTCCACGCGCCGCAGGAGAATCTTTCACTTCTGCAGTGCTACGAATTTTTTTAAGACCAAGGCAACGAACTGCATCTTTTTGATCTTGAGTGCACTTGTTAGTTGATCTTTTCAATGTAAGAACAAATGTTTTAGCCATCTGATTCACCCGTCTATTACAGCTGTTGTTTCAACTGTTTTAAGCCGTCGATAGTCGCTCTTACTGCATTGTGCGGGTTACGAGTACCAACACATTTAGTAAGAATGTCTTTTACACCGACAGATTCAAGAACCGCACGCACCGCGCCACCAGCAATAACGCCAGTACCAGGAGCCGCAGGTTTCATGATTACTTTTGCTGCGCCGAATCGACCAATCACTTCATGAGGGATTGTGCGACCATCTTTTAATTGAACGCTTTTCGCAGTTTTCTTTGCAGATCTGCTAGCTTTTCCGATAGCTTCTGGAACTTCAGATGATTTACCAGAACCGAATCCGATATCACCAGCTTTGTTTCCAACAACTACTAGAGCTGCGAAAGAGAAGCGACGACCACCCTTAACAACTTTTGTTACGCGGTTGATCGCTACTACACGCTCTTCTAATTCAGCTGCTTGAGCTTGAACTTTCTCCACACATCACTCCTTAGAAATTGAGGCCGCCCTCACGAGCGCCTTCAGCTAGAGATTTAATACGTCCGTGATAAAGGTAACCGTTGCGGTCAAAAACCACAGAAGTGATTTTTTTAGATGTAGCAGCCTTAGCGGCTTCAACACCTACGTGTTTCGCAAGTTCGATACCAGATTTATCTTCATTACCTAGAGAAGAAACAGCAACCAATGTCGTGCCATCAACGTCGTTGATAATTTGCGCATACATGTGTTTGCCGCTGCGGAATACGCAAAGGCGTGGTCTTTCCGCAGTACCTGTTACAGTCTTGCGGATGCGGATTTTCTTCTTGAGGCGATTTGCTTTTCTATCGCTTGTATGTTTTCCGATTTTAACTTTCATTTTCTACCTCAATTATTTACCAGCCGACTTACCAGCTTTACGTCTGATATGCTCACCAGTGTAACGAACACCTTTACCCAAGTACGGCTCTGGTGGACGGAAGCCGCGGATTTTCGCCGCTACTTGACCAACAAGCTCTTTGCTTGGACCAGTGATGCTCAATGCAGTTTGCTTATCTACTTTGATTTCGATGCCTTCAGGGATATCGAAGATCACTGGGTGAGAAAAACCTAGTGAAAGCTCCAATTTTTTGCCGGCTACGTTTGCACGGTAACCGACACCTTGAAGTTCAAGACCTTTTGTGAAGCCTTTAGTTACGCCAGTAACTGCGTTTTGAATAAGAGCGCGATAAAGACCGTGCAAGGCACGAGTTTCTTTAGAGTCATCTTTACGAGTCAAAACAACTTTGCCAGCTTCTACTTTCGCAGTGATAGCTTGTTGAAGACCGATTTTCAAAGAAGACTTCGCACCTTTAACGGTTACTTCGTTAGAAGGTGAAACGCTTACTTGTACTGTGTTATCAAAAATAACGGGTGCTTTTCCAATACGTGACATTTTTCACCTACCAAATAGTCGCTAGCAATTCGCCACCGATTTTTTGATCGTTAGCTTGTTTGCCGCTCATGATGCCTTTGCTTGTGCTGATGATGGACATACCATAACCAGAACGAACAACAGGAATCTTGTCAGATTTAATATAAACACGACGGCCTGGACGGCTGACGCGATCGATAGAATTGATAACGTGGTTACCAGCTTCGTCGTATTTCAAGTAAAGGCGCATGATGCCTTGTTTACTATCTTTAGCGACTTTGAAGCTTCTGATCAAACCTTCGTTAACAAGGATTTGTGCAATCCCTGCGCGAACTTTTGATGCTGGAAGATCCACTTTTTCGTGCTTTGCAGCACCAGCGTTACGAATCAATGTAAGGAACTGAGAAATTGTATCCATCTTATTACCCCTACCAGCTAGCTTTCGTTACGCCGGGCAATTTACCGTCAAGCGCCAAAGCTCTGAATGCAATACGAGACAAACCGAATTTTCTGTAGTTACCACGAGGGCGACCAGAGATTTCACAACGAGTGATAACGCGGTTTGGATTTGTATTCTTAGGAAGAGCTTGAAGCTTTTTACGAGCTTCCATTCTTTCCTCTTCAGACAACTTCATGTTAACAGCTTTTTCTCTAAGCTCTGTGCGGTAAGCCGCATAGCGCTTAGAGATTTCTTTACGTTTATTATTTTTTACGATGCTTGATTTACGAGCCAAGTGACACCCCTCTTACTTTCTGAAGGGCATACCAAGTGCTTCAAGAAGCGCTCTGCCCTCAGCGTCGTTTTTCGCTGTTGTACAAATAGTGATGTTCATACCGCGGACTTTATCTACTTTATCGTAGTTGATTTCCGGGAATACGATTTGCTCTTTCAAGCCCATGTTGTAGTTACCACGGCCGTCGAAACCTTTATTAGGCAAACCACGGAAGTCACGTACGCGAGGTAGTGCCAACGTGTTCAAACGATCCATGAAAGACCACATACGGTCTCTACGCAAAGTCACGCGAACACCCAATGGGATGCCAGCACGCAATTTGAAGTTAGAGATCGCTTTTTTAGCTTTAGTGATAACCGCTTTTTGTCCAGAGATCGCAGTGATCTCATCAACAACAGTGTTCAAAATTTTTGGATTTTGAACTGCTTCGCTTAAGCACACGCTTAGAGTGATTTTCTCTAAACGAGGAACTTGCATCACGTTTTTCGCGCCTAATTGTTTCATCAATGAAGGAGCGATTTCTTTTTGGTATTTATTCTGTAAACGATTCATTTCATTCACCTACAGTACTTCCGGAGCTAGTGATACAATCTTTACGAAAGATTTAGCTCTCAATTCTCTGGCAACTGGGCCAAAGATACGTGTTCCGATGGGCTCTTTAGCTGCGTTGATCAAAACTGCAGAGTTATCATCGAAACGGATGTAAGATCCGTCTGGACGACGCAATTTTTGAACAGTTCTAACAACAACGGCTTTAGCTACGTCACCCTTTTTTACTTTTGCATTTGGCAAAGCTTCTTTAATAGAAACGACAATGACGTCACCGATAGAAGCAACACGACGTTTAGATCCACCAAGGACCTTAACGCACATAACTTCTTTCGCGCCAGAGTTGTCAGCAACATTGAGTCTTGTTTGCATTTGAATCATGACAACTCTCCCTATGCCTTAGCGGCTTCGACTACTTCAGCCAAAGTCCAACGTTTAGTTTTGCTAAGAGGGCGAGTTTCACGGATCTTAACGATATCACCAGTTTTAGCTTGGTTCTTTTCGTCATGAGCCTTGAATACAGATGTCTTCTTAACATATTTTCCGTATTTTGGATGTTTAACCATGCGGTAGATAAGAACAGAAATGGTTTTATCCATTTTGTCGCTGACTACTTCGCCGGTAACTTCAATTTTACGACCTCTAGTATTAGTTTCTGTACTCATACTCTACCTCGCCACTTTTTTAACAATGGCTGTATTGATTTTCGCGATATTCTTACGAAGATCACGAATTACCAACGGGTTTGAAAGCTGACCGATGGAATTTTTGATACGCGCTTGGAACAACTCCTCAGCGAAAGCTGTTCTACGCTTTTTTAATTCAGTTACAGAAAGATCTTTAATCTCAGTGAACTTCATGACTACTCCCTTACCAAGAAACGAGTTTTAAAAGGGAGCTTGTGAGCCGCGCGCTCGAAAGCTTCTTTAGCTTGCTCGCGAGTGACGCCGTTCATTTCAAACAGGATTTTACCTGGAAGACAGCGTGCAACCCAAAGTTCTGGATTACCTTTACCGCTACCCATACGAGTTTCAGCAGGCTTTTTGGTTACTGGAATATTTGGGAACACACGGCACCAAATTTTACCACCACGCTTTACTGAACGAGAGATAGCGATACGGCCTGCTTCTAGTTGACGAGCTGTAAGGCGACCTTCCTCAACGCACTGAAGACCGTAGTCTCCGAAGTCAAGGTTAGAGCCACGAACTGCGAAACCAGTTGCACGACCTACGAATTGTTTACGATGTTTTACTCTTTTAGGACTTAACACGACCTGCCTCCTCAACTTCGCGAGCAGATAAGATATCGCCTTTATAGATCCATACTTTCAGACCGATGATACCGTATGCTGTTAGAGCTTCTGCAGTACCGTAATCGATATCTGCGCGCAATGTATGAAGAGGAACACTCTTCTCATTGTACCACTCTGAACGAGCAATCTCTGCACCATCAAGACGTCCCGAAACACGGATCTTGATACCTCTCACGCCGCCTTTGATCGCAGCTGCAATAGATTTTTTAAGAGCTCTTCTCCAAGAGATACGTTTCTCAAGTTGTTGAGCAATGCTCTCAGCGACGAGCTGAGCATCGAGGTCTGGCTTGCGCACTTCTTGGATGCTCAAGAAAACTTCGTTGGGTGTAAGTTTTTGAACTTCCGCTTTAAGCGAATCAATACCAGTACCTTTTTTACCAATAACAACACCTGGGCGAGCAGTCGAGATGATGATTTTAATCTTCTTCGCTGCACGTTCCATTTCAATTTTTGCGACACCCGCGTGCTTAAGTTTATCTTTTAGATATTTTCTTAAGCGGATGTCTTCGTGAAGGTTTTCAAAATATTGTTGACCCTTCGCGTACCAGCGAGAATCCCAAGTTCTGATAACACCAACGCGTAAACCAATTGGATTAACCTTTTGTCCCACGACTATTTCTCCTCAAGTACTACGTTGATGTGACTTGTCTTTTTACGTACACCGAAAGCACGGCCTTGAGCGCGTGGACGGAAACGTTTAAGAACCGGACCTTGATCAACCCAGATGGTTTTGACGTAAAGGTTATCTACGTCCATAACTTTTTTGTATTCAGCATTCGCAACCGCTGATTCGATTAATTTCTTAACCATTCCAGCCGTTTTCTTGTTCAAGAAAGTAAGAGTTTTTACTGCTTCGTTCACGTCTTTACCGCGAACAAGGTCAGCTACCAATCTTGCTTTCTGTGCGCCTACTCTTGCATATTTTAAGCTAGCTTTAACTTCCATTATCAACCTCTATTACTTCTTGGCTGCAGCAGGAGCAGCTGCTTTCTTCTCGGCGTGACCTTGGAAAGTTCTTGTTGGAGCAAACTCACCGAGTTTGTGACCAATCATATTCTCAGTGATGTACACTGGAACGAACTTTCTTCCGTTATGAACTGCGAATGTCAGTCCAATCACTTCTGGAAGAATTGTTGAGCGGCGAGACCAAGTTTTAATAACTTTCTTATCATTTTTTTCGATCGCTGTGTCGATTTTCTTTTGAAGATGTAAATCAACGAAAGGACCTTTTTTAATTGAACGTGCCACCGATGACTCCTACTTACGTCTCTTGATGATTGAAGAGTTGGTTCTCTTGTTATGTCTAGTTTTGTAACCCTTACACGGTTGACCCCAAGGAGTTACCGGGTGATGACCTTTACCAACACCCTCACCACCACCCAATGGATGGTCGACTGGATTCATATGCATACCGCGAACTGAAGGGCGGATACCTCTCCAGCGAGAACGACCTGCTTTACCAAGTTTGATGTTTTCGTTGTCAGTGTTACCAACTTGACCGATCGAAGCTTTGCAAACAGACAAGATCTGTTTCAATTCGCCTGATGGCATACGTACTTGGCAGTATTGATCACCTTTACCTGCAAGAGTTGCAGAGGCACCAGCACCACGGCATACTTGGCCGCCTTTACCTGGACGCATTTCGATGTTGTGGATCACAGTACCAACTGGGATCGCCGCCAAAGAAAGGCAGTTACCTGGCTTGATATCGGCTTTGTCAGAAGCAAGAACAGTATCACCTACGTTCAAACCTACTGGAGCGATGATGTAAGCTTTCGCTCCATCAATGTAAGAAATCAAAGCGATACGGCAAGTTCTGTTTGGATCGTACTCGATCGCAATAACTTTTGCTGAAACTTCAACTTTAGTACGTTTGAAATCAACCAAACGATACTTACGTTTATGTCCGCCACCTTGGTGACGAATAGTAATCTGTCCATGATTGTTACGAGCCGCTTGTTTTTTCAAAGGAGCCAATAAAGACTTCTCTGGAGTGGTTTTAGTGATTTCTTTGAAATCAAAACCAGTCATTCCGCGACGGCCGTGAGAGCGTGGGGCGAATGTTTTAATACCCATCTCTATACTCCCTCAAAAAGAGCGATCTTCTCACCTTCAACAAGCTTAACGTAAGCTTTTTTCCAGTAAGGGATCTTGGTTAATCCGAATTTAGTGTACTTCGAGTGGCCGCGGCAGATGCTTGTACGCACGCTGTCTACTTTTACTTTGAAGTTCTTTTCAACTGCAGCTCTAACTTCAGTTTTTGAAGCTTTCAAATCAACTTCGAAAACATAAACGCCTGCAGCGTTGTGATATGTGTTTTTCTCCGTAATGAGTGGAGTCTTAATTACTTGTTTCATTACGCGTTCTCCAATGAGCAACGATCAACGATTTTCGCTACAGAGTCTTTAGTGATGACTGCTGCATCGTATTTCAAAAGATCGAATACGTTCAAACCTTCAACTGGGAAGTATTTGAATGTAGGTAGGTTTTTAGTAGCGCGACCGAATTTTTCGTTAACAGCAGAGTCAACCAAGACAGCTTTCTTCAAGCCGAATGCTTTTAAGCGCTTGTTAAGCTCAGCTGTTTTGCCTTCAGAAGTCATGCTGTCCACGATGAACAACTTGCCTTCAGCTTGAAGGTGAGAAAGCGCCATGCTCAAACCTAAGCGACGGACTTTTTTAGGAAGTACGAACGCGTAGCTGCGAGGTTGTGGACCAAACATAGTACCACCGCCAGGCATTAAAGGTGAACGTGAAGAACCTTGACGAGCTCCACCAGTTCCTTTTTGTTTGAAAGGCTTTTTACCACCACCAGACACAAGACCTTTAGTTTTAGTCATGTGAGTACCTTGGCGACGAGCAGCCAATTGCCATTGAACTACTGTGTGAAGAACTTCCTTTTTAACAGGAGTTTCGAACACGTCAGAAGCCAACTCAACGGATCCAACTTTTTCTTTTTTCCAGTTTAATACGTTTACTGTAGCCATATTACTCTCTCACCAACTTAACCAAAGTGTTTCTAGCGCCAGGAACTGGGCCTTTCACCAAAACAACGTTTTCATCAGCAATAATTTGCACGATTTCAACGTTCTTAACTGTGACGTTTTCAGCTCCCAAATGACCTGGGAATTTTTTACCTGGCATTACGCGACCTGGCCATGTTCTGTTACCAGAAGAACCCGGACGACGGTGGAATTTAGAACCGTGGGATGCAGGACCGCCCGCAAAGCCCCAACGTTTTACTGAACCTGCAAAGCCTTTACCTTTAGACTTAGAAGTCATCTTAACGATGTCTCCTGCTGCTAAAGAATCGATAGACACTTGCGCGCCTACTTTAAGACCTTCTGGAGCTGCTTGACGAAGTTCTTTTACAAACTGAGCGCCATTTTCAAAGCCAGCATCTTTAAGATGACCTTGTTCAGCTTTGTTAGAATTTTTTGCTTTTTTAGGAGTGCAAGCTACTTGAATAGCTTCATAACCATCAACGTCATTAGTTTTGATTTGAGAAACAAACCAAGGCTCATAACGTAGAACTGTAACAGGAATAGCTTCACCTTGTTCATTATAAACAGTAGCCATACCTTCTTTGAATGCGAACAAGCCGTTCAATTTCAAGCTCGCTGTAGTGTTTTGTGTAGTTTCGCTCACGTGTTACTCCTAGATCGCCGACAGCTTGATTTCAACATCAACACCTGCAGAAAGATCCAACTTCATAAGTTGGTCTACTGTTTGTTGGGTTGGTTCTAAAATATCGAGCATGCGCTTGTGAGTTCTCACTTCGAATTGTTCACGAGATTTTTTATCTACGTGCGGAGAACGCAATACAGTGTAACGGTTGATGCGAGTAGGCAAGGGAATTGGACCCGCAATTTTAGCACCTGTACGGCGAGCAGTTTCAACGATTTCTTTCGTCGACTGATCAAGCAGCTTATGATCGAATGCCTTCAATCTGATTCTGATTTTTTGACTTTGCATATGGACACTCTTCTTCTTTTTAAAGTATCGTAATTACTAGCATTTTTCTTCAAACAACCCTATCCCATCGAAAACTTATCCCCGAAATAGCCCTTGCGGCTGATGTCGCTTCTACGCGGGGGGTTTTTTGTAAATTTGGTTGCTACGAGTGCGCGAGTATGCTGAGGAGGAAACTCTTTGTCAAAGGGAAATTATTATTTTTTTAAAATCTTTGGGGAACCCGCAAAGTGCGGTTTTTCCCAGTGAAAAAAGCACCCAGAGGGTCTTCAAAAAAGCTCCCCCGGAAACGCAAATATGCCCATAATTAGGGCATATTTATCGAAGGATCTTCGTATATATTTATAGTCAGGCTCGGAATCCCATCACAAAACGTCTTCTGGCCCGCTGAGTCGAACCTTAAACTCTAAAATCCAACGTTCAAGATCGGGCAGACGCTGATCAAACCCTTATTGTTAAAGTTGATCAGACCAATTTGAATACCATGTAGATTTTCCGCGATATTCACGACCCCCAGCTGAAGACCATAAACTTCCTTGGCTCTATTATAAAGACCTGCCTGCACCCCGAAGACATCCGTGAAAGGCGCATGATTCCCCGCCGCCAACTGAAGACCCACAATGTCAGAATCTGCCGACTGATAATTCATCAAGGCCACCTGCAAGCCGTAAGCGCTGACCTTATTTGTATTGATGTTGGCCACGCCCGCAAACTGAAGACCTAAAATGGTCGTCTGCCCACCCGTCTTATTAAAAAGGCCACTCACAGCCAGCCCCGTGAAGGTTTGATCGGTGATATTTCCCAATGCACCGACATCCAAACCATAAACATTGCGATGATGTCCATATAACAGACTTAAACGAAAACCCGTGATCGTGAAGTCATCTGAAGGAAACTGCACCGGGGGCACAATCCCTACAGCCAACGGCGTGATCGTGGTCGCAGCCATGACATGGTTAGAGAAAAAAACAGCGAATACGACAAAGATGATTTTTATGTGAGTCTTCATAGGAGTATTGTAGGAAGTTTTGACAGCAAATCAACACTTCGTACATTACAACAGCCAAACACGCTGGCATTCCGCCTTTTTTGTTAAAATATCAGCGAAAGAATGAGTTTTAATTCGTGGAATGATGATTGAGCCATACCACTGGTGGGATTTTCTGCCTCAGTTGCAAAATGCATTTCCTCCACATACCTTTCATCTGCCCCATGTCCATGGGACGGGCCCCACGGGCCTGTCACTCACTTCTCAAAGTGTAAGCAAAAACCTGACGTATTTACGTCAGCAGATTAATTCTTCCACGACACGGCCTCTTCATCAGAGGCTTATTTTAAAGCTTTGCGCTTCTTGCCGTAATCTTTAAAAATACCGAAGTCACCATGGCGTTCGCAGCAGAACGCCATGATATGTGAAGCTCCCAGCGTCCGAAATCCGGGAATGCCATCCTTTAAAAATGGACTGACCTACGCAGCCCCTCATCTAAACCATCAAAATCATTATATTTCGACTCCTCCAACATCTTGGCATTTTCGTTGCGATAAGAGGCATTTGAGACTTATGGAGGTCCCAGATGATTAAAAGCTACCTGATAATCGGAATTTTCTATCTAGCCTTTTCAACCCCAGCCTTCGCATGGGACATCGGCATTGCAAAAGGAGATGATCCCCAATTCGTTAAAGATATAGTAGAGGGAGCCAAGCATGGCGGAACTCAAATCGCTAATGGGGCTAAAAAAGCAGGTACAGAAATCAGCAACGGAGTTCGAGACGTATTTTCTGTCGTAGGCAATGCGACGGGAATCTCCGACGTAATCGATTCAAATATGGAAACAATTATTTCAGCCGGCCGAGCAAAAGCTTGTTTAGCTACTTTATGTTACAGCGAAATTTTGAGAAAAAAACAGCTCGAAGAAGCTGAGGAAAAAGCAAAAAAACAATACGAATTGGCATTCCAGGATTACGTTGAAAAATCTTCGCGAGCGGACCGTGAAATGAGAATTTCATCAGCAAAGAGGGCTTATGAACTCGCTAAAGCTTATTACAACCAACTGTATGAAAGATATCAAATTGTCTTAAGCCAACATAAGGCGCTGTTCTCCATTCAGCAAGCCATTTTCGCAGAGAATGAGTATCGAAAAAAACTCGAAGAAGCGGGTGTCCAGGGTAGACGACTAGAAAACCGAGAGATGATCCCTCCAACAAACGAGTTTGTCCAAAATCGATCGCAGAATTACACCACCGCCATGCAAAAACTCAATCAACAGATGGAAGTCATTTCGGCGCAGACAGGGCGTTCACGAGAGAAGTTGCTGGCTGAATTCGTACGGATATTAGACTTTCCGACAATGAAATCTATCATAAACGATACAAACTCAATCGGCGAGAACATGCTGAAGGAAAAAGCTGACCTAAAAATTCAGCTTCAAAAAGCACACAAAGAATTAAAAAAACAAGAAAATAATTATAACGTGGAGTTGGCATAATGAAATACTTTGCATTTATATTGCTAACTATGATGTCCCTTCATTCATTTGGAATGAATGACCTGGAACGAGGCGCCCTTTTTTATTCCAATCTGTATTCATATGGAACTTTCCTCCCAGACATGGAAAGCAGAATGACTCTGATCCGGCTTGAATATGAAAAAAAGAAGTCAGAGCTTAAGATGAGTTTTGAGGCCAATTTCAGAGCATCACAAATTGAACAAATCAGACATGCGATTACAATCAACAAAGAATACATCAGGTCCTTTGCCGCTGAGAAATCAATGGCTGAAGCAAAACTTAAATCTTTTTCCATCTTAGTTGGGTATGCCAAAAACCTCTTTAAGGGCTCAGTATCCCGCGAATTGATTTTGAACGAAATCGCAATATATGCTGAAGAAGACGAATCTTTCAAAAAAGATTGGAACCAAATTCTGATTGAATCAGGCGCCCTTGAGGTCGAAAGCTCTATCTCAGAGAAAAATGAATTAATATTCTCTACGGCACTTGAAATTCAGGCACAACTTGAAGTTTTGCAAAGCTCAATTCAGATTCAAATTGATGATCTAGAAGAAGAAAATCAGCAGCTTGATGAACAGCTTAGGACGATTCAATGAAGACATTCATCAAATTCGCGATATCGTTTTTAATCACCATCAACGCCGTTGCCACCCCCGACTCTTCGAGCGGATACATTCCAATTTTTATCGAAAGCGACGGGGATACAGAAATTAATTTTTTTGTGCCTGACAGAAACCCAGAATCATTAATCCCCGGAGAACTCTATTATTTCACGGATGGCACAAATGAATATCAAGGAATTTACAAAGGTGTGAATGAGGACGGAAGAGCACACTGGACAAACTTTGAAAAAGCGCCGACTGACGATATAAACTCACATGTCTATTCAGGTCCCTCCTTGAATGACAGGAAAAAAAACTCTGGTGTTCAAAGTCCGTTGCAATCCGCTGACTACCTAAATTCAGATGCTCATAAAAGAGGTGTTAGCTCCGCCACGTCGACAGGCTTAGCACATGCTATTTACAAAGGAATTATTTTTACCCCAGATTACATGTCAGAGTTGGCACGAATTCAAACAGAGACGGCAAAAAATCAAGCAAAGTCGGAGGCCAACTATAAGCATATCCGTGAAACAGTAATCCAAGCAGAAGAAAAATATAAAAATGCAATTACTGCTTTTCAAAAATCACTAACCAATCTTAACCAATCAGGTGCGTCCCACGTATACTCTATCGATTTCAAAAGTAATGACGTGGCTCTAGTCAAAGAACTAAAGTCTCTAGAACAAATCTTTCGCGCGAGCCGAACTCTAACAACAAAAGGACAAAACTCGCGGCGGTATGGATTAGAAATGATCCGCCAATCCGATATTTCTTCTACCTTCGGCGATACGGAGGCTGCATACGCATTTAAACAATATGCGGAATCATTCGCTGACATTGTGGTCGGATTGGATCCAGTGACGGGTCCAATTCGGGATGTTTATGAAGCGTTCACCGGTAAGAACCTCATCACAGGAGAAAATCTAGAAACAGTTGACAGAACTTTCGCCGTCTTAGGCGCCATATCTTTCGGTTTCGGATCAAAACTATCGAGAGGTATTAAGGCGATAACGAAAATCGTCGGCCGAAATACTGAAGCCATCATTCATTCTGAACGCATCGCGATACATACTGAGGAAAAACTTGGGCTCGAGAGCCGTGCGCAATACCATGCATACATAAAATATCTACGAACAAAGATGGAACGTCCTAAATTCGAAGATCCTATTCTGTCCGAATATATGGATTGGTTTTGGCGAAGGGATGGAAAAGTCGGCAACGGAAGCACGATGGCCGCTATTCGAGCTGAGAGGGCATCTGGCAAAAAAATTGGTGGACGCTCACATACCCAGAAGGGATCTGATGCGGTAATAACGTTGACTAATTGGCTAAGGAATAATCCGAATGCGAGCACAGCTGACCGTCGGGCTGTTGAGAATATTCTTTTGGATCTCATGGATGCACTTAAGGGAGATATATGAATAATCAAAGAAAAATAACGGCCTTAATAGTAGCTAAATTACGCGAAGGCCAAGACAGTCTTACTGATAATATTGAACAGCGCCTTCGTGAGGTGAGCAGTTTTCCGGACAGAGTTCAAGTTCAGTTCATCGTGAGCATTTTTGCCAAAAATCCGTCGGAAACTGATTGGAAAGTTCTTTTCGAAAATATTGAAAGTCTTCTTTTAACCACAGACGAAGATCAGCTGGAAGTCATCTATCAAGATGTCCTTGAAACATTATCTAATCTTATCTGCAACCAAGTGCTAGCTCCTCACTTGGTAACTTCGGTCATTGGCCCACGCTCACGTAAATATATAGAAGATTATGACAAACTCCTAGGGTCTAAAACTCCCGGTTTCTAAAAGACTGTCCGGATTCTCAGACGTAAGACGGACAACAAATCCACCTCACTCCATAACTATTTGTAATTACTTATAAAAATGAATTGGCCACATTCCTGAGGTTGGCGGCGATCTTTGCATTAAGCGCTATGACAAAGGAGATTTAATGAAAAACATCTTATTACTATCGATAGTCGCTATTTGTATCACGGCTTGTGCGCCCGATACGAAAGACCCTTATATTGGAACCAAGATATATGGGTATTCAAATGATGTGATTTTTGAACTCGGAAACGTCCATAACGACTCAGGTAGCCTTCCTTCCCAAGTAAAAGTGAATCTCGAAAAACCTGACCCGAAATTTTCAAAATTAAGAGTAATACCGTT
Source organism: Bdellovibrio bacteriovorus (assembly GCF_001592735.1). Classification (NCBI taxonomy): domain Bacteria; kingdom Pseudomonadati; phylum Bdellovibrionota; class Bdellovibrionia; order Bdellovibrionales; family Pseudobdellovibrionaceae; genus Bdellovibrio; species Bdellovibrio bacteriovorus. Next base: position 423,418 of record NZ_LUKE01000001.1, read on the forward strand.
TATCGAAGAAAACGCACCATATCCTCAAGACACCGTTGTAAAAATCGGATGCGACGGTGCAAGCCAGGATATGCCGGAAGTCCTAGAGGTGCATACCATCATTTTGTGTGGAGATTTGTATTTTGAAAAACAAAATCTTAACTACACAGCAAATACGATCATTTTGATTTCGGCAAATATCAAGATAGTTTCTACGTATGAAGATTTAAAATATCTTGGCGTTAATCTTAGAGCCCAATCAAAAATCATTTTAAAAGGAAGATCTGTTATAAATCTACAAGGTCGAGCTCGACCTAACAATGCAGGCCTCGAAACACCCCCTAGACTGACCATGGCCACAAAATTATTCGACGAAGAGGGGTCTCTAGAAGTGACATCAAAAGCCAACTACCTCATTTACGGAAAATAGTGTGAAAAATCTTATCGTTGCTTTTTTTGCTATTACGCTTCCCGTTCATGCTTTTTCTCAAGAAAGGTCTGTTCTACAAGGTGTCATCGAAGAAATGACGAAAAAATACTTAGAAGAAGTCTCGAAGACCTTTGTAACTAAAAAACTGGAAGAATATGCGGCCCAAAAATTGGGAATGGAATTGACCGGTCGATTGGGTACCGCGCTCGCATTCGTTAGTCTCGTCGACGGAATTATTCAATATGATAAAGCGACATCTGAAACTCAACGCTATCAATCATTCAGTCAAACAGTTGCTTCTGGTATTTCGCTCGTCGCTCCCCCTGTTGGAGCACTAGTAGGATTAGGAGTTATGGCACAGGGGATGATGGGTGCCCTCGTATCTAAAACCTACTCACTTAAAATAGCGAAGTTGGTAAACGAAATTAGCGATCTCGAAAGAAAGTCTTCCGAATTACTAATTAAACAGGCGGAGTCGGAAAAAAATCGCTTTGCAGTTCTCCTTGCGAGATCAGAGGCAATTAAAATTTTGGTTGAGGAAAATTCAAAGATCATCGAGCGACGGTGCTCCGTAGAGCAATCCTTAGTGGCTGAAATCAACTCCTGTTTTCAGAGTGCACTTTTACAGAGATCTCTACTAAGACTATATATTAGTACAATGGCTAGAATCGCCGGATTTAACGGAAGATTTATTAATGTTATTGCTGGATTAAATCAGACTGAGATAGCCAAAATCAACGCAACCTTAAAAGCAGCCACTGATCATGTGACGAAGATTGAGTTGTCAATTCAAGAAACCGTCCTCTACCTCACAACAGCCTCGGCCCTTTTTGTTCGCGATGAGGTAAAGAAAAAATATCGCCACCTGACTTGTGAAAGATTGTTACTTTCAAACACAAAAAAGATTTTATCTTTGAAAATCTTAATAGAGAATAGCGCTCCATCAGCTGAATTACTGAGCTTTGCCATTGAAGAATACCAAATAGATCTAAAGTCCCTAGCAGAGGAATCTTGCGCAGAGGCTCTGAAGCTTTTCGATCCATCTATTCAAGCAGTTATCCAAAGCCTTCTGCATACTTGACTTGTAATCGACATGGTTGTCCCATAGGATATTTCGGAACAAAAATTAAACAGCGTCTCAAACCGAGACGCTGTTTTGCTTCAGAGGGCCACGCAAAAATCCGATAATATCCCAATGAAACTTAAATCCATCGGGACTTTTATTGGGTGTGTTTGCCTGTCGGCGTTCATTCCTTTTTTTGCGATGGGTGATTCCGACAAGATCTGCCTGATCATGACCTTTAAACAAGACCTGCAGGGCACCGATGCGGACCTAAAAAATTATCGAGATATCGCCGCCAATAACAATTGTAAGCCGGTCGAACTCAATGAAAAATTCTTTATCGACAACCATCCCAAAGAAAAAGCGCTGAAAAAGCTGCAAGCCATGTTGGGATCTAACTATACAGATGTTCTCTTCATGTATTCTGGTCACGGACATTGCCTTTCCAACGACCGCTATGCAGGCACCGAAGCGGCCTTGCCTGCAGAAGCCCTTCGCAAGCCCGGCACTCGCGGGCTGACACCAGTTTCAAAATCGGGTGTTGAAGGAAGAATGTTCGGTATGGAGTTTGGCAATTCAGATCAATGCATCACCAAGTGTCCCAAGCATAACTTTGCTGACTGCAGGCTTGCCTGTCGAAAAATCAATAGTATTACCGACACCGACCTCGAGGCCATTTTTGCGGGCAAGAACGTTTCTTCCATCATCGACGCTTGTGGCAGTGGATGTCAGGAAACCAAACAATTTGGTCCAAGAACTTATAATGCCTTAACCTCGACCAATGATGGCAGCACTTCTGCGGACAGCCCTGAAGGCGGAGGGCTGAATTTAAAGATTAAAGAGGTCGCAAGCTCTTCCCAAGCTTGTTTGGCAGACACCGACAAAGACGGGATGATTTCCGTTAGCGAAATGACGTCTTACATTTCGAAATCTCCGGGCGAAAACCTGGATAAGAAAGCGTATTTCACGTCTAAGGGACAAGGCCCCCACCCCGTCCAATTGATCAAAGTATCCAGCGATGTTTCTTGCGGAAAAAATTCAAATTCGAAAGCAAATCAAAGTTCCAAGGGTGGTGTCCAGTGAGAAAAGTACTTTTTCTTTTCATACTGCTGACAAGTCTGCCCGCTTTGGCTTTTTTGAAACTGGAAAGAGTTGATCTCACCAAAAAAAATATTGAACTGGAGTTCTTTGCCGATGGCTCTAATGTTGTGCTGCGAGACGAACAAGGTTGGGTGACCTTAAAGCTAGTGACTCTTTTGATGTTTCAAGATTCCATTTACGCCTCTTATAAAAAACCGGAAAAAGCGGCGGCTTACTTAAAACAGACTCCACCCCACTTAAATACCCTGGCACCAGTGTTAAAAGAAATTCTTAAGAAAATAAAATCCCAAAATATCAATGCCGAGCAGATAGATCGCCTCGAGTCATTAGAGGAATCAGGCCTCCTGGATTTACAAAAAGATCGCAAAAGAACTACAGAAATTCTTTTACATGATAAGATCGCTCCTCTGCTAGCGACCGCCCCTGAAATCAAAATACTAAAAATGAATATTAATGGCAAAGAGACGCAGAAGCCCGCCAGGAGTTTAAATCCTGATGATTTCATTGCTTACCAGCTGACAGCCTCGACCCTCGAGGTACCGCCGGCAAAGATTTACAAAACTTCTCCGGAAATTCTTTGGAACAAAAAGAGAACCCTTTTTGTGATTCCTAAAGGAAGCTCTGAATAAGTTTTAAGGCCCGGTGTTTCCCGAATTGAATCCTTGAAATGTCGTGGCGCGATTAATCCAAGTGCTGGCGGCTTCGGTGCGAAAACCAATAGAACCCGCTTGAACGGCTGAGCCTCTGGAAATCGAATTCGATCGCAGGACAGTTCCCGTGAGTTTTGTACCATTCATGGGAACGGAATCAAAGGTGCCCGTCTCCCAAATGACTTTTAATGCCGAGATCAAACCATAGTGGACGTTGGTTAAAACGTTTTTTTCAAAAATATGAGAATCGATGTTGCCACCTGCGGAATCCCATTGATCAAAGGCGATTCCCATGTTCGTCATGCCGTTAATCGTGTTACCGCGAAAAACGTTTCCAATCGCTCCCCAATCAAGAGAAGAGTCATAGCCGTAAACCATCCCGGTGTAGATTCCATTATTTCCATCCGTGATCGTGTTGTTAGCTGTTAAAGAAAAATAAAGTGGCGCTCCGTTACCGGCCATATTTGAGACGTGGGTTACAATCATCAAACCGTGGCGCATGCGAGAGATCGTATTCTTATCAACGATCGCATCAACACTGCTGCCAAAAACATTCACCGCCGTTGAGGCTGAATCATGGGTGGAGTGAGTCGTGCGACCTTGAAATGTATTATTATATACGACCGTTTTTTCCGAAACTGCGTTGATCAAAAATTTACTGCTCGCATCCGGCGCAATCGTCCATGCTCGATCGACGGTCACCACCCCGGCCGCAACTGAAACAACTCGTCGATGCTGTCCTAAACCTTTGCCGCTGGTGATGGTGATATCTAAGCCGCCTTCGGTCGTTGTTGGATCTGAAGTCACGGAAGCAAAAGTCACTGAACTTGCGCCCACGGCGGTAGCTGCCGTTTTGTATTCACCACCTCCAAATTCAAAAAGAATTTGTTCGCCCATATTGCAATCTACAAAATTACAATCGCGAGGTGCATAATTGTGAGAAGCATTACCTGAAAAGTAGGCATTACGTAAACTGCCGAAGTGACCTTGGGAGACGAACATGCGACCGATCCCGTGACCATCCGCTTGTGTTTCATCGAAATTAGAGAAATCGTTGTTGGTCAGGGCGATCTCTCTCCCGCCCCATAACGACACCCCACTTTCGGCGTCATTCGTCAGGCGAAAAGTCGTGTTATTAATAAACACTTGCGAAGCCGAAGCCCAAAAACTTCCCGCCCCCACAAAGTCCACGCCATCCAGCAGGATGTTATTACATCCGTTGCCAACCTCGAAGACTTTGCCACCGCGAGATTTCAAGCGCGAGTTGATGATCTTAAGATCATTTACCGACATGTAAATCAAAGCTTCGCCATTCGCGGCAATCATGCCGTCAGCATCAATTTCAATACCCTCAATCACGATGCCGCTGCCGATGTTTTTTATAAATCCATTTTCAGTGGGTAAAGGGATCGTCATTTTTAAACTAGTGACGTCTCGGCCCGCGCCTAACAGACGAGTTTTCGCTGGTAAAAAGAAACTCTCACTCACCGCATAGGTCCCGGCGGGTAAATATACCGTCGCCGGTGCCCCTGAGTTGCCGGCGGCAATGATCGCGTTGCGAATAGCGACCGAGTCATCCGTCACGCCATCACCGACAGCATTATAAGGTGCGTTCTTCACATTGAACGTTTGGGATTCAACTCCCGCCCACGGTGACGTCGCTAAAACATTTAAAGTCAAAGGCCCACTCCAACCAAAACGTCCGCCATGACCGTTGTGAATCCACAGCTCATAAGTTCCCGCGGCAAGGTTGGGCACCACAAAATCCACTTTATACGGGTTCACTGTCGTAGGCGTCACCCAAGAACCCTCAGCATTCGCGGGCTTCACATAAACGTACGAAGTTGAAGTGCCGTTGCCGTAAGATAGATTACGACCAAAAATGGAAATAGTCTGACCTGCGATCGCCTTTTTGGGACCGACCCACCAGCCTTCGGTGCGATTGAGGGCGAAGGCCTTTCCGCGCACGTCACCATCATGGGGCCACACCAGATACATCGCCCATGGCAATCCGCCAGGGACCGTGGTTGAAGCCGTTCTGGTATTTGTATAAAGAGGCGCTACGGATTGAGTCGCGCGATCTGAACTTATTGTCTGAGAGAAAATTTCGAACTTCATCCCCGAACTAAAATTTTCACCAGCCAGGGTGAAAGTTTCATCCGCGCCCGCAGTACGCAACATCTCCGCTATAAGTGGACCGGTATCTTTTGTTTCAAGTGAAGGAGGCTGATAGATGTCGACGCCCGAAGGAAGAGTAGGCTCCGGGTTGGGAACCGGGAAACCAAAATCCGCCGGCTCGGCTAAAGGTCCTAAATTAGGGTTCGGCGTGGTCGTCCACGGAATTGGAAAAAATGAATTCTGAGTGCAGGAAAGGGTGAGGAAGAGTAAAAACGGCAACAGCCAATACCCGTGTCCACTTTTCTGCATCGTAGAACCCTCCGAATTTTATCTCTGGGTTCTATTTTCGATGCTAGTGAATTAAAAGTAAATGAGGACGTCTCACTTGTATGTCGACAATGCTCGGTTTTACCGACTAAAAACGGCCCATTTTGTGAAGGATCTCAGCTTTAACTTTTGGTGGTACGACTGCATATTCCAAGAATTCCATACTGAAACTTGCACGGCCTTGGCTTAACGAACGCACGTTCGTCGCATAACCAAACAAGTTAGATAACGGAGCTTCGGCAGAAATCACCTGACCGCCACCGACTTTTGCATTCATCGTCAGGATTTTTCCACGACGAGAATTTAAATCGCCAACAACGTTACCCACGAATTCATCCGGGCAAGTCACTTCCAGCTTAAAGATAGGCTCTAACAATTCCACTTGGGCGTTTTTCACGGCCTCACGGAACGCTAGGCTGGTCGCCGCTTTAAAGGCCATTTCGCTAGAGGCTTCCGGACGAACTTCAACAGCATTCAAAGTCCCGCGGATACCAATCATCGAATAACTTGCTAAAGGACCCACTTCCGCTGCTTCTTTAAAGCCACTTTCGATCGCTTTTAAGAAACCTTGGTTGAACTCTTTAGAAATAGAAACTTTCGATTGAAATTGGATTCCGTCATGTTGAGAAATCGGATCAATCGTCAAAGAAACTTTAGCGAACTGCGCTTCACCCGCAACTTCACGTTCGTAAATGAATTCAGAAGTGGCAGAAGCAGAAATCGATTCACGGTAAGAAACTTGGGGCTTACCGACATTGGCTTGAACTTTGTGTTCACGCAACAAACGATCGACCAAAATCTCTAAATGCAATTCACCCATCCCAGACAACAGAATCTGCCCTGTCTCAGGATCGTTACGCAAACGGCACGATGGATCTTCTTTACCTAGCTTATCTAAACCTTGAAGCATTTTTTCTTGGTCCGCTGAAGACTTCGCTTCAATCGCCACAGAAATAACAGGCTCAGGGAAAGTGATCGACTCAAGAACCACTGCGTGTGAAGTTTCACACAAAGTGTCGCCCGTTGCTGTGAACTTCAAACCTACCACAGCTCCGATATCCCCCGCTTTAAGGCTTTGGATTTCTTCACGAGAGTTGGCGTGCATTTTCACTAGTTTTTGGATGCGCTCTTTTTTCTCTGTACGAGGATTGAAAAGTTGGTCGCCCACTTTCACTTCGCCAGAGTAAACACGGATGTAAGTCAAAGTTCCCGCAAATGGGTCATTGGCAATTTTAAATGCCAACGCTGCCACATTGGCGTCAAACTCTGTTTTACAGATAATTTCTTTTTCAGGTTTCGCAGGATCATGACCTACGATCGCCGGCACCTCAATAGGTGATGGCAAATAATCGATCACGCCATCTAGCAGTGGCTGAACACCTTTATTTTTAAAAGCAGCTCCGCAGAATACCGGGAAGGCTTTTAATTCTAAAGTGCCTTTGCGAAGAGCGGCTTTAAGCTCAGCGACCGACACTTCTTCGCCATTCAGATATTTTTCTAAAAGTGCATCGTCGAATTCAACGATTTTCTCGACAACTTCAGTGCGGAAACGAGCGACGTCTTCTTTCATGTCAGAAGGAACGTCTTGCACTTCAAAGTTATCTCCCATGCCGGATTGATCCCACATGTAAGCTTTATTTTCTAATAGATCTACAACGCCACGGAAGGTGTCTTCCATACCGATAGGTACTTGTACAGGAATTGGATTGGCGTTTAATTTGTCTTTGATCGTCCCGAAAGACATCACAAAGTCAGCTCCGACACGGTCCATTTTGTTCACAAAACAAATGCGCGGAACTTTGTATTTATCGGCTTGTTTCCATACAGTTTCAGATTGAGGTTCTACGCCGTTGACGCCGTCGAAAACCGCAATAGCTCCGTCAAGAACACGCAATGAACGCTCCACCTCGATGGTGAAGTCCACGTGTCCGGGAGTATCTATGATGTTGATTCTGTGATCTTTCCAGAACGCCATGGTCGCGGCCGAAGTGATAGTAATACCACGTTCTTGCTCTTGAACCATCCAGTCCATGGTGGCATCGCCATCATGAACTTCTCCGATTTTATGACTTTTACCTGTGTAGTAAAGAATGCGCTCGGTGGTGGTCGTTTTACCGGCATCGATGTGAGCCATGATGCCGATATTACGAGTGAACTTGAGATCAGCTACTGTTTTTGGATCTTTAGCTGACATTAAACTAGATTACCAGTTGTAGTGAGAGAAAGCCTTGTTCGATTCAGCCATACGGTGAACGTCGTCTTTCTTCTTAATCGCGTTACCACGATTGTTGTAAGCATCAACGAATTCGCCAGCCAAACGCTTAGCCATGTCTTTTTCACCACGCTCGCGAGAGTATTCAACCAACCAACGCATTGCCAAAGCAAGACGGCGAGATGGACGAACATCTACTGGAACTTGGTAAGTTGCTCCACCTACGCGGCGAGAACGAACTTCGATAGAAGGCTTCACATTTTCCAAAGCTTTTTTGAAAACATTCATTGGCTCTTCACCTTGAATTTTTCCTTCAAGCTCTTTCAAAGCTCCGTAGAACAACTTTTGAGAAGTTGCTTTTGCGCCATCGTACATCATTTTATTGACGAACTTAGCTACTACTAGATCCTTGAAAACTGGATCTGGAATGATTTCTCTTTTAAAGGTCTTTTTACGACGTGACATTTCTCAATCCTTATTTCTTAGGTCTCTTAGTACCGTATTTTGAACGAGAACGAAGACGTCCGTTCACACCTTGAAGATCCAACACACCGCGAACGATATGGTAACGAACACCCGGCAAGTCCTTAACACGACCACCGCGGATCAAGACCACGCTATGCTCTTGCAAGTTATGACCGATACCTGGGATGTAAGAGATCACTTCAAAACCGTTAGAAAGACGGACTTTTGCTACTTTACGAAGAGCTGAGTTCGGTTTCTTTGGTGTTGTCGTGTAAACACGAGTGCAAACACCACGGCGCTGAGGGCAAGCCACCAATGCTGGAGACTTTGTTTGGTTCTTTTGAACTTTACGCTCACTTTTGATGAGCTGGTTAATTGTAGGCACGTTTAAAACCCCTTAAACAATTTATACAAATCCGTCTTTTCTTAGGACGCTGGAAATTACATTCACAAAGCGCCCGGGTCAAGACTTAGTTATTAATTTTTAATGGCCTGAAAACCGCTGTGAGATGAGGTTTCCGGCCGTTTTATCTAAGCCCTGGAAATTCCAGGGCTTTTCATGAAAACTACCCTTGAGGCTGTGCCGATGCACCCATTCCTGGCAACGCCACGAATGAAGTATCGTCATCTTCAGCCACAGACACCTTCCAACGTTTGTAAGAAGTCAGACCGGTACCAGCAGGGATCAAACGACCCATGATGATGTTCTCTTTCAGACCACGCAAATGATCCGTACGAGAGTTGATCGCCGCTTCCGTCAAGACTTTTGTAGTCTCTTGGAAAGAGGCTGCTGAAATCCAGCTGTCTGTGCTTAAAGAAACCTTGGTAATACCTAGAAGAAGCGGAGTCGCCGTTGCTGGCTGTCCACCTTCGCGGTTAATACGTTCGTTTTCTTCAAGGAACGCGTAACGTTCTGCTTGCTCACCCGCCAAGAAACGGCTGTCACCAGCGTCTCTGATTTCTACTTTACGTAGCATTTGGCGAACGATCACCTCGATGTGCTTATCATTGATGACAACCCCTTGAAGTCGGTAAACTTCTTGGATTTCGTCAACAAGATATGCTGAAAGGGCTTTCGCACCTAGAACCGCCAGAATGTCATGAGGATTTGTTGGACCGTCCATCAACGCCTCACCGGCTCTTACGTACTCACCTTCGCGAACCGCAACGTGTTTACCTTTAGGGATAAGATATTCTTTTTGCTCACCCACTTCAGGCGTTACGATCACGCGTTGTTTACCCTTCACGTCTTTACCGAATGTCACATAACCATCAATCTCAGAGATGATAGCTGCTTCTTTCGGTTTACGAGCTTCGAACAATTCAGCAACGCGCGGAAGACCGCCCGTGATATCCTTCGTTTTCGAAGTCTCACGATGCATTTTCGCGATCACGTCACCGGCATGAACTTCCTGTTGATCCGTCACTAGCAATTGAGCCCCCACTGGGATCAAGTAACGAGCTGGGATATCACGACCAGGAAGATTCAATGTCTTACCAGCACCGTCCACCAGGAACACTGTTGGTTTGATATCAGAAGATTTAGACTCCATGATAACTTTAGTAGCAAAGCCTGTTACCGCATCGACTTGCTCCTGCATTGTTGAACCTTCTTCGATATCATGGAATTGGATCTTCGCAGAAACCTCTGCAATGATCGGATTCGAATATGGATCCCACTCAGCAACAGTTTGTCCTTTAGCGACTTTGTCACCTTCTTTGAAATTAAGTACAGCACCGTAAACAAGCTTGAAGTTTTCACGCTCACGACCTGTTTCGTCGATAACAAGTGCAGAACCGTTACGATTCATCACTGTTAATTTACCATTGCGGTTTGTGACTGCATGAACGTTTTCAAGTTTGATAGTACCGTCATAACGAGTTGTATGAACGGATTGTTCAACTGAACGAGAAGCCGCACCACCTAAGTGGAACGTACGCATCGTCAACTGAGTACCCGGCTCACCGATAGATTGTGCCGCAATGATACCTACTGTTTCACCCAAATTAACGGTAGCGCCGCGAGACAAGTCACGTCCGTAACAACGAACGCACACACCACGATCAGATTCACACACTAAAGCGGAACGGATCTCAACGCGGTCAATACCCGCTTCTTCGATACGCTTAACATCAGTTTCAGTGATCTCTTGGTTTGCACGAACCATCACTTGGTTGTTTGCAGGGTTCACAACATCCTTCAATGCTGTACGACCCAAGATACGATCGCCGATGTTTTGGATGATCTCACCAGCTTCATAAACTGGAGTGATTTCCAAACCGTCTGTCGTACCGCAATCTACTTCAGAAACAACAACGTCTTGAGCCACGTCAACAAGACGACGAGTCAAATAACCCGAGTTGGCTGTTTTAAGAGCGGTATCGGCAAGACCTTTACGCGCACCATGCGTTGAAATGAAGTACTGGATAACCGTTAAACCTTCACGGAAGTTTGCCGTGATCGGTGTTTCGATGATCTCACCTGATGGTTTCGCCATCAGACCACGCATACCACCCAACTGACGGATCTGAGCCGCGGAACCACGGGCTCCGGAGTCAGCCATAATGAAGATAGGATTGAATGAAGGTCCGACGATTTCTTTACCATCCACCACGAAAGTTTGTTTTTCGATGGCGTTCATACCTTCTTTCGCGATCTTGTCACCCGTTTGGGCCCAGATATCCACGACTTTATTGTAGCGCTCACCATCAGTGATCAAACCTTCATCGTACTGTTGCTGGATCTCAGTCACTTGAGCTTCCGCATCTTTAATCATCGTCGCTTTGGCAGCTGGGATCACCATGTCGTCGATACCGATCGACATACCCGCAGCGGTAGAATATTTGAAGCCAAGTTCCATGATTTTATCTGCTAACAAGCAAGTCGCTTTTGCACCCGCAAGACGGAACGTCTTATCGATCAAAGCTGCGATTTGTTTTTTATTCATCGGAACGTTCACTTCGCTGAACGGAACTTCTTTAGGAACGATGTCCGAAAGAATAGAACGTCCTACAGAAGTTTCTTGAACTTTTCCGTTGATACGAACTTTACAAGCCGCTTGCAAATCAACCAAACCAGTTTCGTAAGCGTATTGCGCCTCTTGAACGGTCGAGAAAGCTTTGCCAGCTCCTTTTGCGCCCGGACGAATACGAGTCAACCAGTATAGACCCAAGACGATATCTTGAGATGGATTGATGATTGGTTTACCTGATGCAGGAGTAAGGATGTTGTTTGTAGACATCATCAATACGCGAGCTTCCACTTGTGATTCCACTGAAAGTGGAACGTGCACGGCCATTTGGTCACCGTCGAAGTCGGCATTGAACGCCGTACAAACTAACGGATGCAATTGGATCGCTTTACCTTCATGCAAAACAGGTTCAAAAGCTTGGATACCAAGTCTGTGAAGAGTCGGCGCACGATTCAGAAGAACCGGATGCTCTTTAACGACGTCAGCAAGGATATCCCATACTTCCACTGTCTCTTGATCAACCAAACGCTTAGCTTGTTTGATTGTTGTCGCAAGACCCTTTTCTTCTAATTTGTTGTAAACGAATGGTTTGAACAATTCCAAAGCCATCTTCTTAGGAAGACCACATTGGTGAAGTTTCAGGGTCGGACCAACCACAATCACCGAACGACCAGAGTAGTCGACACGTTTACCAAGTAGATTTTGACGGAAACGACCTTGTTTACCTTTCAACATATCAGAAAGTGAACGAAGAGGACGTTTGTTTGGACCGGTGAAAGTCTTACCGCGACGACCATTATCTAAAAGAGCATCTACTGCTTCTTGCAACATCCGCTTTTCATTGCGGATGATGATGTCTGGAGCATTAAGCTCTTGAAGACGTTTCAAACGGTTATTACGGTTGATCACGCGACGGTAAAGATCATTCAAGTCCGATGTCGCGAAACGACCGCCATCTAGCGGAACTAGAGGACGCAAGTCTGGTGGCAACACTGGAAGAGCTTCTAACATCATCCATTCAGGCTTGTTGATAGAGCCTTTGAAAGCCTCAACAACTTTAAGACGTTTAGTGATCTTCTTCATGCCTGCTTCAGATTTAACATCTTTAGCTTCTAGGCGAAGTTTACGAGAAAGATATTCTGGATCAATTTTACGAAGAAGTTCACGAACGGCCTCACCGCCCATGCCCGCTTTGAAGCTTGGACCGAACTCATTAAGAGCGGCTTGGTAAGCTTCTTCAGTAAGGATGGCACCTTCTTCTAAAGTTGTTTCCATTGGATCGATAACTACGTGCGCTTCACAGTAAAGAACCTTTTCAACGTCTTTCAAAGAAAGATTTAAAAGGTTACCGATACGAGAAGGCAAAGAGCGCAAGAACCAAATGTGCGCTACTGGCGTTGCCAATTCGATGTGACCAAGGCGCTCACGGCGAACCTTAGTTTGTGTTACTTCAACGCCGCACTTTTCACAAACGACGCCACGGTACTTCATACGTTTATACTTACCGCACAAGCACTCGTAATCCTTAATAGGACCGAAGATTTTCGCACAGAACAAGCCATCACGTTCAGGCTTGAATGTACGATAGTTGATAGTTTCTGGCTTCTTAACTTCACCAAATGACCAATCACGAATCATTTCAGGTGACGCCAACGATACTCGTACGGCGTCAAACGAAAGTGGATCTTTTGGTTTATCGAAAAAATTCAACAAGTCTCTCAAAGAACACCCCTGTTGTTAAATTATTAATTAATGCTGACCTTGTTCGTCGTTTCCAGACGAAACAGGGGCAGGCGTTACTTCAACTTCCATCATGTCGTCGCCATCAAAATCTTCATCTTGATCGCGTAGAATGTCGGATTCCATCAATTCAACATTTAGTGCCAGAGATTGAAGCTCTTTTACTAGAACGTTGAACGATTCAGGAAGACCCGGCTCAAGGATGTTTTCACCCTTCACGATGCTTTCGTACATACGAGTTCTACCTGCTACGTCATCGGACTTCACAGTTAAGAATTCTTGTAGTGAGTACGCGGCACCATAAGCCTCGATCGCCCAAACTTCCATCTCCCCTAGACGCTGACCACCGAACTGTGCTTTACCGCCCAGAGGTTGTTGCGAAACTAGTGAATAAGGTCCGATAGAACGAGCATGGATCTTCTCTTCAACCAGATGGTGAAGTTTCAACATGTACATGATACCGACCGTAACTGGATTCGTGAACGGCTCGCCTGTACGACCATCGAATAGAACCGATTTACCAGAAGTTGGAACTTGCGCTTTATCAAGCAAGCCCTTCACGTCTGTTTCACGAGCTCCGTCGAATACTGGCGTACCTACGTGGATACCATTCTTCATTCTAGTCACGATTGATTTCAATGAACCATCGTCTGCTTTATCAAGTTTCGCAGAGATGTCTGTGTCATTGAAAATGTCTTTCATGTCTTTACGTGCGTTTTCTGCATTCCACTTATCAAGGTGAGCACCTAATTGCTTACCAAGATTGTGCGCGGCCCAACCCAAATGCACCTCGAGGATCTGCCCGATGTTCATACGAGAAGGAACGCCCAGCGGATTTAGAACCATGTCGACAGGAGTTCCGTCAGCAAGGTAAGGCATGTCTTCAGCAGCTAGTACTTTAGAAACGACACCTTTATTTCCGTGGCGGCCGGCGAATTTGTCACCGACTTGCATTTTACGTTTAATCGCAACGTAAACTTTAACCATTTTAATTACGCCTGGAGGCAACTCATCACCTTTGCGCAAACGATCGATTTTTTCATTGAATACCAACTTAACGGCATCCAATTGGTTACGAGCGTTGTCGATGATCTTGTTCACTTGGAACTCAAGATCTTGCTCAAGAGGGATATAGTTTAACAATTCAAATGGAACTGTTTCGATATCCGACTCAGTGATGATTTGACCTTTGTTAAGCAACTTCTGACTTCCGTCTTCGTTCAAAAGAACGCCGTTAGTTGTTTTACCAACTAGGATGTCACGAAGCTTAGAGATCGCGTTATTTTTGATAACGTTTTGCTCAACAGCCAAGTCTTTTTCTAATTTGCGCTTTTTCTCTTCGATAATTAAAGACAAGCGCTCGTCGCGGTCCGCTCCCTCACGAGAGTAAACTTGGGCGTCGATAACTGTTCCGTAAACGCCCGATGGCGCACGAAGGGAGGTATCTCGAACGTCCCCCGCTTTTTCACCGAAGATCGCGCGAAGAAGTTTTTCTTCAGGTGACAACTGTGTTTCACCTTTTGGAGTCACTTTACCTACCAAAATAAACCCTGGACGAACTTCCGCACCGATGCGGATGATACCCGAGCTATCAAGGTCTTTAAGGGCTTCTTCACCGACGTTGGCGATATCGCGAGTGATCTCTTCTTTACCTAATTTCGTGTCACGCGCTACGCACTCGAACTCTTCGATGTGGATAGATGTGTAAACGTCATCTTTAAGAAGACGCTCAGAAATCAAGATCGAGTCCTCGAAGTTGTAACCCTGCCAAGGAGTGAAGGCCACCAGGATGTTTTGTCCCAATGCCAACTCACCTAGCTCTGTAGAAGGACCATCGGCTACGATGTCACCTTTAGAGATACGGTCACCAACTGTTACGATTGGTTTTTGATTGAAGCATGTATTTTGATTTGTACGTTGGTACTTCGTTAAGTTGTAGATATCAACGTTCGCACCCAACTCTCCACCTTTGGCAAAACGGCGGATAACGATACGAGATGCATCTACTTCTTCAACGATACCGTCGTTCTGAGCAACTACGGAAGTACCAGAATCGCGAGCAACTAAACGCTCTACACCTGTACCTACTAGTGGTGCGCGAGAACGCAACAATGGAACCGCTTGACGTTGCATGTTCGATCCCATCAAGGCACGGTTGGCGTCATCGTGCTCTAGGAATGGAATCAAAGACGCGGCGATAGAAACTAGCTGAGAAGGAGATACGTCCATCAAAGCTACTTTATCTTTGTCTACGATTTCGTACTCACCGTCACGGCGAGTGATTGTTGTTGGAGTTTGGATCGCTTTGTTTCCAGCCTCATCGCGAGCCGCAGGAGCAATGTGATGTCCCGCTTCTTCTAGAGCTGAAAGATAGTTGATGTCTTTAGATACGTTACCTTGCTCAACTTTGCGATACGGAGTCTCAATGAAACCGTAGTTGTTGATACGAGCATAAGTCGCCAAAGACGCGATCAAACCGATGTTTGGTCCCTCTGGAGTTTCGATCGGACAAATACGACCGTAATGCGTCGGATGTACGTCACGTACTTCGAAACCTGCGCGATCACGAGTCAAACCGCCGGGTCCAAGAGCCGAAAGACGACGTTTGTGCGTGATCTCTGACAATGGATTCGTTTGGTCCATGAACTGTGACAATTGAGAAGAACCGAAGAATTCTTTAACTACGGCATTGACTGGTTTCGCATTCACTAGATCGTGCGGCATCATTGTTTCTACGTCTTGTAGAGACATACGCTCACGAATCGCGCGTTCCATACGAACCAAACCAATACGGTATTGATTTTCTAATAACTCACCCACGGAACGAACACGGCGATTACCCAAATGATCGATATCGTCGATCACGCCGCGACCGTTTTTAAGATCGATCAAAGTTTTGATCGTGCTTAAGATATCTTTATGAGTCAGTGTGCGGTGTGAAGGCGGGCACTCGTCCATAGAGATAGAGAAACGGTGATTGATTTTAATACGACCTACTTCAGAGAGGTCATATGTTTCAGGATCAAAGAACAGACGACCAAAGAACGTAGTCGCCGCTTCAAGTGTTGGTGGTTCACCTGGGCGAAGACGTTTGTAGATCTCAATCAATGATTCGTCTTTGTTAGAAACTTTATCTACCAACAATGTGTTGCGCAGGTAAGGTCCCACCGTCAAACCGTCAAAGAAGATCATGAAGAAACGATCGATACCGGCTTCGATAGCGCGGTTGATGATCGCTGTGTTCAATTCAGCATTCGCGTCCGCGATGATTTCACCTGTGGATTCATCAATCAACGGTTTAGCAAGGACTTTGCCTTCAAGATCTTTAGGCTCAACTGAAAGTTCAGTGATGTTCAAATCTTTGATTTTTTTAACGATCGCACGAGTGATACGACGACCGGCTTTAACCAGCGCCTCACCTGTTTTTGGATCTTCGATATCTGTCAATGCACGTTGGCCTGACATTCTTTCGATATCCAATTTACGGTAAAGTTTTCCGTCACGAGCATAAACTTCATCAAGATCGTAGAAGTACTCAAGCAATTGTTCCGCGTTGTATCCCAATGCTTTCAAAAGAATTGTCACTGGGAATTTACGACGACGGTCAATACGTACGTGGATAAGATCTTTTTGATCGAATTCAGCATCCAACCAAGATCCGCGATAAGGAATCACACGTGCAGAGTAGATCAACTTACCAGAAGCATTGTTTTTACCACCATCGTGGTCAAAGAACACACCCGGAGAACGGTGCAACTGAGATACGACAACGCGCTCAGTACCGTTGATGATGAAAGAACCATTCGCAGTCATAAGTGGGATTTCGCCCAAATAAACTTCTTGTTCTTTTACGTCACGGATGCTGCGTGCTTCAGTTTCTTCGTCAACGTCAAAGACGATCAAACGAAGAGTTACCTTGATAGGAGCGGCGAAAGTCATACCACGTTGACGGCATTCGTCGACGTCGTACTTTGCTGGCTCCAAAGTGTAACTTACAAACTCTAAGCTTGCAGTGTTGTTGAAATCTGTAATTGGGAATACAGATTTGAAAACGCCATTAAGACCCGCCTCACCACGGCGATCTGGATCCATATCTTTTTGAATGAAAGCTTCGTAAGAAGATTTCTGTAGTTCAATCAGATTTGGGATATCAATGACTTGCTTGTTCTTTGCAAAAGACTTACGAACACGAATGTTCGAAGCGGTAACTGGAGTTCTTTCCAACTTACTCTCTCCTGATATGATTGCACTTCAACTTGCGCTGAAGTCGGACGTTCGCTTCGGGGGGAACTTTCCAAGGCCCACATTAAATAAAAACTTTGGGTAAGGTACCTAAAGTACTCCAAGTTCTTGGAAAATCAAGTGATTATAAGGGGTTTGTGATTAGGTAAAAATTTTCGAAGTGAGGTTTTGGGCGCGAAGACAAAGTCTTATTGCGACTCGGTGCGGCATGGACGTGACCTTGATCCAAATCGGATTGGTTGGTTTTTAGGAAAAATCTGACCAGGAAAACTCACTAAAAAAGATATAGAGAGGCCATGGATCAAGACGCAAAAAAATGACTCGATGAGTTGTTTAGCTCTAAAAACATCGCCCCAGCTTTATTTCGGCATTTTAAAGCACAAAAGCCCAGAGGTTTGGGCTTTTGCTATTCCTGATAACTGATTATTTCTCTGAGCCTTCGCGAACGACTCTTCGTCAACTGACTAGTGTTATTGGAGCCTGATTTCGAAGATGAAGCTTTCATCATTCTCAGATATCTTCTTGAATCCACATGATTGGTAGAGCTTCTGTGACGCTAAGTTGTCCCTGTAAATTTCTTTTAAGGTAATCTTTTCCCATTTAGACGCCCGAGCAAGCTGCAGTAGATGAAGAACAACGGCTTTTGCAATTCCCTTGCCTCTGTACCTGGAGTTACCAATCACAATTGGCATTGTGTCTTTGGCAAGGGTCACATCCCCAATAGAGATCCACATGGTGTCATAGTATTCGACAATATAAAACTGACCGCGATTACTTAGGTCCTTGTACATGGCTCGTATCATTTGCTCCGAGCATGGTTCAGTGCGATTAGGAGAAATCGTACCCGATAGCACGATAGGATCAGCATACCATTTCAACGCTGTTCCAATATCCGCCTCGGTGAAAGATCGAAGTCTTAGGTTTTCGTTAACGTAATTATATTCCACGACCTAATGTATTTTTCATTTCTCAATCTGTAAAGAAAGGTAACCCTTTCCGCGCATCGCAACATCAGGTTTACTGCGCTTTCCTGATGTCTAATCTGGGTCCTTTCCACCAAATAATTCGTGACCGAGCGAAGACCTCAACGAATTGAATATTGCGTTCTTAATTCTTTCTTAAAAGAGCTAAAACTTTCCTCGCTTGGTTCTCAATTTTTAGCCACTTAGGATGCATCGACAGAAAACTCCGAAAGGCCAAAGGCCCTAGAGCTTGCATCATCACATTTTCATAAGGGTTATCAAAATTTTTAATCATAAGCTTTAATCTTACGAGCGCCTTCCATTGGTTCAGACTAAGCCTTCCTAAACTCTTCTTATAATAACCGCAGATTTCTAAAAATTTTAATGTGGCTTCATCATAGTAGGCAAAAGCAAGAACACGCTCATGCTTTAAAGATCCACTTGGACCTTCCCTCGAAAAGGCTTCTAAATAATCCAAGAGCGCAGAGGACACATTGATGTACTCTCGTTTAAAACGAGATTTTTGCAAAATCTTATAAAGTTCCCAATCTTGGTTTTTTTCTTCCATTGCAGCATAAAAAATCATCTCTTCTCTTCGAGATTGATTTTCCCGCATCAATATTAAAATCTGCTGGACGTAACTTTCAATTTTTCTCCAAAAAGTTGATTCTAAAATAAAAGATTTCAACTCAGCATCGCTTAAATCCTGACTGAATACCGCTTTATCTAACTGGCTCACTATTCGAGCAAGACGCAAAATCTCCTTCGCTTCACAGTATGCCAATCGCGATGACGACTTTTTTCTTCCCCGTAAATCACTTCTGATAATGTCCGCATGGGTATCAAAGTCCATCGAGAAATCTTCATAACCAAAACTACTTAGAATAAAATCACGAGCCCTTTTAGCATCAGGCCCATAGTTTGCCAGCGCTTCTAAATCTGAGACAAGATTGCCAATAACATTGCCATATTCTCGAAGAACTCGCGCGTCCGTCAAAGCAATGGCTAATTCACTTGCATTGATCATTTAGTTACCCCTTCCTGCCTCAGGTCTTTCGTAAAAGATCTAAAGTCTTTCTGGCTTGATTTTCGATTTTAAGCCATTGAGGATGCGACATGAGATAGGGCTCAACGGAAATATCTTTTTTCCAAAATTGCTCTACATTTAAAATAGCGTCCAGACGGTCGATCATATGATTGAGTCGTAATATTTCATTGAGCTCAGTACAGCCTACGGTGCATTGCCCTTTACGTAAATCGCTCTTAAGGTATTCGCAGTTCTCATCGTAATCCAAAGTGCACTCAATATACCCGGCAGGACTAAAAAGATAATCTCTATTTCGTTGGGGAACTTCTTCACTATTGCTTAAGAGTTCTAACAGGGTCAAAACTCTTGGATAAATCATTTTATAGTCGCGCAAATACCTTAGATCTCGGGTGGATAAAGCCATCTATTCTACCTCCGGCTTGATCCAAGGAAATTTAGAGATATCAAAATCTCCAAATGGGATATGAGAATCATCCGTATCTTCCACCTCTAACTTAATCCCATTTTTATCGTAATATTTTCCATCTTTACTAACCCTAATGTAGGCATCTCGAGAGTTCCGGTATTCAGAGTTAGGCTTCCCCGGCATGACCCTTACTCTTATATGGTCGTTGTTGGGATCAAGAAACTCGATTCCCTGAAGTTCTTTTTTACTACCTTTTGAAACCTTCACTCGCCAGTCATGAGAAATATTGAGTTCCTCAACGTCTCTACTCAGTTTCTCTAAAGTCTTATAGCTCTCCATGTTTTTGATCTGCCGATACTTTTTTTGGACATCATCTGCATAGGAGACCGGTCCATGCAGAACTTTATCGGCATAGCGATAGGCTTCGCCACTTCCGGCTAAAACTCCTATGGCTGCCATGAAACGCTCTTGATCTGTTAAGTATTCGTCCGTAAAAAAGTTTTTTCCGGTTCCGGCTTCATAGAGATCTATAAGATCGTTCAGTCCAGGTACAAATCCAAACCCGGCACGAACCATGTCGTCATATAAAAGTTTTTCGAGACCAGCTAGAAGCTCTCGCTCGGAATTCCAACCAAAATAGGCCGCAATGGCTTGAACATTTTGACGGAAAGGAGCCTGATAATAATCGTACAAACTCAAACTCTGAGGTTGGTCTGTCGTGTTAAAGAAAGACACTTCTTGCCGGTCAAAACCTTCAGACTGCGTCAATACATAAAGTGAAGTGCCTTCGACAGACGAAAGTCTTTGCTTAGGTACTGCCCCTTGAGCTTTCGCTGACATGGTCGCCTGCATGAAATCTTGATAGTCGTAATATCGCCCCTTCACCAAATCAGCGGCTTTAAAAATCTCCCCAGGAACTTTCCCGGTCATCTCATCAAATATCTTATCTTTAAATTCAGATTTTATCTTTGAAGGAAGCTTCAGAGGCGCATTGACATCTATCCTCTTCAAGATCGACTGCTCAGCTTCAGGATAGTTTTCCCAAAGAGTTTGGTTGTGCAATCCCCACACGATCTGCTGGATGTCCGCCTGATCGTATTTACCTTCCGCTGAAAGCTTTAAAATTTCCTTAAGATAAAGAAATTTTCCGTTGTTTTTACGCCATTGAAAAACTTCGTCGCTCTGAGGTGCAGCCTTTCCACCTTCAAGACAATACGACTTTAGTGGCAGTGTTAATGCAGTTTTAGGAGGAATAGATAGTTGCCCTTCGAATGGGCGATATTTGAGCTGTTTATAGGCCTGCAGCAATGATCTATGCAAAGCCTCATCTTGGGGACTTAATACTTTCTTTCGCTTGATAATTTCTTTCAAGCGAGCCATATCTTTTTTTATTTTTACGACGTCGATCTGATAAAGAGTTATTTTCTCTTGAACTTGAGGTTCAATGACTTCTTTAGAAAACGTGGGAATATTTTTTGGCACCGTGCCACATTGAGAGAGAAGCAGGCCGCAGACTATCAGTGCCAGTTTTATAAATAATCGCATAATCTTCCTTCGAAGAATTAAAGAATATATTTGATTATGTTTACCTATCAAGAACTTATTATTGATCGCCCGGTGATGGCTCCGTCGTGGTCGTTAAGTTCAACTCCCTCACTCCTAATGTCCCGAAGCCCCCTCCGCCCCGATGCCCGTTTCGGATCGCACTGACTGCGCTAAGAATCCGGCTTTATCCTGTTCGGCCCGCGCACTGCGGTCTGTAAGTGACACCAACCAAATCAATACGAAAGCTAAAGGCATCGAAAAAATCGCGGGCGAAGTGTAAGGAAACGGCGCACTTCCCGCAGGATTTCCCAATGTGGCTTCCCACACCGAAGGAGATAAAACTGTGAGGACCACGGCCGTAATAAGTCCCGCAAAGCCTCCGCAAAAAGCCCCTCGCGTGGTGCAACCTTTCCAAAGGACCGACATAAATAAAACCGGAAAATTCGCCGAAGCAGCCACGGCAAAAGCTAAGGACACCATGAAGGCGATATTTTGTTTTTCAAAAACAATCCCTAAAAGAACCGCCACAACTCCCAGAGCGATCGTCGTCAACCGTGACACTTTCAGCTCTGAGGCCGAGTTGGCTTTTCCTTTTTTTATGACCGTTGAATAAAGATCATGCGACACGGCCGAAGCTCCGGACAAAGTAAGACCCGCAACAACGGCCAAGATCGTCGCAAACGCGACCGCTGAAATAAATCCAAGAAACACATTCCCACCAACAGCCGTGGCCAAATGAACAGCCGCCATATTGCCGCCACCTAGCAGTCCGCCTTTAGAATCTAAGAAGTTAGGATTGGACGAAACCAAAACAATCGCCCCGAAGCCGATAATGAAAGTAAGAATATAGAAATACCCAATCCAGGTCGTCGCCCAGAAAACAGATTTTCTTGCTTCTTTTGCATCTGGAACAGTAAAGAAACGCATCAAGATATGCGGCAAACCGGCAGTTCCAAACATCAAGGCCATACCAAAAGAAATTGTGGAAATCGGATCCTTCACAAAATTTCCGGGCGCCATAATAGAAACGCCTTTAGAAATCGCTTCTTCACCACTAGATCCCGCGGCTTGAGCCGCCTCTGTTTTAATGCGAATAGCATCGGCAAAGAGCGCCTCTAACGAAAATCCGTAGTGGTATAAAACCATGAAGGCCATAAAAGATGCACCCGAAAGCAAAAGTCCGGCCTTAATAATTTGCACCCACGTGGTCGCCGTCATTCCGCCAAAAAGCACATACACCATCATCAAGATGCCCACGATAACAACCGCGATCCAATATTCTAATCCGAAAAGAAGTTTGATCAATTGCCCTGCACCCACCATCTGCGCAATCAAATAGAAAGCCACGACGACCAAAGTTCCCGACGCCGCAAAAGTTCTGATAGGAACTTGACTGAATCGATAAGCCGCCACATCGGCGAAAGTGAATTTGCCTAAGTTGCGTAATTTTTCGGCCATCAAGAAAGTTAAAATCGGCCAACCCACTAAAAACCCGATGGAGTAAATCAACCCATCATAGCCGCTGGCCATAACTGCGGCAGAAATTCCCAAAAAGGAGGCCGCCGACATAAAGTCGCCCGCGATCGCTAAGCCATTCTGAAATCCCGTGATCCCGCCACCGGCCGTATAAAAATCGGCCGCCGAACGAGTCTTAGCGGCGGCCCATTTCGTAATCCACAAAGTGGCCACCACGAAAATGGCGAACATAGAAATTGCCGTCCAATTTGTCGCTTGCTTTTCAAGCTGCCCAAGGTCACCGCCCGCGGCCTGCGCCGTTTGAGCAGCAAAGATCACAACCAAGGATAATAATTTTGAATTTTTCATTACTTGATGCTCTCTTTCACTTCACGAGTCCATTTATCAAAGTCCGCGTTTGCCTTACGTACATACACTCCGGTGATCAGAACCGTAAACACAATCACCCCTATCCCTAGCGGAATCGAAAGAGTCATGACTCCTTCACCAATTCTTTGCGCCATGATTTCGCGATGAAAGGCGACAAGATAAATGTAACCATAAAAGACAACCATAAGGATCGCCGTTAAGGTCCAAGCATATCGTGATCTGGTTTTAACTAAGTGTTGGTAGGTCGGATTTTCAGAGATGGCGCGTACAGATTTGTGGTCCATGAGGCTCCCTTTAGCAATGTTATGTAGCTGCTAAAATTAAATCACGGCGCCCCCGACTAAACAAACTATATAATAAGAAGTCTTTCCTAAAGTTAATGTAATCCTAGGCAAACTAGCCCACTAAGATCGAAAGGCCTTTCCGTTCGTGCATCAACCACACGACGACATCAGTAAAAAGACTTTTCGGGAAATTGATTTCAAACATCGGTGTTGGATGAGGACCGATGGCTTCGGGAATCAGCTGGCCGACAAAAACTTTTTGATCACGAAACTCTTCGATCGCCCTTTGAAGCAATTCTTCGGCCCTTTCTTTTGATGAGAGGTCAAAATAAAAATGCGCATCAAATTCTCGAGGAAATCCTGCCGGCAACAATTTAGAATTTACGATGTAGTTTTTTTAAGTCACAAATCCCTTTAACGAATTATCTTCCGGAAAACAAGGGTTCGCTCCCCAGGTGAAAAGGAGTTGACCTTGCCTGTTGACACTATTTCCTTACTTCAGACGCTCCGCTTCCGGACCTCATGGCGGCGCGTTTGAGTTTGATTTTAAGTGGGTCTGTATTCAGACTTAAAACTACTTAACTCGACAATGAGGTCGAAAAATAAAGGAGAAAAAATGAAACTTCTAGTTATTGCTCTTGCTATGGTGGGCTTCTCTATGACAGCAAACGCACAAAAAGGTCTTAAAGGCGATGGCGTTTACGGAACTGCTGGTTGCGGTCTTGGTTCAATGGTTTTCGGTAAAGAAGAAGGCGCTATGCAAGTTATCGCTGCAACTTTGAACGGTACTGGCGTTCAAACTTTCGGTATCACTTCTGGTACTTCAAACTGCGGTAAAGGTCTTTTCGCAAAAGCGGAAGTGAACTCTTTCATCCAATCAAATGCCGTAGCTCTTGAAAGCGACATTGCTCGTGGCCAAGGCGAAACTTTGAGCACATTGAATAACATGTTGGGCTGTGACGCTCAATTCGGTTCAACTCTTCAACAAAACTACAAATCAATCTATGCTCCAGGCACAGATTCTTCTGAAAAAATCCAAGT
Source organism: Bdellovibrio bacteriovorus (assembly GCF_001592735.1). Taxonomy (NCBI): domain Bacteria; kingdom Pseudomonadati; phylum Bdellovibrionota; class Bdellovibrionia; order Bdellovibrionales; family Pseudobdellovibrionaceae; genus Bdellovibrio; species Bdellovibrio bacteriovorus. Next base: position 447,848 of record NZ_LUKE01000001.1, read on the forward strand.
TTTGGCGCAAAGCTGCCAAGGCTAAGAGTGTTTCTTAAGCACACTAAAAGCCCCATGGAAATGGGGCTTTTTTCTTTTCTTACGTTCTTTGTTTTTTGCTCTGTAGCTACGGCTCAAGTTCCGCCCCCGACAGAGTCCCTGATCACTCGCGCTAAAAATGAAAAATGGGCTGAACATTTACAATGGCATCGCCTTATTCAATATGAAAAAAATCTTTTAGGTGGATATAAAAGCAGTGCTGAACCCGGACCTTTCTTTTTAAGTCCGCAGGGTCAAAAAAATCCTGAAAGTGAATTGCTAGCGACCTTGGCCGCGTTCAGCGACGAAAAAGTTTTAGTCTCTTCTCAAGATAGTAAATATAAAGAACCAGCCGCGTGCGTCTTCCCCGCTCGTAAAATCTGGATAGAAAAAATCAGTGGCCACAAGTTTGCTTCGCCAGCATGTGAGCGCTATGAACGCTTTATCGAAATTCTGGCGCCAAAATCTTTAACTTATGTTTTTTCTTCTTATTACCTAAACAATCCTGCTTCGGCTTTTGGACATACTTTTTTACGCATTAACAAAGCCCCTTCTGCACGAGACGGGGAACGCTATGAGCTGTCCGATTACGGTGTGGGTTATGCCGCGATGAAAGTTTCCGACAACCCCTTGGTTTATTCTTTTTTAGGTCTCTCGGGCTTGATGCCGGGAACCTTTGATATCAATCCTTATTATTATAAAGTCCGCGAATACAATGACTTTGAGTCCCGCGATCTTTGGGAATACGACCTGGATTTCAATCCTGAAGAAGTCCAGATGGTGGTCGCCTATATCTGGGAACTTTTAGGCGCACATTTTAATTATCACTATATGTCGGAAAATTGCGCCTACCGCATCCTTTCCATTTTTGAAGTGGCGCGCCCCAGCCTTGACCTCACCTCCAAACAAAAAGCCCAAGTCATGCCGGCAGATACCGTCGGAACCTTGAATCAAGTCCCAGGACTGATCACCAAAATCCACTATCGTCCTTCGGTGCGCGCTTTATTTGAAACTCGTTACCAGACCTTGAACTCTGAAGAAAAAAAACGTCTCTATAAATTTTCACGCAGCAATAACTTGGCGGATTTAAAAGACGGCCTTTCTAAAGATGAACAGCGGCACACTTTGGATGCCGCCATGGATTTTTTAGACTATCGCTATCCCAAAGAAATTTTGATGAAGACGGGAAAGTTTCATTTAAAAAAACAAGTCCTAGCAGAAAGAGCGGAAGTCGGCGGCATCACACCCACTTTAAAAGTTCCTGAGCCTTGGAGTGAGGCTCCTCACGATGCCCAAGGTTCACGCCGCTGGGGCTTGGGTGGCCGAGAATGGAACAATCAAAAATATTATCTATTAGATATGAAACTTGCTTTGCATGATCTTTTAGATCCCAAGATCGGCTATCCGCCGACCGCAGAAATGACGATGGGATCTTTCAGCGCTTCTTACAACCTAGACAATCACGAAGTGGCTTTGGATCGCGCACTTATTTACGAAGTGGTTTCTTTGTCGCCGGTGAATGACTTTAATGACAGTCCTTCGTGGCGCTTAAAAGTGTCCGTGGAACGAGGGTATGAAAATAACTGTGCCGGTCTTTGTCGATGGACGGAAATCAGTGGCGGATCAGGTATGACCAGAACATTTTTTGGTCATCTTGATTTAGCCATTTGGTTGCGAGCCACGGGCATGACCAGTCCTGATTTTGCCATTGAAACCTGGCGCGTGGGTGCCGGACCTAGTGTCATGGCCCGTTGGAATCACGGCAAGTTTTCTTTTTTGGCCGAATCTTATTATCGCTATGATTATAAGGGTGTCGATACGGAGTTTCGCCAAAATTCTGTCGGCGTGAATTTAAGTCTTAATAAGTCTTTCAGCATTCGTTTGCAAGGCGAAGATGTACAAAACACGCAACGCCTTGATGGTAAGATCTTCTGGTATTATTAGCTTGGACTACTTTGAACCGCACCTTCGGGTTGAATCCGCTTAGGTTTTACTAAAGGTTCAGGTTTCGTGACATTACCCAGAATAACTTCGCGACCTGCATCTGAATTTCCGGCAGCAAGTTCTAACTCAAATCGATCCGCATCCAAATCGCGAATACGCTGAGCCACATCCGCCGCTTCTTCATCTGAAACACCTAAAGTTTTTAAACAGGCTTCACCAAACACAATGGCCGACTCAAAAGTTTCGCGCACCTGGAAATCAACTCCCTTGGTTACTACTTCACGAGCGTGGGTACGGTCCCAAGTGCGCACTAAAATTTTCGCTAACGGAAATTCGGATTTCACCAGATCAATAATTTTATTAGCGACTTCTTTATCGTCCACGGCAATGGCGATAAGCTCGGCCGTGCCCGCCCCCGATGCGCGCAGGACATCCAATCTTGAGCCATCGCCGTAATAAACTTTAAACCCAAATCGACTGACACTTTTTATGATATCCACGTCGGAATCGATAATCGTCACATCGGCATTTTTCATCAGCAACAACTGACAAAACACTTGCCCAAATCGTCCAAAACCAATCACTAACACATTGCCCGAAAGACCATCGGCCTTTTCCACTCCGTCCAATGATTTTTCTTCGTCTTTTAAAAGACGATACATCAATATCACGGCAAGAGGTGTTAATACCATCGACAGCACCACCGTTGCCGTTAACATCGCCTCCTGCTCTGCAGTGATTAAGTTTCCAAAAGCGCCGGCGCTAAAAAGAACAAAGGCAAATTCCCCACCTTGAGCCATCAGGATCGCACGTTCAATAGACATGCGATGAGGTGAGCCCGTGACTCTCGCAACCGCATAAACGCATGCCGCCTTCACCGCCATCATCGCCACGACGGCAGCTAAAACAAAATGTAGGTTTGCATAGACAACGCTTAAGTCTAAAGACATACCGACAGCCATAAAGAACAAACCTAAAAGCAGACCACGGAAAGGTTCAATATCGGCTTCGATCTGATGACGGAAAGTCGATTCCGCCAAAAAAACCCCGGCCAAAAATGCTCCCATCGCCATGGAAAGTCCGCTCAATTGCATTGCTAAAGCGGTCCCTAAAACCACGAGCAACGCGGCCGCCGTCATCACCTCTCTTGATTTTGCCAAAGAAAGAATTCGGAAAAAGGGATTCAAGAGCCAAATTCCCACCACAATTAAACCCACCATGGCCGCAATCGGGAAAACAATTCCCCACACTCCAGAGCTCCCCACCTCTTGTCCGCCGCCGGTACTTTGCGACGCCAACGCAACAATCGCTAACAAAGGCACGATCAAAAGATCTTCAAATAAAAGAATCGAAACTATTTTTTCACCTGGTGGATCCGCCAGCTGTTTTCTTTCGGCCAAGAACTGAAATACAATCGCCGTCGAGGTCATCACAAAACCCGCAGCCCCCAAAAGCGAAAAGGCTAACGAATATCCACTGACTAAACCTAACAAGGTCAATGCACCGATACAGGTAAATATCTGCAATGCCCCCAGACCGAAAATATCTTTGCGTAAACTCCACAGATGCTTAGGACGCATTTCCAAACCGATAACAAAAAGGAACATGACTACTCCCATTTCCGCGATATGCAGAACAGAGCCAGCGTCACGAAACAGGCGCAAACCAAAAGGTCCGACAATCAATCCCGCAACCAAATAACCTAAAACAGAGCCCAGACCTATTTTTTTGAACAATGGAACCATCGTGATGGCGGCCACTAGCAAGACGACAATTTTATCAAGACCGTGCGAACTCAGCTCTGCTGACATGGGAATCTCCAACAATACTCTAAAATTTTAATTCGAGTCTTAAGACTGTCACGTTGGCGATGAGTTCTGTAGTAAAAACTTTGGTTTTTGTTGCCATTTCACAAGAAAGATTGAAGATAGAGTTATGAAAAAACAGGTTTTCTTTTTACTCATTGGAATGATGTTTTCATTTTCGTCTGCTTTTGCCGATGTCGCCGTTCAATACAAGGTCAGCCGCACTCACGGGTTGATTAAGTTTGTGATGGCAGTTTCCGGCGAGCCTAATATTTCCGATAACATAAAACTTTCTTTAGAACGCAGTAAATTTAAAGATTCACCCAAAGTCCTTGAGGCGCTTAAAAAAATCGAATCTATTCAAAACGATCTGCACGCCGGGATTGAATACGAAAGCGAAAAGTCCTTACAACGTCGTGGCAGCATGGACGTAGTGACCTTTATCAATATTCAAAGTATTTTTGCTTCAAGCATTGATGATCTTAGCACACGAGTGATGGGGATGATGCCTATGGCGACCCATGCAGTTTATTTTTCGGCCTTAAAAGAAATTGATCCCATCTATGAAGAACTTTATTGGCGCAAAAGCAGCCAAACGCTTTACGGCATGCAAAGCCATCTTGAAAGTATTGCTCGCAGAGTAAAGCTGTCAGACATGTTTAAAAAAACCGAAAAGTTTTACGAAGCTTCCTGGCCCGCGGAAACCCCGTTTATTATCGGTCTTTATCCCATCTTGCGCGTAGACAACTATGACCGCAACGCCACGACATCGCAGTCTTTAGGTAATATAGAAGAACACGGAGTTATGGTCGGTGGAAAGAGAAAAGACAGCGGAGACTTTGGCGTGGTCTTTCATGAACTATGTCATTCCGTTTACGGCGCCCAAAGTCCCGAGACTATGGCAAAATGGGAAAATTATTTTAGCGCCAGCAAGTCCCCTTACCGACTTTATACGTCCATCTGGCTTAACGAAACATTAGCCACCGTCTTGGGAAATGGTTGGGCCTATTTTTTAGAAAATAAAGTTCTTGAAAAGGACAATTGGTATAATCATCCCATCATCGATAAGTTTGCCCAAGCTCTGTACCCCAAGACTCTCGAATACCTGGATGCCGGAAAATCTTTAGATCAAGAATTTGCTGAGCACATGATTACAAAGTTCGCTGAACTTTTTCCTGACTCTATTTATGATTACTCAAATATTTTAAATCGAATTGTGATTGCCAGTGACGGTGAGGTTGCAAATCAGCGCGACTTCATTCGCCTGCTTAGAAAAAACTTTTCGATTGCGGGCATCGGCGTTTCTTCACCGCTGACTAATAAGGCCACCATTGCAAGCATCAAAACAAAACCAAACTTTTCCGTTATGTTTATTTTTTCAGGAAATAGCCGCGAAAATCTAAAGAAGGCCTTAGCACAGCTGCCGGAACTGGGCACGCAAAGTAAAATGTTTTTAAACATGAAACCTCGACAGATATTTAGTTATCAAGATACTACTGCTCGCAGCATCACACTTATCCGCGTTGAAAAACCGCAGGATCTGCGAGATGTCGTCGACCACATGAAGAAAAATAAAATTAATCCGGTTCATCCTTTGACCAGCTTTTAAAACTGCGGCTTAATTTCTTGGAAGATGTGGAGGTCAAAATGGAAAAATCTATCGTCGTCTATTTGCCCGAAGGTTTTGCTGATTGGGAAGGAGCTTTCCTTTTACCTGAACTTCGCCAGGCCCATAAAAAAGTGATCATCGCCTCCGCCACCGGGGAAAGTGTACGCAGCATAGGAGGCTTAAGTGTCGTGCCCGAAAGAAGCATTCAGGAAGTTGAACCGGGAAGTATCGAGGCTTTGATTCTGGTGGGCAGTGATTCATGGCCTGATCCCAAGCAAAATCAAAAAGTCTTGGAGCTTACTGGCAAACTCATTAAAGAAAATGTTTTAGTCGCCGGAATTTGCGCGGCCACGGTCGCCTTAGCACGCATTGGTCTTTTAGATAATCGACCCCACACCAGCAACAACTTAGACCTGTTGAAACAACTCGTTCCCACTTATAGTGGCGAAAAATTTTATTCAAAAAAATTAGCTGTCGCTGACGGCAATCTTATTACAGCTTCTGGAGTCGGCGCGATAGAGTTTACTCAAGCAGTGATGAATCACTTAAAGATGTTCACCGCGGATTATCGTAAACACTGGTTCGAGCTTTTTAAAAATGCAGTGACCCCTCCGCCAGAGTTTTGGGACCAAGGGTCCTAGCTCTGCGCTTATATATAGACAGGAACTTCGTTTCTCATTAAATGTGAGGGATGATCAAAATAATTATTAGCCAACTATCTAATTCTATTACATTTTTTCACAAATGCGAGTATACTCACATTTGCATTGAAACCCCAAAAACACTGCGTTATAACCCATTCCATTGAAACGATATTTTAAATAACCTCTGGCCCCGCGGCCAGAAAAGGAATGAAAATGAAAAAGCTCATCGTTGCTATGACCGTATTGGTTGCCGGTGTTTCTGCTCACGCGGCTCGTCCTTCTTGGACTGAAATCTCTCAAGCTAAAACTGCTTACGTAAAAAACCACGCTGGCATAAAAGCACGCGTTGCCTACCTCGGTGGAACGGCCTTCACCGCAGTTGAAAATGCAAATAACCGCTATACGATCACGACTAACAACGGCTGCGCTTTCAACGCCCGCATTGCCTATAGCGAATTCGGCTTCAACCCGTCTGCAGCGGACAAAGGTTTTGACGGCCTTTCTCTTTCTAAATCAGTGTGCAATTAATTTAGATCAAGCTAAAAGCGACTCAAAGCCTCTGGGATCCATACCTAGAGGCTTTTTTAGTTTGGATGGATATCGTCTAACTAGTAAACAGCCTTGAAAGACCTTCTTGCTTTCAAAACTTAACCTCGAAAGCTCGCGTTCTCGTGGTAAGACTGGGAATCCAAAAAATGGGAGTCTTTATGAAAAGCATTATTGCTTCTGTAGTACTGATGATGTCGGTTGCCGCCTCGGCGTCCAGTGGAGATTTGATCTTTGTCGAAGGCCATCAAAAGGGCCAAGTCGCAGATTCCACTTCTTTCGTAGGGATTTACAATGTTTGTTATGTTGGAAATCCGTATGCTGTCCAAACAAAAATGCGACGCTGGCTGGTCGAGGATATCGAAAAAAACAATACCTTCATCAAAGTCGATAAAAAAAATAAACAGATCATTTTTGGTTATGTTGCGACAAAATGTTTAGATGACAGTCTTGATGCGACCCCAGAGGGCTGTCGTCAATGGGTGAACATCCCTCCTTGCAAAGGATAAACTATGTTACGAGCTGCGTGTGTCTTTATCGGATTTTTGGTTTCGCTCACTTGTAGTATTTCTTTGGCGGCGATCGTCGCGCAGAAATCTGCTAGCAGCTGGCACCCGGCTCGCCCGACTCACGTCATCGTAGCCGCTAAAGGTTTAGCTTTTGCGTCGGTGGGTTATCAGCAGTTTAAGATCTATGAAGAACTTTATCCTCATGATCAGTTTATTTTTATCACCAACTTGCCAGCGCAAGGACCTTATCGTAACTCCAAGCAAATTGAGCTTCGCAAGTTAGGCTTTACGATCACTGAAGAAAGCTCTGCCATTCTTGATACCAGAAAATTGATTCAAATCTTAACCTCTACGACTTCAAGTATTCAGACCTTAGATATCATCGGCCATAACGGCGTGAACCTAGGACCCTGGCTTGAAAGTGGCGACTTCCGCATGGACTTTAAAAACACGGCTTTGATGAGTCTGTTACGTCCTTTATTTGCGCCCCATGCTTGGGCTCGTATTGCGGGTTGTAACTCCGGATGGTATGTGGCTCCGGCTTTAAGTGCCTCTTGGGGAGTTCCCGTTTTTGGCAGCTTCACTTCCACGGGATTTTATTATTTAAATACCGATGGGAACTATGAGCTTTTTGATTCCATCGAAGGTGGTCAAGCCTCCGACGATGTTCATCCCGGTAAAATCGATAACAGCTTTGAGGTTCCGCAAAAGTGTTCGGAAGGAACTTGCTTTACGTTAAAACCCGAAGCAGCTCCGTACCACATGCACGTTCATAAATCACCCGATGCCGCGTGGTTACCGTTCGTAAAACCAATTTGTGCCGCGACGATCCCTTCTGCTCGCTGTCAGGCAGCGCAAGCCGAAGCCATCATTGCTTCCATCGCGCCATTTGCGCGCAAAGGAGCTTTGCAAAATCCCGCCGTATTTGAACAAATGGTTTATCACGCTATCTGCGGTTCTTATTCGAAAGTCGCGGGCCAAAATGATTGTATGAACAAAATGAAAGCGGCTTACGATGCCCAGATTTCTTACTTCCCTTATTCACTTGGAAAACAATTAAAATGTTCAGGCATTCGCGGCTGTTCATTTCAGTATATCTCAATTGATTTAAGAAAGAACTCTCCGGATGCCACCAACGATACGACGATGTCTTATATTGCCAATGCCTTTATTGGCTATTCCTTACTGCAAAGCGGGAACTACTAGTTCTGAAGAGAGTTTTAGAAACAAAAAAAGCCACGGGATTCCCGTGGCTTTTCTTTTTAAGCGAACTTAAACATTAGATGCAAAGACCAGAAACATCAGCTTTGATATTGCTGAAAAGTTCTGAAGCGTTTTGCGCTGGAGCCACTACGTTGTTGTAGTTTTGTTGAAGACGGTTACCAATCATGTCAGCAGAAGCTTTGCAACCCATTGCTGAAGCAAGAGCCGTTACGTACTCACCACGGCCTGCCGCCAACTCAGATTTCAAAGAGTCAAAGTTAGTAGCAACATAGTCAGAAGCTTCACGGTCGTTAGCGCCAACATCCAATTTATCACAACCCATTGTTCCAGTCGTCATACCGAAAGTGGGAGGAACGAAGGCGTTTGTTGTTCCGCGAGTTGTTGTCGCCGTGTAAGTTTTTTTGTCAGTGACTTGCCATCCAAGACCGCAACCATCCAAACGATCGCCTGCGTTTGCAAATGAAGCCATTACAGTCGCTGCTAAGAATGCCAATACTAGATTTTTCATGTGATCTCCTTGTTGTGTTAAAACATATCCGCTAATTAGCTTTTACTTGCGCTTGCAATCAGTCAATTGAAAAACTGAATGAAGCTCAAAGAAGCTTCCCAATAAGAATTGCCGACCCGCGAATCCGGCGTCACCCAAAGATTTATGTTTCGCAGTTCTTGATTGCGTCCCAGACTAAAGGACTGGCGAAAAGCGTAAGATGTCGAATTTCGGCAATCATCAAACGCGTTCACGTCGCAAAAATATCTGACCTCAAGCTGCGCTTTATATTTATCGACCGGATTGAAAAGAAGACCCATTTCTAAGCCCGGGCTGTAGGCATACCCCTTCATGAGGTGATCAGCTAAATCAATCTTGGCTAAAATTAATGTGTAAAACCATGCGCGATCTTGCGAGGACGCAAACGTCATCCCGCCCCCCGCTTCACCACTGACAATCGAACATTCATCACAGCGGATGTATTCACGATCGGTTTTCATTCCCACCGACATCCGATAGCTGATCGGCGTCCGTAAATCATTGACCGGGGTCAGCGAAGTGGTGGCCAAGCCCAAAACTTCTTCAATATGAAATTCGCGATTTCGGTCATTGTATTGAAACTCAACCGAAGGAAATTCAATCTGTGAAAAAGGACTGTAACCCAAATCATGGTTTAAGAGATCATGATACGAAGAACGCAGACGCAATCGCGTGAAGGTTTCATCTTGCGAGGGTTGATACTGGCGATGTCCACCACCCCATGACCAATAATATGAGTCATGGCCCCAATCAGGCCTCGTGGTTCCAGTGAGCTCAGGGAAACGTTTTTCTTCTTCGATCGTCGCCACTCCTAATTGGGCCCGTCGCTGCAAAACTTGTTGATGGAGATCTTTTAACTGGCCCTCGAAAAGATCTTTATCTTCGCTTTTTAAATAATCTAAATAAAGGACTGCTGAATCTAAAACCGGGCGAGAAGAAATTTGGTCAACCGAAATCTTCTTACCCGTAAGGCTTTTGAAAATGTTCTTTTCATCTTTTGTCAGCCCCGAATATCTTTGCCACATTTTTTTGTACAAAGACGGTCGATATTTTACCGACTTTAAAACACCTTCTTGCCTAAGGGCGAATTTGATACTTTCACCGGGAATCATGTAAATCTTGTGATGATCTAAATTCCAGTCCGGCTTGATCGCCTCGATAGCTTTTAAAACTTGATAGGAACAGTTTTCATCGAAAAAATAGTAATCAAAATAGGTGTTGGTTTCAATTTCCCACAAATGGGCCAACAATCGACGTGTTTCTTCAGGGGTGAAGTTAAATTCATACTCCCAAAGCTCTCGGCTTTCAAAATTCACGTATTCCCGCACTTTGACATAATAAGGCTGAACCGACCATTGCCCCGGGTAACCGCCCGTGACCCCAAAATACATAAAGGCGAAAGGGTTTTCGTCATCGGCCACCGCGGCCGCGAAATTTACGCCGTTATCCAATAAATCGGTATCGCGATCTGATTTTATTTTCAAAAAAGTATGTCCGAACATAGACGCAGGATTATTGGGATAGGCACTTGAAAAAACCAAGCTCAACCCCTGAGGGTTATGGAAGCGCCCCATAAAAGATTCAAACACGGGACAAGCCACCGGTTTTAGCTGCAAATGAAATGTCTCATTTAAAAATCTTGTGCGTTCCGGAAAAGCACAGCGTGGAGTCAATTTAAATTTCCCCACGATCTTCGTGTTTTCGATAATATCTTTAAAAGACGCTTGCAGCTCGGCCTTGGGATCCGTGTCCCCGCCTTCGGCAAAGAAAAAACCTTTCCCGTCGAGCTGGCTTTGATAGCCGTTCCATGTTTTTTCGTAATGCAAAAGACGCAACCATGCCGTGGACTGAGAAACTTTATCGATCTGTGCTTCGTCTGACATGAAGGCCCACGTCTTTTGAAACGACATCACTAAAATTAATAGCAGAATAAATTTCAAAGAAAGCCTCCACAACCTGAACAAACATTGTTAGGTTAATGCCATGAAATCATACTGTCACTGGTCCTTATCGACACTGGGCATAGTAATGACACTCACTTTGAGTGGTTGTGGGCATTTATTTTATTATCCTACCCAATACATGTATGTGGATCTAAAAAAAGTAGACCCGAAGCCCGAACAAGTTGAATTTAAAAATCAAGACGGTAAAAAGCTGATCGGTTGGTACTTTAAAGGTGCTGACAAACCCAAAGCTAAAATTCTTTTCTTTCACGGCAACGCAGAAAATATCAGTTCGCACTTTTTAATGCTGCACTGGATTTTAAAACACGGTTACGACTATTTTATTTTTGACTATCCCGGCTATGGCGGCAGCGAAGGTGAACCCACTCAAAAATCCACCACCGAGGCAGGCCAAATGGCGCTAGAGTGGCTTTCCAAAAAATCGCCACAAGTTCCATTAGTCGTTTTTGGTCAAAGCTTGGGGGGCAATATTGCCCTTTATACGGCCGCTCAAAATCAAGGTAAGATCCCCCTGTGCTTAGTCGCGGTGGAAAGCACCTTTAAATCTTATAAAAAAGTAGGTCAAAGACTTTTAGCGGGACGCTGGTGGACGTGGCCCTTACAGTGGGTGCCTTTGGTGACGGTCGGTGAAAGCTATTCCGCCACAGATCGGATCGATAAGATTTCCCCAACACCTTTATTAGTCATGCACGGAGACGCGGATCGCGTGGTGCCTCTCAGTAACGGCGAAGATGTCTTTAATGCTGCCAAAGAGCCTAAAGAATTTTGGCGCGTTCCTAACGGACTTCATATCCGGGCTTTTTTTGGCAGTGACGGAGCTGACTTCCAAAAAAGATTTTTAGATAAGCTTGCCACTTCTTGCAGATAATTTTGCTGATATTTGAAACTCATACTTAGAAATAAAAAAGGCGTCATTGCGACGCCTTTTTTTTTGATTATGCTTCTTCGGCTTCCTCGTGATGACGATGACTAAAGCGAGATAACAAACTATACACGCTGGGCACCACATACAGAGTTAAGATCGTTGAAACCAAAACCCCACCGATCACCGCAATCGCCATCGGTTGACGAGCCTCGGCCCCCGGGCCGAAACTTAAAGCGGCAGGCACCGCGCCAGCAATCGTGGCAATCGAGGTCATCAAGATCGGACGAAGCCGATTCGGGCAGGCTTCTAGCAAGGCCTCGCGAACCTCTTTACCTTCCTCGTCACGCACTTGATTCGTAAAGTCCACAAGTAAGATCGAATTCTTTTTCACGATACCCATCAATAAGATCAAACCGATCATACTGAATAAGTTCAATGACTGATTTCCGATCAAAAGTCCCAAAAATGCACCCGAGAAACTAAACGGTAAGGCCACAAAGACCGTGAATGGATCGATAAAGCTATTAAACTGCGAAGCCAACACCATGTAAGCAACCACAAATCCAAGCACTAGCGCAATTAAAAGACCCACAAAGCTTTTTGTGAATTCTTCGGCCGAACCGCTCAGCTTAAATGTGTAACCTTCTTTAAGAACTGATTTCGCAATTTCTTCAGCTTTCGTCAGACTTTGTTGCTGGCTTAATCCTTCCCCCATATTTCCGAAAATAGAAATCGCACGCTCACGATTTTTTCTTGAAATCGACGACGCCACCGTGTTTTCTTTGATATCTACAACCGACGATATTGGTACCAACTCACCGCGATTATTACGCACGGAAAGACCCATGATGCGATCTTTTGGTGATTTGCCATCTTCGATCATCTTGACCCGAATATCATAACGGTGACCGCCTTTTTCATAGGAGCCCGCGATCGCCCCGCCCAGTGCCGCGTTTACCACCGCGCCAATAGCCGCCACTTGCACCCCTCGCTCAGAGGCTTTTTGACGATTCGGAACGATTTGCACTTCGGGGGCCCCCGTTAAAAGATCTGAATTCACATCGGTCATGACTTTCTTAGCTTTGACCTCTTCCATGATCTTTTCGGCCATTTTGCCGAGCTCGGCCCACTCTGGTCCCTGAATTGTAAATTCAACCGGGAAACCACTGCCTCCACCCCCGCCAAAACCTTGGGTGGACGGATCCTGCACCTGGGGTTTGGCCTCGGGCAGTTTTTCATTTAGGTAAGTACGAACCACTTCGATAAATTGCTGTTGGCTTAATTCTTTTTTTGTTTTTTCATCCACACCACGTTGACCTTTGGGTTTTAACTCGACAAACAGCATCGCGGAATTCGTTTCACCCCCCGTGAAGCCACCGGCGGCCACAAAATAAGACTGCACTTCAGAACGGCTTTTTAGGTAGTCTTCCACGACCTTGACTCGCTCATTGGTCAAAGTGATCGCCGTGCCCGGAGGATTGGTCATTTGAATCATCAACATACTTTGATCTTGCGCTGGTTGGAATTCTCCGCGCAGAAGCCCCGCCGACATGAAACTTAAAGCAAAGAACACAACAGATGCGAGTACCACTTTCCAGCGGTGATTTAAGCTTTTCGTTAAGGTGCGCAAGTAAAACGCACGTAAACGTTTAAAACTTTCTTCAAAGAAACGACCAAAACGACTGGTACGTTCGATGTCTCCTTTGAACTGTGCGGCACGCATCGGGGTTAATGTTAAAGCTTCCAACAATGAAATCATCACCGCCGCACTTAACGTCACCCCGAACTCAAACAAGAAACGTCCGATGATACCTTCCATGAACGCGATCGGTAAGAAGATCGCTACAAGGGAAACGGAGGCTGCCATCGCCGCAAAGGTGATCTCGCGCGCGCCGACCAGCGCGGCTTGACGACGCTTTAAACCTTTTTCGCGATGACGAATGATATTTTCTAAAACCATGATCGCATCGTCGACGACGATACCGATGGCCAAGCTCAACCCTAACAACGTAAAGATATTTAGTGTGAAGTTAGCAAAGTAAAGAATGATAAAACTTCCCAGGACCGATGTCGGAATTGCCAACAAAACGTTAAACGTCGAAGACCAAGAACCGATGAACATCCAACAAACCAGCGACGTCAATAGAGCCGCTAATACCAGGGTCAGGATCAGTTCATGCACAGACTCTTCAACGAATTTTGTTCCGTCAAAGTTCACCATGATTTTTGTGCCTTCAGGCAGTGATTTTTGAATTTCGGCAATACGAACTTTCACCGCTTGCGCGACAGAAACCGCATTCGCCCCCCGCTGCTTGACCACTCCTAAGCCAACGGCCGGATCGCCATTGGTTCTAGCAAATTGCAGCACGTCGACAGTGCCTTCTTCAACTTTGGCCACGCGATTTAAAGGCACGGGGGCAAAGTTCGGTCCGCCTCCGCGAGAATTAATTAAAAGCTTCGAAAAGCCTTCAACCGTTTTTTCTTCCCCTAAGGTACGCAAGCTATATTCTTTTTTATCGTACTCAGTCCGGCCGGAAGGAGGTTCTTGATGTTCAGCTTGAATGTTGGCCACCACATCAGAAACCGAGAGTGCATAGCGCTTAAGATCTTCGTTTTTTACCCACACGCGCAGATTCGGCTCTAAGTATCCGGGCATCCATAAGTTGCCCACGCCCGGAACAGTCGTAATACGATCACGGATGTCGTTTTTAACAAAGATCATCAAATCATTCAGCGGCATATTTTCGCTGGTCACAGAAATCCACATGATTGGAAACTCAGAGATCGCAATCTTCATCGCCGTGATCGGATCGGTTCCGGTCGGCAACATTTCTTGGACCTGCGAAATTTTAGCTTGCACATCCTGGAAAGCCGCATCAATGTCGCGATTTAAATCAAACTCTAAAGTGATTTCGGCGACGCCCACGCGAGATTTCGAAGTGATATTTTTAATACCTTGGATACTGATAAGAACGTCTTCTAAAGGATCGACGACGTCGGCTTCCATCACCTCGGGGGCCGCCCCTTCATACCGAGCGGTCAACGCGATGATCGGAAATTCAACATCGGGCATTTCACTGACACCCATGCGAGTGAAGCTGATCGCTCCGAAAACGATAAGCCCGAACATCAACATCCAGGCAAAGACGGGTTTACGAATTGATAAATCAGAAAGTGTCATTATTCCAGTTCCTTAGTCAAAATAGAAGGGATGTTTGCCGATGCTAAATCAAGACGAATGCGTTCTAATTGCGCCTGATAGCGAGCAGCATCGTAAGCGCGTTTCTGGCCACGGTATTCGGTTAAACCCACTTGCACATCGGTACTGCGAGCTAAACCACGACGAGAATCACGCAAAAGAAATTTATAATTTTTTTCCGCCAGTTCGGCCGAAAGTTTTAGATATTTAATTTGATCCGCACGTAAGCGTAAGGACTCATGCAATGATTTGATTTCCGCTTCTGCTTTGCGACGAGCTTCATTTAATGCTAAATCTGCGCCCGCTCTTTTCGAAGCCGCTTCACGTACTTTCGATTGCGTCGTTCCGCCTTCGTAAAGCGGCAACTTCATTTTCAAAAGCACATCCCACTTAAGATCTTCGGTAAAACCTTCAGGACGAATCAAATAATAATTGGCCGTAAGATCCAACGTTGGCCAGTGAGCACCCTTCGCAAAAGAAACCTCTTCATTAGAAGCTTCTGTTTGCTGTTTTTTTACTTTTACATCTGGACGATCTTCAACTTTTGCTAAATAGTCAGAGAGCGGTTGCAAAGTCATCACCACATTTTCTGGCACATCATCAAGTTTCGTATCCACGGGCAAACCAGTTAAAAACGCGAAGTTTTCGCGCGCCGTTTTTAATTTTCCCGATTGAATTTGAAATTCTGCATCTAATGCGGCCGATGTCGATTGCGCTTGGAATGCCTCATTACCACTGGACTCCCCACGGCGTGACCGCGCTTGCAGATCTTTCACCCGGTCTTGATAGATTCCCCGCTGAGCTTCAATGTTGCGGATGTCTTGCTCTAAAGACAGTACTTCCATGTAGCTATCAGCCACTTTTTGATAAAGCGCCATCACCTCAACCATGAAAGTCTGTTTTTGAGCAGCGACCAAACTATTCTGACGACGAATCGCCGCGAATTCTCTGAGCCCTCGGAACAAGGGTTGATTTAAAGAAACATTGGCGGTTGTCTGCCGATCCGGAAAAAACTCTGCCGCGATCGGGTCAGACACCTCCGGCTGAATCAAATAACTACCCTCAAGAGCAATTGTCGGCAAAACCGAGCCGGTAGCTTGTTTTTTTAATTCTTCCACTTGCACGACTTGTTCTTTGCTTTGACCAACAACTTCATTTTTTTGAAGCGACGATTGAACCGCTTGATCAAGTCCAATGGCGTGCGCAGATTGAGATAGAAAAAGGGCAATGATAAAAACCATGGGAGACCTCACTTCCCACAATTAAATCGCACTCCGAATTTTCTTGAAAGATAATTCTGAAATTAAATTTATTTTTGGAATTTAGCTTTCAAGAAGACCCAGGCATCGGTACACCAAAGGGCCCAGGCCACCAAGACAGGTTGAAAGAAAAGACGAATCAAGCGAGAAGTATCCGAATTCAACCCAAAGGCATCAATCCGATAAACATACTGATTAATATTCCCGGGAAAAATAGCAATAAAGAACAAAGCCCCCACAATACCCACATAAATTTTGTATTTAGTCAGAAACAAGAAACTAAGCCCTAACAAAATCTCAACAATCCCCGAAGCCACAACAACAAAATCCGGATCCAAAGGCTGCCACACCGGAACTTGAGCCAAAAACTCTGCCCGAGCAAAAGTAAGGTGGCTAACCCCCGCAAAAACCAAAAAGGAACCCATCAACAACCGCAAAAACAATTTCATAATTCCCCCGATCAAAAAAATTATGTCACACCAAATTTAAAAGTACAGTTGTTACAAAAGTTAAGAGTTTAACCAATCACAACGGCAAGCCTCAAAGAGGCGAGCTTTTTTGAAGTCATTTGCTAGCAAAAGGCAAAAAAATCCCAGGAGGGGATTTTTTCGCGCAAGCCCCGAAGGGGTTGAGGGCAGGAGCCCGAAACAAAAAAAAGCCCCGGGTTTCCCCGAGGCTTCTCAAGTTCTTCACTAGAAGAGCAAAAACTACTTAACAGTAACTTTCGCGCCCGCAGCTTCAAGAGCTTTTTTGATTTTCTCAGCGTCTTCTTTAGTCGCGCCTTCTTTAACAGCTTTGTTACCAGCTTCAACAAGGGCTTTTGCTTCAGCAAGACCAAGACCAGTCAAGCCACGAACTTCTTTAATAACGTTGATTTTGTTGGCGCCAGCGTCAACAAGGATAACGTCAAAAGCAGTTTTTTCTTCAACTGCAGCAGCAGGGCCTGCGCCAGCAGCAGCTACAGGAGCAGCAGCAGACACGCCCCATTTTTCTTCAAGTTGTTTTACAAGTTCAGCGATTTCAAGAACAGTTTTCGCTGACAACGCTTCAATTAATTGATCGTTAGAAAGAGACATTTTAAAATCCTCCAAGGGATATAAATAAATTTATTAATTCAAATCATGTGGCAACAACAAGCACTATGCTTGTGGAGCCGCTTCAGTACTAGCACCGCCACCAAGCTTTTCGCCATAAGCTTTCAAGCATCTTGCAAGTGCAGAACCTGAAGCCAAGAACGTAGCCAATAGTTGCGCGCGAAGTTGATCTTTGCCTGGAAGAGTCGCCAAGAATTTAATCTTGTTGCTATCCAAAGCTTCACCGTCCATTACACCAGTTTTGATTTGAAGGATTTCAACATCCTTAGCAAAATCAGCCAATGCTTTAGCCGTTGCGTTCACTTCACCGTATGAGAATACGATGGCGTTAGTACCTTTCATTGAATTAGCAAATGCTGTATCAATAGCCGGGTGATCTTTGAACGCTCTTTTAGCTAGAGTGTTGCGGACAACTTTCATCTCTGAATCAGCGGCATTCAATTTTTTGCGCAAGCTTGTCACTTGCTCAACTTTGATACCTTTGAAGTCTACGATGAAAGCTCCTTTAGCCTTACTGAATTTATCAGTAATAACCTTAATCTCTTGCTCTTTATCTGCGCGAGTGATCATAAATGAGCCTCCTTTCATTAGAATTGTCCCACTTTCGTGGGAGCACTGTGCGATACAGTACGGTTTGGAGTTCGCTCACAGGAAGTTCGATGGGTTGATCGAACATTTGCTTACAAAACTTTTTGCCTTATCTCGGTAGGCCTCTCACAGTCGAGAGATTAAATTCGAGGATGAAAACCTACTGTCTCTGATCGCAATTTACTTTTTGCACTCCGACTTCGTCGGAGTATTTACTAAAGTTTTAGGACCTCAGCTTACGCTGAAGTCCTATTTAAAAACAATGATTACGTTGTCGCCGCGCCAGCTGCGATTGCTGCTGCGTTTGGCTCAATTTTCACGCCTGGTCCCATAGTTGAAGCTACAGAGATAGAGCGCATGTAGATACCTTTAGAAGATGCTGGTTTCGCTTTCACAAGTGCTGATAACAACACCATGAAGTTGTCGCGAAGTTTCGCATCGCCCATTGATTTCTTACCAACGCTAGCGTGAACGATACCTGCTTTATCAACGCGGAAGTCTAGCTTACCTTTTTTCTCAGCAGCTACAGCTTCGCCCACGTTCATAGTGACAGTACCGATTTTTGGATTCGGCATCAAACCACGAGGTCCAAGAATTTTAGCAACTTTAGAAACAGTCGCCATCATGTCTGGAGTCGCGATACATTTATCGAAATCCAACCAGCCGCCTTGGATCTTAGCAACAAGATCGTCAGCGCCTACGAAGTCTGCACCTGCATTTTTCGCTTCAGCTTCTTTCGGGCCTTTTGCGAAAACGACAACTTTAACATCTTTACCAAGACCGTGAGGCAATGAGATCGCGCCACGAACTTGTTGGTCAGATTGTTTAGGGTCGATACCTAAACGAACTGCTACGTCGACGGACTCGTCAAATTTTGCTGGAGCAGCTGCTACAGCCAATTTGAAAGCTTCATCAACAGAGTATTTTTTTGAAGAATCAACCTTCTTAGAGGCTGCTTCGAATTTCTTTCCTGCCATTGATTACCACCCTTATGCGATGTCGATGCCCATGCTTTTAGCCGTACCAGCAACTTGTGACATTGCAGATTCAACTTTTAAGCAGTTCAAATCAGGCAATTTCGTTGTCGCAATTGTCTTGATTTGTTCGTTATTGATTTTGCCTACTTTGTCTTTTTGAGGTTGCTTGGAACCAGATTCCAATTTCAACGCCTTTTTGATCAAAGAAGACACCGGTGGTGTTTTCGTGATGAAAGTAAACGATCTGTCTTGGTAAACAGTGATGATGATAGGGATAATACTATCACCCAATGCTTGCGTACGAGCATTGAACTGCTTACAGAATTCCATGATGTTTACCCCGTGCTGTCCAAGTGCCGGTCCAACGGGAGGAGCTGGATTAGCTTTCCCTGCCGGTATTTGCAGCTTGATCATTCCTGTAACTTTTTTTGCCATGACCCACTCCTGCAGGAGGTTATTAAATTTTCCACTCTGGACCCATTCCAGAACAGAAACGGAATCCCTAAGGATTCCGTTTAAATATTTTTTAAATATTTAAAGCTCTACGTATGTAGCGCTTTAATTAGTTTTTTTCAACCTGAATATAATCTAATTCTACTGGGGTCGGACGACCAAAGATGCTCACAAGAACCTTCAGCTTCGCTTTGTCCTCGTTAACCTCTTCGACAGAGCCCTGGAAGTTGCTGAATGGACCGTCAATAACGGTTACATTCTCTCCCACAGCGAATTTGACCTTTGGTTTCGGTTTCTCTGAAACACCTGCCATTTGTTGCGTAACGCGTAAAACCTCAGCTTCTGGGACTTCAGGAGGGCGAGTTTTAGTTCCACCCACGAAGCCAGTCACTTTGGAAGAATTACGAACCAAATGCCAAGTTTCATCGTTCAAGAACATTTGAACAAAGATATAACCTGGGAAAAATTTACGTGATTTAGTTTGTTTTTGGCCTTTTACGAGCTCCACGACGCTTTCCGCAGGGATCAAGATCTCTCCGAAGAACTCTTCCATTTTATTGGATTTGATCTTTTCTTCGATGGCCTTTTTAGCCGTGTTTTCACAGCTAGTTTGAACGTTAACGATGTACCACTTTTTATCCATCTATCCGTCCTACTTCATAAGGTGGTTAATGATAAAACCCGAAACTAAGTCGAATGTGCTGATGATCACGCTTGAAATAAGAACCATGATCACACATGCGATAGTCATTGCCGTCACGTCTTTACGAGAAGGCCATACGATTTTGCGAACCTCAGTAACTACTTCTTCACCCCAAGCCAAAACTTTTGGATTGAACTGAAGAACCGAGAAAACAACAAGTCCCAAAACAATCGGGAATCCGTGTCTTACAGCATCTGAATCCGTCATTCTTGCAACAACACCAAAAGCGCCGGCAAAAGCTTTGATCAGAAGAGAGGTTGTTAAAGCGACCAAGATAGCTGCTGTAGCAAAGCTGATTGTCAAAATCTTAGAGTTAGCCTTATCCATTAATTCCCCGTTTATAATGGTTAAAAACTTAAAATTGGCAGGGGCGGAGGGATTCGAACCCACGACCTAACGATTTGGAGTCGTTCGCTCTACCGCTGGAGCTACACCCCTGCATCAAAAAACAAATAAATACACATGCCAAGAAACACCGAGGGGGACCCTCTTGTCAAGGAGTCCCCCGGGTGGTTTTAACTTAGCTTATTAGCGTTATTACTACTCAAGGATCTCAGTAACTACGCCGGCGCCAACTGTACGGCCACCTTCGCGGATCGCGAAACGCAATTCTTTTTCCATTGCGATTGGAGCGATCAACTCTACAGAAACCTCAACGCGGTCACCAGGCATAACCATTTCAGTTCCAGCTTTCAAAGTACAAACACCAGTTACGTCTGTTGTACGGAAGTAGAACTGAGGACGGTAACCATTGAAGAATGGAGTATGACGTCCGCCTTCTTCTTTAGTTAGGATGTAGGCTTCAGCTTTGAATTTTTTGTGTGGTTTTACTGTTCCTGGTTTAACAAGAACTTGGCCACGCTCAACGTCTTCTTTTTTAGTACCACGAAGAAGAACACCGCAGTTGTCCCCTGCTTGACCTTCGTCAAGAAGTTTACGGAACATTTCGATACCAGTCACAGTCGTTTTTTGAGTTGGACGGATACCTACGATTTCAACCTCGTCACCAACTTTAACGATACCACGCTCTACACGGCCAGTAACAACTGTACCACGACCAGAGATAGAGAATACGTCCTCTACTGGCATCAAGAAAGTTTTGTCAGTAGCACGAACCGGTTCTGGAATGTAAGTGTCACAAGCATCCATCAATTTCATGATAGATGGACGACCGATTTCAGATTGATCGCCTTCAAGAGCTTTCAAAGCTGAACCTTTAACGATTGGAATCTCGTCACCAGGGAATTCGTATTTAGAAAGAAGTTCGCGAACTTCAAGCTCAACAAGCTCAAGAAGTTCTTTATCGTCAACCATGTCTACTTTGTTCATGAAAACAACTAGAGCAGGTACACCGACTTGACGAGCAAGAAGGATGTGTTCACGAGTTTGTGGCATTGGACCGTCAGCTGAAGAAACAACTAGGATCGCGCCGTCCATTTGAGCAGCACCAGTGATCATGTTTTTTACGTAGTCAGCATGGCCTGGGCAGTCAACGTGAGCGTAGTGACGTTTGTCAGTTTCGTACTCAACGTGAGTTGTAGAGATGGTGATACCACGCTCACGCTCTTCTGGAGACTTATCGATTTGATCGTAAGACATCGCTTGAGCTTTACCAGCCGCTGCAAGAGTAGTAGTGATCGCAGCAGTCAAAGTTGTTTTACCATGGTCGACGTGACCGATTGTGCCGATGTTCACATGCGGCTTATTACGGTTAAATTTCTCTTTAGACATTATTCCTCCTGCAGAGATTTATTTTTAAGTCTTAAAACCTTACTTATTTTATCTAACTAATACAAGTAACAAGTGGAGCCCATGATCGGAGCCGAACCGACGACCTCACCCTTACCAAGGGTGTGCTCTACCACTGAGCTACATGGGCGTAGCTTCTGAAATTTGGAGCGGGAGACGGGTCTCGAACCCGCAACCCTCTGCTTGGAAGGCAGATACTCTAGCCAATTGAGCTACTCCCGCCCATCAGAACGCCCGTATCTTCAGTAACCCTATTCTCGGCGAAAACATTCAAATGGTGGGCAGGGAAGGATTCGAACCTTCGTAAGCGCAAGCTAACGGATTTACAGTCCGTCCCCTTTAGCCACTCGGGCACCTACCCATTGTGAACGTAATCCTCAGAAAAAAATGGAGCTGGTTATGGGACTCGAACCCGCAACCTGCTGATTACAAATCAGCTGCTCTACCAATTGAGCTAAACCAGCATTACTGAGATAACCGAGATGTTTTACGGACAAAACGACCGCCCGTCAAAGATATTTATTTGCCGGATTACGATTTTTTTGTGTTCTCACGCGTCGCGTGCTGACTTGCATGCTGTCGCAACGTCTCGGTCAATGCCATCGCCGTGGCTACCGAAGCGTTGTAACTTGCAGAGGCACTTGCCTGCGGAATGAACACTAACTCATCACACAGACGCTCTGTTGTCACACGCATTCCCTTGTCTTCGGAACCGATCGCCCAGACGACTTTTTCGGGAAGTTTCAAATCAAAGATGGATTTTTCTCCGCGGGGGCTCAGACCGAAAATCCAATACCCTTTTTCTTTAAGTTCTTCCGCATACTTAGCAAAGTTCGTAGTCTCTTCAACAGGGACATGTTCGACCCCGCCGCAAGCCACTTTATGCACAATCGGACTTAGACCCACCGCGCGATCCTCAGGAATCAAAACACCGTCAACTCCCGTAAGCCAAGAAGTTCTCACGATTGCACCTAAATTGTGCGGATCTTCGATACCGTCCAAAATCAAAACAATGGATGTATCCAGCTCAGCTAGACCTTGCATATCAAACTCGGGCGCACCCTCAGCAAAAGCCGCAGCTCCCTGGACCGAAGAACCAAACTTTTCTAAAACCTGGGAGGCTTTCACTTCGATTTTCACTCTCGCCGCCAGTGCCAGATCATTGAGTTCACGCAACTCTGCAGAGTCTTCCCACCCTTGACGTAACCACATGCCTTTGATTTGTTTCGGACGAACTTTTAAAACTTCCGTGATTGCATGAGTGCCGATGATCACGCGCCAGTCGCGCGGGATTTGATTTTCATTGCGACTGCCACCATTTTGGAGGGCGCGCTCACCACCACCGCGACGAGGTCCCCCTTGAGAAGGCCCCCGCGAAGATTTTTGATTTGATTTATTATTGCTTGAAAATCGAGAGTTATTTTTCTTCATACACTGCCATCACAAAATCAGTTGCCGTTTCCTTGATGTCTTTTGCTTCAAGGATCGGACGACCAACCACCAGGGCCGAGGCCCCTTTGCGAAGAGCTTCTTTAGGACCCATAATGCGTTTTTGATCGCCAGAATCCTGCATACTAAAGCGAATTCCCGGCGTGACAAGGTAAAGATCCTGGTTTTGTAAAAGGTCCAACTCGTGCGGAGAACAAACCACGCTAGACAACCCCGAAGCCTTTACTAAACCCGCAAGCTCCGTCACATGCTGGGCAATCGGCTGAGGTTTCATATTCCCAGGAAGCGAGTTTTGATCCCAAGAAGTCAGAATCGTGACGGCTAAAATTTTAAAGGGTCTTTTTTGGCTAAGTTCTTTTTCTACCTCAGCCATGCGCTTTAAGGCCTCATGCCCGCTTAAGGCATGCACGGTCACAAGCGACGCTCCGGCATCGAAACTGGCGCGAACGGCGGCCTCCATTGTCGAGGGAATATCGAAGTGTTTATTATCCAAAAAAATGGGCCCGCGTTGGGCGATTTCTTTGACGAAATCCATCCCATAACGGAGGCACAAACGGGGTCCGAGTTTAAAACCTCCCACGATTTCCGCTAAGCTGTCGGCGATTTTCAAAGCCTGATCTCGCGTGTCCACATCCAAAGCAAGAATGATGGGATTTCTCATGGGCTCGGCGCGCAGGTTCTTTTTCATGTGTCCTCTTGGTTTTTGCCTAGCATCTCACTAGGAGAGCTAGGCAGGCAAGAAGAGACTATTTAACTTCGTTTTCCTCTGGCAACGCGGGCTGATTAACGTCATTGCGTCTTTCCATCTCTTCACGCTCTTTGGGAGAAAGAGGTTTGGTTTTTTTATGTTTATGTTTTTTTTCTTTATGATGCGCTGGAGGAGCTTTGGCCACCTCTTTAGAAGGCTGAGTTGTCTCTAAGCCCTTCGCATTAGGTCCGGTGGGGGCTGGCGGCGTCACCACCGTGTCAGCAGCATAAACGGCAGGAGCCATAAACATCAAAGCGGCTACAGTTAAAATCACAGGCAATTTCATGAGTAACTCCTTTCAAAAGTTATTCCCCCAAGATATCGGGGGAATCTGAAAGAGAGCATCTAAATGCGAGTGAGCTGTCAGCAAACACCGTGTGGATTGTTTTTATGTAATCTTAAACCCACTTTTGCGTTAACGCGACCTGACCGGTTCCTTTTTTGATGGCACCCAGCTTCCAAGCCTTCACGTTTTTGTCTTTTAAAAAGCTTAAAACACTTTCAGCGTCTTGTTTTTTCACTAAGACCGTCAATCCAATACCCATATTGAAGGTACGGAAAAGTTCCTCTTGCGGAATATCTAAACGACTGACGATGGGTTTAAATACCGGCGCAATTTCAGTGGATGGCGGCCAAGAACTCAAATCGTAATCAAAGGCTTCGCTCATGCGTGGGATGTTATCAATCCCCCCGCCCGTCATGTGTGCCGCCGCCAAGATGCTTCCTTGAAATTTTTTGCGCAATTGCGTGAATACTTCGACGTAAATTTTTGTCGGCACCAAAAGTTGCTCCATCAGCTCCTTTTCGTCGTCTTTCACAAGCTTTCTTAAAAGAGAGTACCCGTTAGAATGAAAACCGCTCGAGGCAATACCAATCATCACATCACCTTCGGTCATATTCTTTTCACTGAACATGTCTTTAGGATCAAGGTCACCCACACTGAAACCGGCAAGGTCGTATTCTCCGTCTTGGTAAACGCCCGGCATCTCTGCCGTCTCGCCACCAACCAAAGCCATTCCCGATTGTTTACAACCGTCCACCATGCCGGCGATCAGCTCTTCACTGACGCGCGTGTCGAGTTTTCCAAAGGCCATGTAATCTAAAAAAAACAAAGGCTTCGCACCTACACACAAAAGATCATTCACACACATCGCGACAAGATCAATCCCGATGCCGTGGTGTTTGTTCAACTTCTGACCCAGCTTTAACTTTGTTCCCACACCATCGGTGCAAGCGGCGATGTATTTTTCTTCATTCAACTTGTAAACGGAAGCAAATCCGCCAATACCGTCTAAGACATTTTCATTAAATGTCGTCGGCACAAGATTTTTGATTCGCTCCACAAAGGCATCCGCCTTGTGAACATCGACGCCGGCTTCTTTGTAGTCAATTTTTGACATTTTTCTCTCCAGTTAAAAAAACCTAGGTAAATACTTTCTTCCTTCTTTAAAACTAATGAAGGAAGTGACGTCGGCCCGTGAATAGCATCGAAATACCCAGTTTATCTGCTTCCGCAATCACGTCATTATCTTTCACCGAGCCACCGGGCTGAATGATGCACTTGACCCCTAATTTGGCAGCCACTTGCACAGAATCTGGGAATGGGAAAAAGGCGTCCGACGCCAAGACCACCTCTGAAACATCTTTGATTCCTTTGTCAGTGAGTCTTGAAGTGATCAGCTTTTCAATACAATCCACGCGATTGGTTTGGCCTGATCCCATCGTCATAAGGTCAAACTCCGGGCCCTCTTGTCGAGCCAAGGCGATGGCGTTGCTTTTTAGATTTTTCACCGCAAGCATTGCAAAACTTGCTAAGCGTTTTTTATCTTCGCTCACCGGATTTTTAGTGACGACTTTGGTGTTTGAAAGATCAAACGTATCAGCCTCTTGCACCAACCAGCCGCCCTCAATCGAGCGGACTTGCCACGCCGGTTCTGATTTCAACTTCACTTCCATGATACGACAGTTCTTTTTTAGCTTTTCCTTGGCTTTTTCATCAAATGACGGTGCTAAAATCACTTCGACAAATTTGTCAGTGAAAAACGCCGCGACTTCTTCTGTTACGGGGAAATTCAGCGCGATGATTCCCCCGAAAGAGCTTTTCTCGTCCCCTTTCCAGGCTTTTTCTAAGGCGCGGATCGGGGTTTCACCGATCGCCAGGCCGCAAGGCGTATTATGTTTCACAACAACTGCCGTCGGCAGACTTTTAGTCCCTTGCCATTGATGCACATCTTGCAAAGTTTTAAGAGCGAAATCCGCATCCAGGTAGTTATTGTAAGACATCTCTTTACCTTGAAGGGATTTGGCGTGTGCCAGGCCTTCTTGGAAAGGATCTTTCATCACAAAGGCTTTTTGGTGCGGGTTTTCACCGTATCTTAAAGATTCACCCGTGCTTTGAGTTAAGTAAGACGCGATCGCTTGATCATAAAAAGCCGTCATCGTGTAAACTTGCGACGCACATTTTTGGCGGAACTCTAAACTCGTCTCACCTTTGTTTTCTTGGAATTCTTTGATAAAAGTGCCGTATTGTTCGGGATTACACAAAACCGTGACAGAACGGAAGTTTTTCGCCCCGGCTCTTAGCAACGTCGGTCCGCCGATATCAATGTTTTCGATACATTCAGCAAAGCTTGAATTCTTTTTTAAAGTTTCATGGAATGGGTACAAATTCACTACTACCAAATCAATGGGGCTGATACCCAAATCTTTTGCTTGTTTGATATCGGAAGGGTCTTCGCGGCGATACAAAAGACTTGAAGCGATCTCAAAGCTGATAGTTTTCATGCGACCTTGAAAGGCCTCACCTTTACCGCTTAACGTTTCAACGGCGGTCACTTTGTAACCGGCTTGTTCTAAAGATTTAGCCGTGCCACCACTGGCGATCAATTCAACATTTTGTGCGGCTAAAACTTTTGCTAAATCTAATAAACCCGTTTTATCAGATACGCTTAATAAAGCTCTTTTAATAGTCATGGCTGAGTCCTTAAGTAAGTCACTGCATTTTTAAAAAATTCTAAGCCGTAAGCCGTGCCTTCAAATGGCAAGTGCCAATCGTGCAAAGCGGCCTCGGGATGAGGCATCAATGCGAACACCAAACCTGAAGGATCACAGACGCCGGCGATTTGCGCTTGCGCGCCATTGACGTCTTCTTTGTATTTCAAAACGGCTTGGTTATTTTGGATAAGTCGCTTTAACAAGCTTTCTTCTTTACAGACAAAGCGTCCTTCCCCGTGGCGCATCGGTAAAACAAATTCTTTCGGAAGATTCTTCGTCCAGATACACGGAGATTTTTCATCGCGCTCCACCGTCACCCATTGGTCAATGAAATGACCTTGGCGGTTTTTTACTAAGGCACAAGTGCGATTGAAATCGGCGTCGGGCAAGAGACCTAGACGAATCATGGTCTGAAAGCCATTGCAGATTCCCAGGACGGGACGAGTTTTTACGAATTCTTGTAATTCGCTTTTTAAGACGTTTTCTAATTTAAGCGAAAGAATCTGACCGCTGCCCAGGTGATCGCCGAATGAAAATCCTCCCGGAAACACCATGGCTTGATATTCGTGAAGACTTTTAGGATTTTTTAAAAGCTCATTGACGTGAACCTTTTTCGCGGATCCCCCTGCAAGCTCGATAGCGCGGGCCGTTTCATTTTCACAGTTAATGCCATCACCCCAAAGGACTAAGAACTTGGGAGCTGTTTGGTTAGGCTTCGTAGACATTTAAAACTCCCTTAGACCAGATGTTTTGCAAGTTTGCGGTCGGAACTGTTTGCGTGCTCCCGCCGAACGACCATTTCATTTGGCCATCTGCCGTTGTTGTTCCGACATGTTTTGCGGCCTTTGCAAAATGCGCTTCAAAATCCTTTTTCTTTTCAGTCGGCACGCTGACCACAAAGACCGAGCCCGTTTCAGACCAAAGCTGATTCCACGTGAGGTCGTTCAAATTTAAGTTTGCGCCTAAGGCGTTACCAAAACAAGATTCCGCCAAGGCCCCCATCAATCCCCCCTCGGAGAGATCGTGGCACGAAGACATAAGTTCTTGGCGATGCGCTTGGAAGATTTTTTTGTAAAGATCGTTGTTGGCTTTTAAGTTTGGATATTCAGGGGCCTCTTCGTTAACGACAAATTCTTGCGCCAAAGTCGAAGCATAAAGACTGCTCGTCAGCTGACCTAAGATATATATTTCCTCCCCGGCTTTTCGGAAGAATCCAGGGCATGTTTTATTGGCCTCAGGAATTTGACCTATCGCCGTCACTAACAGTGTTGGCGGGACTGAGATTTTAACCGTTTCGCCGGATTTAGTTTTTCCGATGAAATCATTTTTCATGCTGTCTTTACCGCTGACAAAGGGAGCCCGGAAGCTTTGCGCAGCATCGTAAAGACCTTCACACGCGCGCACTAACTGCGCCATTTTGTGATGAGCATCGGGGTTGCTTGATTTTTCAATTGGATCCGGCCAACAGAAATTATCACAAAGTGCTACTTTTTCTGGGTTCGCCCCGGTCGCCACCAGATTACGAATCGCCTCATCGACAGATTTTTGCGCCATCAAGTAAGTGTCATAATATGAAAACTGAGGGCACAGACCATTGGATACGGCGACGGCGTTGTTTTCTTCCCCTCCGTGGACCGATAAATCAATCACACCGGCATCGTTAGCCCCTTGTTGAGTTTTACCACCATAAGGTTTTAAGCGCGTGGCCCCTTGAACTTCGTGATCGTAATATCTCACGATCGGTTCACGGGACGCCACGTTGGGTGAAGCCAAAACTTTTTCTAATGCTTTTTGCACACCTTCCGCCGTCGGGGCTGGGGCGGGCGTTTTTGCGGTTTCTCGATAAAACTCTTGGTATTTTTTCGGACCTTCAAAGTGAGCTTTGATCTTCATGCGGCTTAAACCCTCATGAAGGAAGTGTAAATTCAAAGTCGCCAGGGGTGTCGCCCCATGCACGACTTCGAAGTTTCCGCTATTGGTAAATTCCCCAAGGACACTCGCTTCAACACCCATGTCTTGAGCCAATTGCAAAAACGGACTGATGTTATTTGGAGTCACCGCATAGGACATACGTTCTTGCGATTCACTGATCAGCATTTCCCAAAATTCTAAGTTAGAATATTTAAGTGGATGCTTGCTTAAATCCATCCGTGCGCCGCCAGAGTATTGCGACATTTCCCCGATCGAAGAGCTCACACCGCCTGCGCCATTATCCGTGATTGCTTGGATCAAACCGCGATCGCGTGCTTGCAATGTGAAGTCTAATAAACGCTTTTGCGTGATGCTGTCCCCGATTTGTACGACGTTGGAAGCGACGTGGTCATGCAAGGCCAGCGAACTGAACGTCGCGCCGTGAACCCCGTCTTTACCTAAGCGGCCCCCGGCAACGACAATCAAATCACCGGGGTTGATTTCTTTAACTTCCGAATGACGGTTTTGGACTTTTTTAGGCATGATTCCTAAAGAGCCCACGAATATTAACGGCTTTGCCGCAAACTCACTGGCAAAATAAAAACTGCCATTCACCGTTGGAATACCACTTTGATTTCCGCCCTCTTCCACACCCTGATGAACCCCGCGGAAGATCACGCCGGGGTCCTTTAAAAGTTCAGGACGTTTTAGGGACTCTGCGGGAGGAAAAAGTTCTTTTTTAGAAAGACAGAACACATCCATATTGGCGATAGGCTTAGCACCTAATCCACAACCTAAGATGTCGCGATTAACTCCCAAGATCCCCGTGATGGCCCCACCAAAAGGATCTAGCGCCGAAGGACTGTTATGCGTTTCTACTTTCACGCAGACATTAATATTTTTATCAAAATCAACGATCCCGGCATTGTCTTTAAAAACAGAAACCAAGTATCCACAGTCCTGCAGATCTTTGGTCGCTTTTTGAATATAGCTTTTATAAAGACTGGTGACTTTTTTATTCCCAATCGCGGGGTAATCGCCTTGAGATTCTGAATACTCGACTTCGGCGGCAAAGATCTTGTGCTTACAGTGCTCACTCCAAGTTTGGGCTAGACACTCTAATTCGACCTCAGTGACTTTGTTAGCCCACCCTTGGGCTTCACGGCTTTTTACGACCTCGGGGCTTGAAAAGTGGTTGATGATGGTTTGAATTTCCTCATCACTTAAAGCCAGGCCGCGCTCTGAATTTATTTTTTGCAAGACATCGGTCTTAAGATCAAAAAGCAAAAGCTTTCGGTCTGAGATGGCGGGCGAATCCCAGAAATGGCCAAAGTTTTTCCAAAGACTGATGGTGTTTTGTTCAGATCCTCGCGCCACATCGACTTTATTTAAAAGCGGATTGGCCAAAGACTGAAATAACACTTTTTCGATTTGTTTTTGATTAAAATCCCCGTGGATTTCAAGTTCCCACCCGCTGTGAGCTTCAATACCGAACTCTTGCCAAGAAGTATTATGTTGCGGTGAAAAGAGCATCAAAGCTTCGGTGGCTGAACGCGCGATATTGTCCGTCACCCCAGCTAAGAAACGAACTTCCACGTAGGTGGCGTCGGCGCGGAATTCTGGCAGGCCATGTTTGATTTCTTCGGCCACGGGATCAAAGAAAATACGATCCATTAAAGTGTCGAGCTTGATTTCTTTGGCAAAGCCTGGTGTTTTTTCTAAGAGCCAATAGACACGGCGAAGTTTTAAATCCGTGATCGGGGCTTCTTTAGCAAAAGATTTTTTGAGGCTCTCTTCAGCGCTATGGTCATAAAGACTGCGAACGGAAATTCTTTGCATTAGGGATTCTCCTCAAAATAGACCGTGGACTGCTGGCCGGTTGAAAGGCTGTCCAAAAAATCAGTATAAATACGATGTTCAAGTTGGTGCATACGTGCACCCAGCTGCTCCAGGGATTCGGCAGCATGGATCGCCAATGGTTCTTGGCGAATCACGGCCCCAGTGTCCATGCCTTCATCGACAAAATGGATTGTGATCCCCGTATGGGACACTTTGTCGTTATAAGCGCGCGCGATCGAATCAACGCCGGGATACGCGGGTAAGAGCGAGGGATGGATGTTCACGATTTGGCTTTTACCTTGATGCCAGCTTGCAAACTTCGCTAAGAAGTCTGCCGAAATCAAGCGCATATAGCCCGCCAGCAAGATCCAATCCACTTTGTGCTCTTTTAAGAGTTTTAAAATTTCAGCCTCATGGGTGGCTTTATCTTGTTTTTTTTCTACTAAATAGGTGCGCACCCCTTCATTTTGAGCCTTCGCTAAAACAGGGGCCGTGGCTTTGTCCGACAAAACAAATGAGATCTCTAACTGCGACAGCGTCTTAGATTTTTGAATCAAAGCCATGGCGTTTGAACCCGTTCCTGAAGCAAAAATAGCGACCTTCACAGGTTTCACAGTCCGATGTCCTCTCTGAAGTACATGCCTTCATAAGAGACCTTTTTTAAATCTTCATACGCTTGCTTGCGCGCTTCTTCTTTGGAGGCCGCTAACGCCGTCATTCCTAAAACTCGTCCGCCGGTATTAACGATCTGCCCGGCTTTTTCGCCAACACCGGCAAAGTAAAGTCGAGACTTTGTTTCTTGGGTCGGGTATGTCACGGGATTTCCCAAAATCATTTGGCTTTGTGGATATCCTTGGCTCACCGCCACGACGTGAACCGACGTCAATGACGAAAGTTCACACGTTTGATTTTTGAGTTCGTGTTGTACTGCCGCGGTGATGATTTTTACTAAATCACTTTTTAATCGCGGCATCAGGCTTTGGGTCTCTGGATCACCCATGCGAACATTGTATTCCAAAACGTAAAGCCCTTTCGCCGTTTTCATCAAACCCGCAAATAAAAAGCCCTGAAAGGGTGTTCCTTGAGATGAGAGATAATTTAAAGTCTTTGCGAAGGTTTCGTGGATGGTTTTATCATCTTCAGCAGAAATAAAGTCACAAGGACTGTAAGCCCCCATGCCCCCGGTGTTGGCACTAAAAGGGTCTGGGGTGATTCGTTTGTAATCACAGGCTGTTCCCAAAACGACAAAGTCCTTGCCATCGCAAAGTGCAAAGGCGGAAAGCTCTTTACCTATAAGACATTCTTCAATTAACAGTGGATATCCGTATTGAGACCCCAACACGTCCACGGCCTCTTCGGCCTTAGCTAAGCTTTCACAAACCCAGACACCTTTGCCGGCGGCAAGGCCATCGGCTTTCACCACGATCGGGCTAGAAAAATCATGAGCGTGGATTTCTTTTAAAGCGTCCTCGTTATTTTGGGCCAAACTCCAGTGCGCGGTCAGCACGCCGGATTTTTCTAAGACCTCTTTGCAAAAGGCTTTCGATGATTCCAGTTTGGCAACATTCGGCGTGGGAGCAAAGACAGGAACGTTTTTAGATTCTAAACGAGATTTTAAATCTGAAAGAATCGCAGCCTCGGGCCCCACCACGACAAGAGACACCTTGTTTTCAAGACAAAATGCCTCAATATCCGCCGGTGATTCAACAGGGGCGCATTGGATTCCCATTTTTTGCATTCCGGGATTCCCTGGGCACACCCAAAGCTCACTCACCTCAGAGGACTCGCGCAGCTTGGCGGCTAGCGCATGTTCACGTCCCCCTTTACCTACTACCACAACCTTTTTCATTTAGTTTCCTAAAATTTCTTGGGCCTTTTCATGCCAACGCTTTAAAGTCATCTCTTCCGCAAATGGCTTTTTACGACCGACAACGCTCGCGACCTCATTAGCTAAGGCTTGATACAACAACGCACTGACTTCGATTTGTTGCGCAGAGAGTTTTTTGGGAACTTCTTTAAGCTCATCTTTACAGATGGATTTCCAATCTTGAGTTTTTCTTTCGGCCGCCAACTCTTTAGACTTTTTCACGGCATCGCTCCAAGACGTATTGCCGTAAAGCTGACGCAAAAATTCTTTAGACAGTGGCAAACCTTCGTAAGTTAAACGCAATTCATCAGGACCAATAGAATCAACCAGTAAAAGCTCACGATCCCCGTCAGCCTTTTTCTTACCGAACGCGTATTCAACTTTTCCGTCCCACAGTTTCACGCCGAAAGATTGAAAAAGCTTTTCAAGCTCT
The DNA here is from genome assembly GCF_001592735.1 of Bdellovibrio bacteriovorus. Taxonomy (NCBI): domain Bacteria; kingdom Pseudomonadati; phylum Bdellovibrionota; class Bdellovibrionia; order Bdellovibrionales; family Pseudobdellovibrionaceae; genus Bdellovibrio; species Bdellovibrio bacteriovorus. Next base: position 480,765 of record NZ_LUKE01000001.1, read on the forward strand.
ACCACGATTTCTTGTGTTTGCGCGCGCAGGGCTTTTTGTTCGCCTTCAGACACGATGTTCATGTCCGCGATTTCTTTTTTGGTTAAATAGCGATCGGACGTTTCAAGTTTGGTTGAAAATTCGACCAAGGCAGGATCAAAGGTCGTTGCACCCGACGGAACTTCTTTAAGACCAAGATCCGCCAAATAGGCCGGATTCTTTTTTAAACGACCTTCAAGAGAGTTTCCTTGTCCCAAGTGTTTGCGAAAGATCACTTCTAATGGCACTAAAGCCTCTGTCGGGCGATCTTGGTACATCGAATAGTCGTACTGACCTTCAATGAAATGCGGGCGTAAAACCTTAACGGCTTTTACTTCAATGGTATTTGGATTTACTGTTCCCACGAAGTGAGAAGGAATGCCTTTTTTTGCCAAGTGTTCAAAAAAAGACGCCGCCATGGAAGCCAAGGCCTCGCCCTTGTGAGGGATTTCGTCTGGCATTTCGCCCCAATCAAAAATGGAATAGCGATTGCTGTATTTGAACACCAACTTGTTACCGTCTTTATAAAGATCTTTAACTGAACCTGTATAGACTAGTTCCATGCTGTTTTCCCTGTTTCTACTAGTTTTTTCCACTGAATTACAAAGTTACCGATGTTGTTAGCACCGACCCACGCACCACCTGCTTTGGCTTTCGTGAAGAAGTCCAAAGCCAATTGAGAATTGGCCAACTGTTCTTTTTCACAAAGGAACAAGTTTAAGCCAGAAGATTGTGGCAATTCCCAAGGGCTGACGATTTCACCGAAACATTTTGCATCTTTCACGTCGGTCCATTCCACCGCCGCGCCACTTTGAGTTTGGATGTCTTCAATCGCTTTTTGAATTGGCGAATAAGATTCCAGATTTTTATTCCAGTGAAGATGGATTTTATCACTAGGAATGTTTTTCCAACGGATCAGCATATCAGCAATTGAATTGGCGTTTTCTTCGGTCACGCAAGCCACCGGAACACCTTTAGGCATTTGCACCACTGAAAGAAAGGCGTCTAATCCCGCGAAGGCCCCATTTACGGAAATTCCAAAAACGGGTTTTTGAGTCAAAGAGGCTACCACACCTGGAAGATGGGCTGCTAAGCCTGCACCCGCCACGAACACATCAGCTCCGCAAGTCGTGACGATTTCACGAACACGGTCGGGATTTCTGTGTGCCGAAGCCACTTCCATGGTCACCGGGCCACATTTTTCCAAAGATCGACATAAGGGACCATAAACTCTTTCATCACTTGCGCTACCAAAAAGCACTTGAATCTTCATAGAGGGACCTCACTTTTTCCGTCTCCACCGGTATTGTGTTTACGGGTTTTTAAAAAATCTTCTGTTGATACTGGAACTGGATATTCGCCGTCTAGACAAGCACTGCACAGGTCTTGCAACCCGATGCCTTCTTTCAGACGATTTAAAGGTAAATAGACTAAAGCGTCGACCGTAAGCGCTTTAGCAATCTCATCTTCCGTGCGTTGATACGCCACCAAGGATTCCCCGTCCGGGAAATCAATGCCATAAAAACAGGGGTGACGAATTGGCGGACAGGTGCTCGCTAAATAAACTTTTTCGGCCCCGGCGTCTCTTAAAAGTTGAATGATACGTGCGGACGTCGTGCCGCGCACAATGCTGTCATCGACTAGCAAAATCTTTTTCCCGCGGATTTCACTTTCCACAGGGGAAAGTTTTAAGTTCACCATCATCTTACGCAGCTCTGGCGAGTTGATAATAAAACTTCTTTGCACGTAACGGTTTTTAATTAAAACTTCACGGTAAGGCTTTTCTAAAACTTCGGCTAAACGACATGCGGCCGCGCGGGAAGTATCTGGCACAGGTGCCACCACATCAACATCTAAGCCCTTTTTCTGAACCTCTTCGGCTAAGATTTGTCCTAGGTTTAAACGCGTTTCATACACCGGCCGACCATGCCATTCGGTTTCGGAGCCGGCGAAATAAATCCATTCAAACATGCAAGGCCGGGCTTTTTTCTGACTTAAGTTGAACGAATGAAAATTGAGATCTTTATCGATAAACGCAAGCTCACCGGGGCCCAAATCTCTCCAAAATTCAAAACCCAGACCAAAAAAGACCTGTTTTTCAGAGGCAAAACAGTAGCTGTATTTATCGCCATTTTTTTTGCGACCGATCAACATCGGACGAATCCCGTGCGAATCACAAAAAGCAAAAAGACCTTGCTCGGCAAGCATTCCGACGGCGCTGTAAGCTCCTTGGACTTTCTCTAAAAGTTCTTGAACGGAAGCGGCAAGGTTTTTAGGAAGATCGGGGCTGTCTTTACGGGAAGCTAAGCCCACGGCTGTCATGTGCATCAAAATTTCTAAGTCATTGCGACTGAAAGTCCAACGCTGCTTGCGATCGCGTAAGTAACTCACAACTTCGTCATAATTGGTGACGTTGCCGTTATGGATCATGCCCATGCCATAAGGATAACTGAGGAACAATGGCTGCAAGTCTTCCTTATCGACGGTTCCAATGGTTGAATAGCGCGTGTGACCAATCGCCATGGAGCCTTTAAGGCGCTGTTGCCTTTCAGGCGTGAAGACGTCTTCAACCAATCCCAAATCTTTTTCTAAGTGGAACTGCGATCGTTCAAAGTCATAGCTTAAAATTCCTGCGGCATCTTGACCCCGATGCTGAAGCGCAAATAATGCGGGATAAAGCTTTTCACCGGCCTTGGATTCACCAATCAGCCCCACTACACCACACATAAGCGACCCGCCTTTAAAAAAACAAACGGCGTCGAAGGGACGCCGTTATTTAGAAGATTCAAATTTTTGAAACACTTTGGGTGAGAGGACACACGTGGGGTGTCAGACCAGTGGCTGCCTGCCCCCGAGGGCGGCCTAAAGAGCGATTTCTTCTTAGAGAATAAAACCAGAGCCATTGTCTCTCTTTTTCAATATGTTTTCGGAATGAGTAAAACTAACGACGATGACAGAGTTTGGTCAAGGTTCCTGACATAATCCTGACAATTCAACACGGGCTGGCACAAGACGCGTGAAATTCCTCTATTTTCTGACCAAAGGAACGGCCATCACGGCCGTCAGAATCCCCAGTAAGACCAAGGCTGAAAAGAGCGGACCGGAAATCAATCCCGCATCATAGGCGAAATTGGCAGCTAAGATTTCCATGGCTCCGCGCGCATTAAGAATTGCCGCAAGATTCCAAGAGTCTTTGTGATTCGCGCCCGCCCAACGCGAAAAGACATAACTTCCAACTGATTTTGTCGCCACCGCCAAAATAAAGACGGTCAAAAAGGATTTTAAGTCAAAAAGCCGCCACAAATCGATCTTCCAGCCCAACCCCAAAAAAAACAGAGGGGCTAAGATCCAAGTTTGTGCGTGTATCAAAAATGATTTCTGAGTGGGCCATTCAATAATGCGCCCTAATAAAAGACCAACAAAAAACGCCAAGACAATCCAATGACTGAGGACCCAGGCCCCAACACTTTCCGCAGGAAGCAACCACACCAGTGCCAGCCACGCACCGATGTCACAAAGACTGGCCAAAGTGATTGAGCGTCGAGCGAGTGAAGTGGCATAAAGGCCTTTTTCTTTAAGAAGCTGAATCGTAATGGGCAGTGCTGAAATACCCATCGCCATGGCCATGAAAAAGTTTTGAAAGACAACCCACCCCGTCACTGCCGGAACGACAAAACTTCCAACAAAAGCAAGGAGGTAGAATTTTCGGTCTGGATACAGATTTAGAAAACGCATCTCCCAACCGGCCAGAAATAGAAAAATTCCTCCCGCTGCTTGCGAGGCGCCATTAAACCACTCTGGAGATTTGATTGCCAAAACCGACGGGCCCAACAACAAACCGAAAATCAGCCATAAAATAAACTTCACCTGGGATCCTTGTTCTTTTTAGACTTGCGGTAAGCAAAAAAGAAAAGTGACACAAATGAAAATAAAATCGCCAAGGTGACATAGATTTTACCTTCCGTTGAATCCTCATTGGCCGATTTAATTCCGAAATAAAAAACGGCGGTTTTCACCACCAAGGTGGCTTGCAGCATCATCCAGATATAAGAAAACAATTCCCAGAAAATCTTTTGTTCTTCGGTCTTAGGTTTTTTTTCTTTTTTGAGAAGTCTTTTTTCGCCCCAGTAATTTTGATGAAAATCTCGGACCACTTCATTCCAAGCCTTTTGATAATCTTCGCGGGTGGTTCCGTGAACGGCCTTGGCCAACTTTTCCATGGCCCTTTGCCGAAAGATATTTTCAGAAGACTCACTCCACGGGCCCCCCGCACTTTTCCAAAGATCTTGAGAGATGCTGCGCTCAAGCTCTTTGAGAAACTCACCCCCTTCGGGCGAAGCCGGTGTATGGGATTCAAAAAGGTGGTTGAGACTTTGCGACATGCTTTTTATTTAGCGGATAACTTCTATCTTGGGAAGCGCTTTAGCGGTGCAGCTGCCAGCGTCTCACAATGAGATTGAAGAGTTGCCTCGGGCCGAGCTTGGGCCTGGTGTCTAGGGCCTAGACATCTTTGGTGCGCCAGCCCCCTTTTGTTTATCTTTAGCCCCCCTTCCCACTGGTTTCGTTCCTGCAATATTTCCGTGAGTTAGCAACTTTAAGTTCCCGGAGGATTAAAAAATGAAGAATTATCTTAAGCCGATCAGCATGACTTTCATGGCCACTGTTCTTTGTGTTTCTACGGCGCAGGCGCAGTTTTTGGATATTTTTAATCCTAAGAAAGTAAAAGAAAAGATCGGAAACACTTTAAATCCGGGCAGGCAGCAAACTAGACCTACACAAAATAATCAGTACAATCCACCGGCCAATCAACCGGCCCTAAAACAATATGGCGCTGCTATTCCTGCACCTGCGGTACTTAATCAGGCAGTTGCGCGCCTGATATCCCAAAATCCCAACAGAATTGGCAATACAGCTATCGATATCAAAAACGTGAGAGCATTATATGCCCTTCGCGGCAATAAAGCGATCTGGACAAATGAAGAAGGGCTCTCGAACATGGGAAAAGCTCTTCAAGATCTTCTGACCAACCTCTCGACTCTTCATGGCCTTGAGCCACAATATTACCTAACGAACGATGTTAAAGAACGTTTTGTAGGTGGAGATTGGAACTCAGTCGCTGAGCTCGATCTTCTTCTGACTCAAGGATACATGCTTTTTGTAAAAGATATGTCTACGGGGCGGATCAATCCTCGCGATCCTAGCCAAGGTCTCCAGGATATTGAACTGAAAAAAAATGAAGCTCCATCTTTGGCATATCTCAACTCTATTACAAAAAATGCAAATCCAGATGAATTATTCGCAGGCGTGGCGAACACTGCTCCTCAGGTGCAAGGATACACACTGCTTGTTGAATCCCTTGCAAAAATTAATGATGGAATCAAGATGGGCGGCTGGTACGGTCTGGATAAAAATATCGTTCTTAGACCGGGACAAAGTCATCCAAACGTCGTCGGTTTAAGACAGCGCTTAGTTGATTTCGGCTATTTACCATATGATCAAAGAGCCAACATGAGCCAAAGCTATGACTCCTCAATGGTTGAGGCCATGTCACGCTTTCAACAGTACAACTTTCTGAAGGCTGACGGCGTTGTAGGCCCTGCTGCTTACGGGGCAATTGACCAGCCAGTACAAAAAAGAATTTCTCAAATTCGCGCTAACTTGGAAAAATGGCGTCTTTATCCCCGCAAAACACCAGATCGCTTCATCCTTATCGACATGGGTCGACAGCAGCTTGATGTCATGGATGGTGGCCAATTAATGATGCGTATGAATGTAGTAGTGGGAGCTGAACTGACAGGGACGCCATCGATGCTAGATAAAGTCACAAGCATAGTTCTTGCGCCCTACTGGACATCTCCAAACAGTATCGTCGTGAAAGAAACAATTCCACAATTTGGAAGCTCCCCAGCAGATAATCTAGCGGCTTCCAACGTTGAGATTGTATCTGGTAAGAGAATTTTGACGGACAGTGAAATCAATTCTATCAACTGGGGACAATATACGATGCAGAAACCCCCTCCATATTTGTTCCGTCAAAAAAGAGGCGAGCGTAATGCGTTGGGAATGGTAAAATTCAATCTAACGAATGATCATTCTATTTACTTGCATGACACCAATGCGAAAAATAAATTCAACGAAATCGTTCGATATTTCAGTCATGGCTGTATCCGCCTTGAAAAACCATTCTTATTGGCGGCCTACCTGAAGGATCCTGAATCTGTTTCTGGAATTTACGGCAGAACACTTCATGAGCGTCTTGCCAATGTCGAGGCCTCATTAGAATACTCTGCCGGCAGTCTTTTGGCTGACGCTCAAATGAAGGCCCAGTTTGAACAAGGCTTGGAAGCCAAGGCCGATCCGGTATCTCCAGTGTCCGTTTATATTTTTGGCACAACAACCGTCAACTATCTCGATGGCGAAATTGGTTTCGGACAAGATATCTACAAGCAAGACGAACGAATTATAAAAGCATTAGACCAAATGGCAAACTCGGATTCAGCTTTAAAAGCTCTTGGAAACCAATAAGGATCCGATCAAAAATTTTTACTTGAGAAAAAAAATGTTTAAGGATTTAAACGCATTTTTGAGAAAATTGATGAAGATAAAAAATTCATCTCGCCGTATCAAGAAATTGATGCGGCTGTGCTCACTTACGTTTATCTATGTTTTATCTTTCAGTCAAATCTCGTGCAGTCCTTCGACCGCGAATAACTATCTTACAGCACACGGCTCCGACAAAAAACTTCCGGATGATGACGGTTACACCGGCAGTGGCGGCACTGGTGATGGTGGTGGTGGACAAGGAATCAAGTGTTCAGAAAACACGAAACTGCCCCAGTTTAAATCAAAACTTTATGTCCGCGATATTTTCGAATCCCTTTACGTGTCCAAGCTTAACCTAAAGCCAGGGCCAATAAATAAAAGTGACAGTAAAGAAAAAATTCGTAGCGAAGAAATCCGGTTTTTAATCGAAATCCTTCGCTCTTATTTTGGCCACGCCTTACTTAAAATGGAAATTGGTAATGAACGATTTTGGCAGTCTTTCGTATCAAAAATTTCATTTATTGATGATGGTGCGAAACTAAACCCAAGTCAGGATGCCAACTCCCCCATCGTTCTGCCATCAGGATGCAAGATCGTGCAAATTGCATTTTGGGATGACTCCGAAGCTGCGGGAGAAAACGGCGTTTTATATATCGATAAATCCTATTGGGAGCAGCTGGACTCTATAAATAAAGTGGCTTTACTCGCCCATGAGTATTTTTTCAAGGAAGCGCGCCAAGCTGGATTTAAGAATTCCGACTTTGTTCGTGCGAAGATCGGAAAGCTATTTTCCTCTGAAGGACTTCCGCCCTTAGTGAAAAATTGGACACCCGCAGCAGAGGAGTCTTCGAAAGATATTCTGCCCTTAGATATAAACGGATATAAATATTGCTATGGCTCCGTAGCGGACGACCCATCGTCGGGCATTCAATTATTCCTTTATAATGGCAACCAATTGGCAATTCCTATCATAAAATCTAAACGCCTAGGTATAAGCTCTTTACAGCCGGTGAACTTTATCGTTGGACCTCGAGCTACCACCGCTCTGGAGCTAGCGCATGTAGCCGTCCATACCAAAGGTGGCTCCGAGGAGGACATCAATTTTTGGATGCGTGAAACTGCTATTTCCCGAAATGATGATTTGAAGAGAGGCCTTGAATGGCTTGAGTCCAAAATGGAATTTGCTGCTAACGATTCGAAGGCCCTTTGGACCTCTCAACTAGCCACCCCGACCTCTGTAATGCAGATTAGTTTAGAAAATCCTATATTTCGTCGTAATGATCAAATAGCGACCACGCCCAAAGATGCATCCGCGCAAATATTTGCGATCATCCAAAAACTGCTTTCAACTCCTTACCCTCAATTAATTTCCGGGGCCGCAGTTGGCGCCATGATTTCAGATCCAGTAAAGGACAAAGTCATTATTTTTACAGAAACTGAGCCGTTAACAGACGAAAAACTGAGAATTTCCACGTTGAATGCCTTCTCTGTCTTAAACCAAGAAGTTGATAGAAGTATCAAGAACGGGAAATACCCAGAAGCTTTTCCAAAATGGACGGCGGCCCTTGAAAGTTTATCAAAAAAAATGGTTCGTCCCTACACCATTAACAATGCCGAAAGGTATATGGCAAAGGTCAGAAGCTTTCCGGAATTACTGTATAAATCAAAGATAGGGATTTTGTCTGAAACCGAAAAAGCAAGATTAGTACGCGACTATGAGCAAATCGCTCTCGATCCTCATGCAAAGAAGAACTATTATCTTCAAAATGGGCGTTTATCGCTTCAAAGCGACAGCCAAAAAGTCACCTTTGATCTCAATTGCGCAGACGCGGGACTTGTCTATAACGACAACAACAAAATGCCAAACCTCTCATCTGAAGTAAAATCATCCGAAGTCACATTTACCATTGATTCCGCTAAATTTACTGATGATTCCCAAATCCTGAATTTCGAAATCGCTCAGACGCTAAGACGAATTTCGGGACGTTCCACGTCGAAGCCCCCCTTCCAACAGGATGGATGGACCATCTATGAACAAATCTCATTGAATGGCACGGGCGCGAAGAGCCTCAAAGATTTTCTTTCCAGAACAGATTCGGTAAAGATACTTTCTTGTGAAGATTTCAGTCCCGTATTTGGCGGTAAAAGATTCGAATTACAGCACGAAGATTTGAGGATAGCGAACTGCCTCGTAATTAATATCACGGAAAACAATAGTTTTTTTATGGTTAAAACCTCAGAGCCTACAGAGGAAGTTTTCGACAACAATGCAAAAACAGCCTCCTATTATATTTCTGTGAGGGCGATTATACCGCCGAAAAAACGTAAGCTCGATGATTTTGTTTTTTAAATGTGTAACCCCAATTATGGGCAAAATGATAGAAGTGGAAATGCCGAAGCACACGCTAGACACCCCTATTCTTACGATGAAGCTCCTCTTCAGAACTTCTTTGCGCGTACTTTTTTTGGGGATAGTTCTTTTATCAGCTATGGCTTGCACCCCAAGCACAACTAACAACTACCTCACGGCCAACGGCTCCGACAAAAAACTTCCTGATGATGACGGTTACACCGGCAGTGGTGGCACTGGCGATGGCGGCGGGGGACAAGGGATTCTTTGTTCGGACGCGACTAAAAATCCTCAATACAGATCTAAATTGATGGTGCGTGATATTTTTGAGGCTTCATTCATTCAAAAGCTGAAACTTCATCCGGGTCCTGCTAAACAGGGCGGCATCCAGGAACTGAGCGATGAAGAGTTGCAGTTTTTGCACTCAAATCTTAAAAGATATTTTGGGCATGCAATTGGTCAGCTTGAGGTTGGGTCTTATAAATTCTGGCAGAAATTCATTTCGAATATTTCATTCATTGATGAAGAAGCCAAACTCTTTCCAAGTAAAGACGCCAACTCTCCGATTGCATTGCCCAATGGATGTAAGATTGTGCAGATTGCATTTTGGGAGGACTCTCCGGGCAACAGTCAGAACGGAACTCTTTACGTAGATAAAAAACTTTGGACCCAGCTGGACTCAATTAACAGACTAGCGTTATTGGTGCATGAATATTTCTTCAAAGAAGCGCGCCAAGCAGGATTTAAAAATTCGGACTTCGTTCGGGCAAAGGTAGGACAATTTTTTTCTGAGTTTCCTATTAAGCCTTTATTCAAAGAATGGCGCCCTGCAAAGATTATGGGTGTTGCCCCCGAAGCGCTTCATAGCTATACCCCATCATATAAGTTTTGCAAGGGATCCGTTAAAGACGACCCATCTGCCGAGCTTCATCTCTATTTTTATAATAATGCTGATGTCACAATACCTCTTTTAAAATCGAAGAATCTGACAATCAGTTCTTTGCAAGGTTTTGACTTTCAAATTTCACCTCACTCTGAATACCCTTGGCTCAACCATATACTTTCTGCTTTCAATATCATTCACTTAAAATCATATACTCCCTATTACCTTGTGGAAAGAGCCAGCACTAAGTTTCGGTTCGACCTCCTAAATCACGAGGAATCAAGCCACATGTTGACAGATGAATTGGGACGCCATCTCTGGAATTCAGGCTATGAAAGGAAAGACCAGACCGTTGGGCAGTGGACTTCCGTTAATATGGAATATGCATCTGCATTACCGAAAATAATATGGTCAACGAAAGGGTTCACAACAAACGCTACACTTCAGTTCGATCTTGAAAATCCAGTGAGCAGAATCGTTTCTGAAAAAAAACAGGAATTACCAGACATAAATTCTCAAATCTTTGAACTCTTTGCAGAAGACGTGCGACAATTTGTGGAAGACTATCGTTTTGGGAACCAATTCGTTCCTGAAAACTTGGGCGGAGAAAAACTCGATTTTGACAATTTTGCATTGAGTGAAGGTGAATTTAATAACGGCATCATTTCCATGTACGCCGCGCTTACCTTTGATATTCAAAACTCCGTTCAATCAGGTCGATACCATGACGAATTTCCAAGTTGGAATAAAGTCTCTGAAGATTTTATTCCCAAGTTATTTCGTGTAAAATTAAAATCTCAAATCCGCGACTTAAAAAGGGATTTGGAAAGTGATTTCCCAAAATTGATTTATAAAAATAAGGCGGGAATTTTATCTTCTAAGGAAAGACAGGACCTGGAATCAAGATATCACTCGCTGCAAAATAAAAAAAATGAGGATAATGACGAACCACAATTCGAAATAAAAAAAGGAAATTTGGTCGTAAAAAGCAATAATCTTCAGATTGATTTTGAGTTGAACTGTGAAGGTGCGGGTGAAACCTTTAACCGTTCTCTTCTCAACACAATCAAGGATCATCCGCCATCGACTAAGATGAGTGTAAATTTCAAAATTGATGCAATCCACAACCCGATCCAACCCGGCCTAGGGAAAGACAGAATCAAACACTATATTGAAAATATAACGGATATTGCCCTATCCCAGAAGAACCAGTTTAATTTTTTGGGAGATCGAATGGCCCTCAAGGAACATTTGGAGTCATCTCGGGACATCGTTGTAAAATCATGCACAAGCATTGACCCTGACTTTAAACCTCCTGAGAAATTTGTGAACTCAGAATCCAATGACATGGCGGAACAGTCAGTGGACGAATCCGAATACTGCATTGTGATTGATTTTCCAATCACTCGTGCGAGATACCTAGTAATTGCTTCGGATGTTGACGGCTTTTCGAGCCCCCACGAGATATCCTTCACCCCGTTTATTTTTATTAGGGGCATGGCAAAATCGGACGATCCGTAAGGCACTTAGTAAACTCTTTATCTTAATTTTGGGAAGATCATTAACCTGCTAGAGAATGAACCTGGAAAAATTAATGGAGAAATACATGACCAAATTCCTATTAATCACGTTGTTAACGTTTTCAGCAGGGAGTTACGTTATGGCTGAAAATTCCAGCCGCGATTTTTCTTTTTCTGGAAGATGCTTAGGCGGAGATTCCGCTGTTATATCGTTTAGCGGAGACGTTCTTCCTCACCATAAAATGTACCAATCAATTATGCCTGCCAAAAGCTTTGCACCACTTTGGAATAAAACCAATGGCTTGATCAAAGAAGCCGACTTTTCCGTTGCCAATTTAGAAGGGCCCGCCGCGATGGGAATCAACGCATCTGGAACCGATATGGGAGATGTGGGATGGATATATGACGCTCGTTATTATGAAAACGGACCAAAAGATCCAGATTATGACAAGAAGGTTATCTATTCAGGCACTAATTTTTTATTCAATTTTCATCCCCAGATTTTAAAGGATCTTAAAAACACGGGCTATGACCTTCTCACGGTCGCGAACAATCACTCATTGGACCGCAAATCTATTGGGATAGAACGAACTCTAGAGTTTGCTCGGAAAATAGGCTTACCCACAACCGGCATGAGAATGCGGAACGAAGAACTTGATTCTGATCTTTACAATATCTCTATTATTAATAACCTCCTGGTGGCTTTTATTGGTTGTACGGAGTCGACGAATGGCAGAATGGAAGATGAAGTTACACCTAGATCGAAAGTAAGACATTACCAAGTTCTCAGATGCATGGGCAAATCCAAGCGCATTTCTGATATGATCACTCAAGTCGCACCTTCCGTTGACGCCGTCGTAGTTTTACCCCACTGGGGGGATGAAAACGAGGAAGAAGAACATCCTAGGCAACGTGCGTATGCGCAAGAATGGATCAAGGCGGGAGCTCTTGCTGTTATAGGTTCTCACCCTCATGTTCTTCAACCTTGGGAGAAATTTATAGTAAGAGATAAAAATGAGAATCCCATCCGCGAAGGGGTGATCATGTACTCTTTAGGTAATTTTGTAGCGGGGCAGGGTAAACCTGACGGGAAGCGTTCTTCAGAAGCCAAGAAAACTGGTGTGGTCGCCTATTTAGGACTCACGAAAAATGGATCAAAAACAGAAATCTCTGCGGTAGGCTACACGCCCACTTATCGCACGGGCACCCAAATTGCTCCGCTAGAAAAAATGAATTCAATGATTTCCCAAATCGTGATTCCAAAGTTCGGAACAAAAAACCTGGTTCGTCCTGGAGAACCACTTGGAAAAATTTTTTGCAGATGATGCTCACACGGCCTTTTTTAGAAGTGTTTCGTTAATAATTGTCTGGTACCCCACTCCTCGCTTTTTGGCTTCTCTTTTAGCCCATGCGAGGACTTGAGGGTGGAGCTTAATTGAAATAGGAACGAACTTTTCATTTTCGGATTTTGCGGGACGACCTCTATGGGGCCGCTTCTTGCCTGTCCTTTCTTCGATGGCCTTGCGGCCCATTTCAACTTCTTCGGCTGAAATTCTGCGCGCTTTACTAAAAGGAAAGCTTTTTGAAGTCTTCATATATTCTCCGTTCCCGCCGGCTGGCCGCCCGCGCACTTATAATCCGATAGACCTTACCATGAAGTCGTTTTGTGAATACAACCACCAAAACGCCATTATCTGAAAGACCGACAATCCATTCGCGAACTTCCGTTACCGTCGAATGCTTTTCATCCGTCGTGATCCAAGCCCAGGGGTCGTCAAATACCGTCATCGCCAATTCAAAAGACACACCGTGTTTTTTTAAGTTCTTTTCAGACTTCAAATTGTCCCATTCGAAACTAAATGACTTATTTTTAGTATATACCATAATTAGCACGCTTTCAACAAAAGCTAAGCAATTATGATTCCTAGGTTATTTTGATTTTAAATGGATTTAAAGCCTTACCGATCCGGGCAACGGATTAATCGACTGAAAGATCATCGCGCTTCAAAACCAACGGGTGCTTGGCTTTATCCATTCGCACCCGGGCTCTGCCAATCAGGTAGGAGCTGATTGGAATTCCCATGCATAAAATCGCTGCCGCCGCCGCAAGCATGAGCGACGATTCAAGATCTTGAAAATGGCTGATCGCGGCCAAGCAGAAAAATACCACTCCCGCCGTTGATGCCTTCGTGACTGCCGCCATGCGGGTTAAGGTGTCTGGGAATTTTAAAGACCCAACCGCTGCAAGCAAAGTCAAAATCACGCCGATTAAAAATAAAATCAGGGTTAGCGGATTCATTCGTCAGACTCCGTTCTTTGCTCTAAGTAATAGGCTAAAGCGGCCGTTCCGACAAAAGAAAGAATTGCCAAAACTAAAACCAGACTGACAATTTCTTTTCGATCAAAATAAATCGCGTAAAGAACCGTTCCCCCAATCATCACGCTGGTAAGAAGATCAAATACCAAGACTCGGTCCCCGAAGGTGGGGCCAAGATAAAACCTGATTCCTGCTAGCAAGGTCACTATAATTAAAAGAGCACATCCAATGATCATCACTCCTCCTTTACCCAAAGACCTTGGTTAAACGATCTTCAAATCTTTCGCGAATGCTGCTCATGGATTTTTCGGGATCACGCGTGTGCAGAAAATGCACATACAAGGTGCTGTTGTCTTGAGATAAGCCCAACACCAATGATCCCGGAGTTAAAGAGATTATCAAAGCCAAAAGCCACAGGCCGGTGTCACTGCTCACTCGCAAAGGATACTTGACGATGACGGAATTCATTTGGCTATTGGGTTTAAAAATCCAAAGTATCACATCCGTGATCGCCACCATAAATTCCCACATAAATAAAAATACCAACTGCAGGCATAAAACTATTTTTTTCATTTTTGCCCCCGATCTTGAACTTGGACCACCATCTGTTTTGAATACTCTAAAATGGCATTCGCATTAAGACCGACTAAGACCGTCCAAAGGTTTAAAATCACCAAGGGGACATACAACCACTTGCGACGTCGATTAAAATCCGGGGAGACTGCGGGCAAGCCTGAAGGCTTAAAGAAAGCTCCCAGCCAGATTTTTAACATCGACATCAACGTAAAAAGGCTGACCCCAAGACAAAGGAGCAATCCCAGATAGTCTTCACGCTTTAGAACCGCCTGTACGGTAAAGACCTTTGCCCAAAAACCGGAAAGAGGCGGGATGCCGATCAGTGATAAAGCGGAAAAAAGAAACAGCACGCCCAATAAAGTTTCGCTTTGCCACAGTCCGCCTAAACGCGAAACTTGCAGCCCCTGCCCACGCTGCTCAATGTAAGCCGCGGTAAAAAATAAATTAGTCTTTACCACCATATGATGGATCAAATAAAAAATCGCCGCCGCAATTCCCAGCTCAGTTCCCAAAGAAAGTCCCAAAGCGATGTATCCCACTTGCGAAATAATATGAAAAGATAAAATGCCTTTGATATTGTCTTGAGAAAGAGCTCCTAAAACTCCTAACACCATCGAAAAAAGAGCCATGAAGTAAATAGCCCACTGCATTTCGGCAGAGCCTAGATCCCCGAACGGAACCAGCACCCGAAGCAAACCGTAAATTCCGACCTTGGTAAGCAAACCTGAAAAAACGGCGATCACCGCGGTGCTGCCTTCGGGATAAGAAGCCGGCAACCAAAAATAAAAAGGAAACACACCGGCTTTAATTAGAAAAGCCAATGCCAATGAGGCAAGTCCCAGTTGAAAGGTCAACGAACGTTCGCCCGCATAGAGCGCATGAAGCTGTGTTAAATCTAAACTTCCCCCCGCACTATAAACCAAAGCGATACCTATCAAAAAAATAAAAGAAGACAGAATACTTAAAACTGCATACTTAAATGCACCGCCAAAAGAGTTCTTTTTCTTCAGCACCGTCAGCAAGAAAAATGACGACACCAATAAAACTTCAAACCAAACATACAAATTAAAAAGATCACCCGTAGAAAATGCACCCAAGACACCTAATATTAAAAAATGATAGAGTGGATGATAACCACGCAATTCCGTTTTAGGCGATAAGGTCGCTAAGGACGCAATCACCCCACACAGTCCTAAGAGCGAACTGATCATTAAAAGAACGGCGCCCAATAAATCAATATGAAAAAATATACCGAATGGTTTTTCCCAATTTCCAAATTGCAAGCGCAAAGGGCCTGACTGAATAACCATGAAAAGAACATTCACACTGCACAAAAATCCGATAAAAGCGCCCGTCAAAGAAATGCCACGCACCCAGCGCAAACTTCTTCCCGCAAAAAGGCAGCATAAAGCCGTCAAAAAACTAGCTAAGACAGGTGTAAATATCATGGCACCTCCTTAAGCTGATCGACGTCTTCCACTGATTCTTTCTTTCGCGCGAAGTAAGCAAAGACCAATAACAAGGTTTGTAGTCCCAAACCAATTACGATGGCGGTCAAAATCAAAGCCTGTGGGAATATATCTGCCGCCTCTCCACTAGATTGTAAAAGCAAAATATTGACGGCATGGCCCAACATCGAAATTCCCATGATAGTTTTAAGCCATTCTCGAGAAAGCAGTAGCCACACCCCCACTGAAAAAATCAAAGCCGCCATAAAGGTTACGAAATCAATGCTCATAACCGTCGTCCCTTTAATGAAAAACTCAGTTGGCTCACAACGCCAACGACCGTGACAAACACACCAATATCAAAAATGAGCGGGGTGCCTAAACCACCCTCGCCCCACCACTGAGCCGTGAAATAAGGATTTGAATAAGCCAAAGGATAAAGACCAGCCAGAAGGGCCAAGAAAATCCCGGCACCAATCCAATAAATGGGCTTGATCACTAAAATCCTCTCTGCCGACTTTGCACCATGAATTAAAGCGTAAAAGGCCAGCGCGATGGCAAAGATCAACCCACCGACAAACCCTCCACCAGGTTGATTATGCCCACGATAAAGCACGTACAAAGAAACCAACACGAATAACGGTAAAAATATCGCCATCGCCTTTTTTATAATAATAGATTCCCGCAAACGCATCGGAACTTTTTTTTGATTCAAAAATAAAAAATACGCGCCCAACGCAACAATTCCTAAAACAGTGATTTCGCCCATCGTATCTAGCGCACGAAAATCGACTAAAATGACATTGACCACATTTTCGCCACGACCCACGGTGGGCGCTTTTTCCATAAAAAACGGCGTGATCTGCGAAGGCACTTTTCCATTATGGATCAAAGAACCGATACCAAGGACTGCAAAAAAAGAAATGACGGAAACCAATCCTCGACCCCACTGATAACCTCGGGACAGAACGAGCGGTTGTTGCCGTAAAAGATCAAGGACCAAAATGAATACCAATAAAGCCACGGTCTCTACTGCGATTTGAGTCATCGCCAAATCCGTGGCGGCGGCGTTAAGAAAAATCAGTCCCACCGCGTATCCCACGATTCCTAAACCCATCACTTGGGTGAAATTTGAAGAGCTTTTCACTAATGGCACTAATCCGCAAAAGATCATCAGCATAGGGAAAATTTCAATCCAAGATCCGGTCCATCTCCAGGAATCGATCTGCAATTGAAATAGAAAATAGAAACTCACCGCAAAAACAGGCAGCAAAAGCCACAGCATGTAAACGCTTAAACGACCGTTCTGCAGCGACGACGTCAAACGACTGGCAAACTTATAAACCAGATCTATCCGATTTTTAACCGAGCGATCAAATCGCAGCCACATTTCAACGCGGGTCAGATGTCGAGCCACGGCCCAAGACAATAAAACACCCAATGCCGCCGATATAATACTAAGACCGATGCCTGCGTTAAATCCGGTCCACATCTGCAACTTCAGATCCATCTCTTGCAAAAGAATCGAAGAAACCACCGGAATCAAAACATATTCGTTCAAAGGGCCTAAAAAGAAACTGACGACCCAGCCAACCAACGACAGAAAAAGGGCGGGCAGCCACATCGCCACCGGAGCTTCACGCAGCACTTTTCCCGGACGTCGATCCCGCTTGAACATCAACTTTAAAAGCCTGTAAGCCACGACGATAGAAAGAGCACTCGAGCAAACCAGCACCGCGATCAGAAGCGAGCCCGGGCCCTTTAAAAGTAAAGCAGACTGTAAAAGGTATTCCTTACCCAGAAATCCAAGACTGAACGGCAGACCAATCATTGAACCTAAAGACAAAACTATCGCGGCTGAGGTGATCGGCATTCGACGAATTAAGTCTGTGATGCTGTAAATATCGCGGGTCCCAATCTGTTTATCTATATTTCCGACACAAAGAAAGAGACTGGCCTTATAACAGCTGTGCGCGAATAAATAAGAAAAAAAAGATTTCCATGAATAAGAAAACGGCAATCCAATCAAAATAAACAAAGCCCCCAATGAGCTGACCGTCGTCCACGCGAAAAGCAGTTTCAGATCGGTCTTTACGAGCGAGACAAAGAGTCCCCAAATCAATGTGATGGCTCCGACAACGCACAAAGTGGTCACCCACAAAGTTTCGCCCTCAAACAAAGGCGAAAAACGGGCTAAAAGAAAAACACCTAATTTGACCATCGTCGCCGAATGCAGATAACAACTGGCCGGAGTGGGCGCCTTCATCGCATTGGGAAGCCAAAAATGCAGCGGAAATTGCGCTGACTTGGTCATGGCCGCGAAAGCGACCAATAAAATAAGAAAAGTATTATCGACAGAAAAAAGGTCTGCTTGTTGCAAAATGACCGAAAGGGAATAACTGCCCACGCGATCGGCCATAATCAACAAAGCCGTTAAAAGGGATAAGCCCCCCGCGGTATTCACGATTAAGGCTTGGCGCGCTTTCATGCGCACATCTAAATCTTGGTATTTAAATGCAATCAATAAAAACGAACAAAGACTGGTTGCTTCCCAAAATGTAAAAAGCGCAAATACATGATCCGCCCACAAAACGCCTAGCATCGACCCGGTAAAGAAAAATAATAAGGGATAAAACTTGCGCGCATCTTCTTTAGAAAAATAAGACCCTGCATAAAGACTGACGCAAAAACCCACGCCCATCACAATGCAGGCAAAAAAATCAGAAAGCGCGTCGCGCGGAAATTCCCAGCTTTGCTCGATGAAAGGCTTAAAAGATTCAATAAATGCTAATGCATAGGGAACTAAGAACAAAGGCCGCCAAACCACAGGAGGCAGGCGATTCATGAAGATCGCTATAGCAGAGAAGATAAAAAATAATCCGATCCACCAAGTCATATGTCATTGTCTCAAAAATCTTCAAAAAGGTCATGGCAGCTTGCAGAAAGACAATTAAAAACCCACACGCTCTGGGTATTGCGGAGCTTCAGTGGTATACTAAAATTAGAATTTTTTACGAGGAGAAGCTGTCATGAGATCAGGACTAATGGCTTTGAATCCCAAAGCCGCAGAAAGTACGTCGTTTAAAAATTTCTGCACCCAAATCAACACCCTTCAGAAAAAAGGCCTTCTGAGCAAGGTGAATATAGTCTCACTGATCCACCCCAATTTTTTTGCGATGCCTTCAGATATTTATTTTTCGCAAAAAGAAACTTTGATGAACGAAGTAGAAAAATCTTTAGCCACAGGATTAGGACAACAAATCGCCTATAGCGATCTCACCGTGTTGGAATCGCCGTATTCAAGCTATGATGAAATGGTCGGTTTTTTATCCCAGCTCGCTTATCGACAAAGGGACAGCGTTATTATAGTTGGTATCGATCCGCAGCAAAAAGTTTACAAGTGGCTCGCGGGTGGACTGCCAGAAACGGCCGCTTTAAGTGCCCAAATTCCAATTCTTTTGGTTAAAGTCGATCAAACATGTCTTATTGATAAAGAAGAGCCCAGGGTGGTCTTAGCAGTGGATACCGAGGCCCCGCCGACCAAGAAAGCGTTGCGCAGATTCGCGCGACTCGTTCGTCCCCTAGGTACTCCGGTCGATATTTTACACGTACAAAGAAAAGCAAACTTCGTAGCGTCTTTGATCGGGGCCTCCACCGGCCCGAAAGAAAGTGAGGCGATTTTAGCAAGTACTCTCGAGGACCTTCGTTCTCTAAATTTAGATGGCAAAATCCACACGATCGAAGAAGAAGATTCGGTTGCCGCCACCATCGCGAAATTCGCAAACAACCAAGGCGCCTGGATCACGGCGACGAGTTCGCCGACTCGCGATATTCGTCATCGGTTGGTATGGGGATCTACGACGCAAAACTTGCTCGAAGAATTATCATGTCCGTTGCTTGTATTAAGATCTTCATAAAAAAGCCGCGCTGTTAACGCGGCTTGATCTGAAAGGGCGTGAAATTACCGTTAGTAGGATTTTGCGAAAAGCACCCATTTCGTGGCTGGTTTGCCGCTGAAGATACAGTTGCCTGAAACAGCCTCTTGATTCAAAGGTGCACAACGTGGCGTCACTTTTAGTTTGCCTAAAAGCTCATGCCCCACACCAGCTTCACACCAAGGAACCAAAGCAAAACCTGGCGCTGAACTTTCATCACCCGTGAAGTGCTTTTCAAAATCCGCAAGGCTTGTGATCTTTTTAATATTGTCGTCACGGAATTTCTTGGCTCGCTCAAGCAGTCCATCTTGGATTTCTTGCAACAAGCTGCCGATCCCTTGAACAAAGGCATCGCGGCCTTGCGAAGCTTTCTCTTTCGGACCCTTGTCGCGACGGCCCACGAAAACTTCACCTTTTGCCATATCACGAGGGCCCACTTCCACACGCACCGGCACACCTTGCTTGATGTATTGCCATGCTTTTTCACCACCGCGCATATCACGGTCGTCGATTTTTACGCGAATGCCTGATCCCACATAAGATTGATTTTTAAGATCTTTAGCTAAGCTTTGAACGTATTCAAGCACTTGAGCTTTTTCTTCATCATTGCGGTAAATTGGGATGATCACCACATGCAATGGCGCAATTCTTGGCGGAGCCACAAAACCATTGTCATCACTGTGGGTCATGATCAAACCACCAATAAGGCGAGTAGAAACTCCCCAAGATGTCGTCCAGGCGAATTCTTCTTTACCCTCAGCGCTCAGATATTTGATCTCTGAAGCTTTAGCAAAGTTTTGTCCTAAGAAATGCGAAGTTCCGGCCTGCAAGGCTTTACGATCTTGCATCAAAGCTTCAATCGTATAGGTATCCACCGCGCCCGGAAATCTTTCGTCGGGCGTTTTCATGCCCTTAATCACCGGCATCGCCATATATTCTTCTGCAAATTTTTGGTAAACGTCTAACATCTGTAAAGTTTCTTCTTGGGCTTCTTTAGCCGTAGCATGAACCGTGTGACCTTCTTGCCAAAGGAATTCGGCGGTACGCAAGAACATGCGCGTGCGCATTTCCCATCTCATGACGTTACACCATTGATTGATCAAGATGGGCAGATCACGATAGGACTTGGTCCATTTTGCAAACTGATGACCGATGATGGTTTCACTTGTCGGACGGATGATTAAGGGCTCCTCAAGTTCTCCATCCGGAATCAACTTGCCGTTGCCATCACCTTTAAGACGGTGATGAGTGACGACTGCACACTCCTTAGCAAAACCTTCGACGTGAGCCGCTTCTTTTTCCAAGAAACTTAAAGGAATCAAAAGAGGAAAATAAGCATTCACGTGGCCTGTATCTTTAAACATGCGATCTAAAACGGCCTGCATATTTTCCCAAACTGCGTAACCCCAAGGTTTAATCACCATACAACCACGCACCGGAGAGTTTTCAGCCATATCGGCGGCCACAATCACTTGTTGGTACCATTCAGGATAATTCTGCGCACGGGTGGGGGTAATTGCTGTATCTGCCATTGTCGTCTCTTTCTTTAGTTGTCTTTCGTATCAATTCCGTAGGCTTTGATTTTGCGATGCAAGTAACTGCGCTCTAAACCAATCACTTCGGCGGTCTTACTGATGTTGCCATGATTTTCTGAAATTTTTCTTAATAGATATTCTTTTTCAAACTGCGCCCGTGCCTCGCGGAACGTGGACATATCTTCCATCACCATGGATTTTTCGTCAGCTGCATCCACAAGCCCCGCAAAGCGCAAATCGTGCACGTCCACGAACTCTCCCGGAGTCAGGATGTAAACGCGCTCAATAAAGTTTTTGAGTTCGCGCACGTTCCCCGGCCAAGTATAGCTGAGCATTTTTTCGATCGCTTTTTCTGAAAATGCTTTTTTAGGAATTCCACTTTCACGCGATACATTGTCAGAGAAATAAGAAACTAACACAGGAATGTCTTCCACGTGTTCACGTAAAGCCGGAACGCGGAATGGGATCACGTTCAAACGGTAATAAAGATCTTCGCGGAAGCGGCCTTCTTTCACTTCTTTTTCAATGTCTTTGGATGAAGACGCAATCACGCGCACATCATGGTCAATATATTCAGTCCCACCCACGCGAGTGAACTTTTTAGTATCAAGGTAATTTAAAAGTTTCGCTTGAGCCGCCATATTCATTTCAGCGATTTCCGCAATGAACAAAGTACCGCCAGTAGCTAAATCTAATTTTCCTTTTTTAGCCTTATCTACACCTGGCATGGCGCCCTTTTCGATCCCGAAAATTTCAGATTCCAAAAGGTCTTCCGGAATCGCGCCACAATGAATGTCAACAAACGGACGGCTGGCGCGACTGCTCATATAGTGAATATTTTGAGCCACCAAGTTTTTACCAGAACCGGCCTCCCCTTGAATTAAAATCCAAGATTGCGTGGGCGCTACGCGGGCAATGATTTGTTTGGTTTGAATGATCGAAGGGGCTTCACCAATCAACGCAATCGACTTGCGAAGTTTGTTAAGAAGTAACGCCTTTTCTTCTTTTTGTTGCTGGAAGCTTAAAATATTAGAAACGCCGATCAGAATTTTATCCATCGACAAAGGCTTTTCAATAAAGTCCCAAGCACCAAGCTTTGTGGCCTTCACTGCGGTTTCAATCGTCCCATGGCCCGAAATCATGATAAATTCAACATTCGGAAAATCACGACGAGCTTGATTTAGAACTTCCATGCCATCGTATTTGCCCGGCATCCAAATATCCAAGAATGCGACGTCGGGTTGCACTTCTTTCAGTGCTTGCAGCCCTGACTCTCCGTCATGAGCTAAGAAAACCTGATAACCTTCATCGCGCAAAGACGCCGATAGAACATCACGAATTGGAGCCTCATCATCGATGATGAGAATTTTTGTGGAGTTCATGGGGGACCTTTCTTGTTACTCGTTGTGCTCTGCGGGCTTCCAAGCGCCCACTTCGTGAACCGGCATTTCGATCACCATCTTCACCCCGTGAGGCTCATTAGGAGTCGCGCGGATGAAACCATTGTGATCTTCGATGATCCTTTTCACAATGGCTAAGCCTAGCCCAGTTCCGCCTTCTTTTGTAGAGTAGTAAGGCTCAAAAATACGACTTCGATCTGCCGCAGGAATACCTTCCCCGTTGTCGGCCAGAGTTAAACGCACGGTTTTGATATCTCTGTCGTATTGAGTCATAACTTGAACACTGGCCTGTGGCTCTTTTGCAACAGCTGATACCGAGTTGTCGATCAAATTCACCAGAACCCGCTTGATCTGATCGGGGTCAAATTTGAACTCAGGCACTTCCTGATCCGCATCGAATTTGAAATCCACATGAGGATGAGCCTGGCGATAAAGCCCTAAAGACTCTTCCACCACGGCATTTAAATTGGCCACCACCGGGCGCGCTTGAGGCAAGCGTGCAAAGTTGCTGAATTCGTTGACCAGATTTTTTAAGCCATCGACTTGTTTTACAATCATCGTCGTACATTCCGCAAAAGCCGGATCGGTGATCACGCCCCCAAATTTTCGCTGCAAGCGTTCCGCCGAAAGCTTAATCGGCGTCAGGGGATTTTTAATTTCATGAGCAATACGACGAGCCACTTCCGTCCAAGCCGCCGCACGCTGGGCATTCACAATAGGTGAAAGATCATTAAAGACTAAAACCTTACCGATATCGTGACCTTTGTCATCTTTAAGAATCGAAAGATTGATCATCAAAGGCACTGCCTCGCCTTGGATATTTAAGCGCATTTCTTTTTGAATGGATTCGATTTTATGATCCATCATGGTTTTTTGCAGTTCCGCAAAAGTGCGGAAGTATTCCAACGTCAAAAGATCACGCACCGGTTTTCCGATGTACTTATCGGGATCTAATTTTAACAATTGACCCGCATGCCGATTGATCGTCGTGACTACACCTGATTGATCAACAGAGATCACTCCCCCGCTGACATTTTTTAAAACCGTGTCGGTGTACCGAGCGTGTTGATCAAGCTCTTCTAAGGTGTGCTCTAAAGTGCCGGTCATCGAGTTAAAACTTGAGATCAAATCGTTGATTTCTTCAGAACCAGTTTTTAGGTTTAACGGAGTATAATCACCTTCCGCCACTCGCCTTGTCGCTCTTCCCAATTGCACAATGGGAACCGCTAACTGCCTTGCCAGGTAAAATCCAAACCAAGTGGCGGCCAGCAGGATCACAAAAGTCATGAGAACCAAAATATACAGGTAAATAGATTTCAACGGGTATTCCAGTGGATTGATATCCCGGAATTCGTCATAGGCCGTAGAGATATCATTCATCTTAGAAATCAAAGACAGCGGCAAAAAGCTAGAAACAACGATCGCCCCTTTTTCAGAACCTTCTTGCACGGGAACAATCACGCGCACCAAGTTCCCATCTCCGAATTGATGGATGATACTGGCTTCAACCTGCTGTTTGATCCCTTTCTGCAAGAACTCCAAAGACACGGCCGGAACCGTAGGAACAGTGTCGTCTTCGGCAGATACCACCGCACGCTTACCAAACAACGAAGGATAATATTCAACGGCATCAAGGCTAAACTCTTTTTGCAAGCGTTCGATTTTTGTCGCCACGTCTTTTTGGTTTTTTAAAGGACGAATGGCATCGGCAATCTGGTGAGCAAAGTGATAGTTCTTTTTCTTGGCATTGAAATAATAAGCGTTCGTGACTTCAATCGAGCTTTTTAATACGCCCGCCATCTTAGCACTGAACCACTTATCGAAGCTGGAGTTGATATAAAAGACCGAGATGATAAACATCAACACGGTCGGAACAAAACTGAAGGTCACAAACGCCGCAATCAGTTTTGCCTTCAGGCTGCTACCAAAAATGCGCCCCTGCCGTTCCACGAAGACTTTCACGACGTTACGGAAAATCATGAACAGCAATAATAAAAGCAGGATGATATTGAAGTTAACTAAACCAAAGAAAAAGATCGAATGAACAAAAGGAAGCTGCTGGCTGGTCGCAAACAGCCGGATCTCGAACCATGTTAAAAGACCAAATAAAAACGACACCACAAGAACAAGTAAAATCTCGCGGCGTCGTTTTTTAAACTCCTGAGTGTCAGGAGGAAGGAATTCATCTTTGTGGGTATTTTCCATTACACCCTATGCTAGAGACTGTAGAGACTACTTTCTAGCTTTTTTCTTGGTTTTTTTAGTTTTCGCAGCTGCTTTGGGGGCTTTGGCGGGCTTAGTGGCTTTCGACGCTTTTGCCATTTGTACGGCCGTTCTCATGGTCACCGGGATCTCTTGAGTTAAACCGATCATCTCCATCACCACTTGAGCTGATTCTTCGCCCTTATTGCCATGGCTGCCGCCTGCGCGCTCGTGGGCTTGTTCTTCGTTTTCAGTCGTTAATACACCAAAACCGATAGGTTTTTTGTAATCAAGCATCAAGCGAGTCACGCCGTCAGTCACAGAATTGCAGACATAGTCATAGTGAGTCGTGTCTCCACGAATCACGGCGCCCAAGGCCACAACGCCGTCACAACCCGCATCAAAGAAGGCCTGAACGGCCAAAGGGATCTCAACCGCACCCGGAACAAGGGCCGCAAAGATTTCAACACCTTCACAAGATTCTAGGTAAGAAATCGCGCCTTCTTCAAGTTTTGAAGTGATCTCTGAATTCCAACGAGAAGTAACAACACCGACTTTAATGCTTTTCATTATTTTTGTCCTTTTACATTTTCGATAGCGACGATTTCGACAATTTCAAGATCGAAGGCCTTAAGGCCGACTTTCTTTTCTGGTTTATTAGTCAACAAGCGGATCTTATTAGCACCGATGGAACGCAAGATTTGCGCTCCGATCCCGTAATCACGTTCATCCATCAAAGGTGTCGTCGGACGTACATCATCCATACCCATCAGCACTTGCAATTCTTGAGTCAGCCCACTGGTGCGATTGTTTCCACGAAGTAAAACAAAAGCCCCACTTTGAGATTCATTGATTAAGCGCAAGCTTTCCACAACTGTCGAAGCGCCTCGCTGCAAAACCGCCATAAAATCACGCGTGAAATTGTCCACGTGTACGCGCACCAAGGTTTCTTCATCGGCCATGATTTCACCTTTTTGAATCACTAAATGTTCTAACCCATCCACGGTGCTCCGGAAAACACGGGCCTTAAGGCCTTCCCCAAATGAAGCCGGCAAATCAAAGCTTGAAAGTTCTTCGACCAAAGTTTCATTAGCCAAACGATACGCGATTAAATCCACGATCGTGCCAATTTTCATATTATGTTTTTTGGCGAATTCTTTTAAGTCACCCACTCGGGCCATGCTGCCGTCTGGATTCATGACTTCACAAATCACCGCCGCAGGATTTAATCCCGCTAAGCGAGCCAAATCCACGCTGGCTTCGGTGTGCCCAGCGCGTTTTAAAACGCCCCCTTGTTGCGCACGAATCGGGAAGATGTGACCAGGCATATGAACATCCACAGCTTTGGCATGCGGGTTCGCCGCAACCTTCACCGTGTGAGCACGATCAGCGGCTGAAATCCCTGTGGAGATTCCTTCAGCGGCTTCGATACTAACTGTGAAAGCTGTTTTATTCGGAGCAAAGTTAAGATCATCACGAACCATCAGCGGCAATTGCAGACGTTCAATTTGTTGCGCCGTTAACGTCAAACAAACCAAACCGCGCGCTTCCGTAATCATAAAGTTGATCGCTTGGGTCGTTACGTGATCTGCGGCTAAAATCAAATCACCTTCGTTTTCACGATCTTCGTCATCCACCAAGATAACCATTTTGCCATTACGAATATCATCGATAATTTCTGGGATTGTATTAAAAGACATTTCTAATTTTTCCTAACTTCCAAAGATCTTTGGATCGCACGCGCCATATAATCAGGCTCTACATTCACCACACCGCCCACTTGGACAGCGCCTAAATTTGTGCGTTTCAAGGTTTCAGGAATTAAACAAACAGACACGGTGTTGCCCTGAAGCTCATTCACCGTCAGACTGACGCCGTTTAAGGTGACGCTGCCTTTTTTCCAAACGTAAGGCAAAATGCTGTCGGCCACTTGCACATCCAAAAAGAAGGATTCCCCCTCAAGAGCCGCACGCGCTACTTTGCCCAGGCTGTCCACATGTCCCGTGACCAAATGCCCATGGATGCGATCGCCAAATCGTAAAGATCTTTCAAGATTGACCTGCTTACCCAACCAGCTCTGTGGATTCCACTGCAAAACCTTGATGGTTTCAGCCGCCAAAGCAAAGGTCATGTGCTTGTCGTCAAAGGCTTCAACTGTCAAACAAACACCGTCGCAGGCAATGCTGTCGCCAAGCTTTATATCATTAAAATCACTAGGTTTTTTAATCTTGATCCGATAGGCGTTTTGCAGCTCTTCAGAGCTTTCAATTGGCATCACGGCTTCGACGATTCCAGAAAACATAAGGGCCTCGAGTTTTGCTCGAGACCCTACAATTTTTAAGCTATGAAGGCAAGAACTAGCCGCGGCTAGGTTTTGTGGAATTCTGGCCCGAGTTTGAGCCCGATTCGGATTGAACGGGAGTCACCGGTGTCACCCCTGCGTCAGGAGCTTTGTAGTCGTCCGCATGCATTTTATAGAGCTTCACCTTCGCGCCAATAACCGCATTTTCATCGGTTTGCTGAACCACGCGGCCACGGGAAATTTCATCGCCCACCCAGTCGATCTCGATTTTAGCAACCGCCGTGTTTGCCGCAGCACCGCCACCTAAATACTTCGAATTACAAGGCTCACCTTCCCAATAGTAGTCCTCGTTGTAAATAAGCAACTGATCACCCACCTCAAGACTCACATCCGAACCACCACGGATGACAACGTGGGTGTCATGATTTGCCATTACACGCGTGTACCATTCTTCTTTTACCAGCTGTGTGCTTAAGTCATTCACGGCTTTTGCTAAACCGTTTTTTGAAACTTGTGCCAGTGGTGATTGGTAATAAAAGCTAGGACCGATAGAAATCGCGCCCAAGTTAATACCCAGATTCACTTTCGTTTTAGTTTGTTTTGAGGTCACATTCGTTGCTGCCATCACTGACGAAGTTAACGGACGAGTCGCCACCATAGAAAGATCCAGCTGCATAAATTCAACGTTGAAACCTAATGAAGCCCCATTCACCGGATAAGCACCTGCCGGAGTAAAACCAATGCTTAATCCCCCACCACCCAGTAATTCAAATGAATTTACGGAACCTGAGATTTTCGCCTGTGGCAAGTTCACCATACACCAAGCAGTTTTTGCGTATTCCAAAGAATAATTGTCTTTACCCACCGCTTCCGCGAATGCCTTCATCATCTGACCGTCGGCTTTTGAAAGATTAAAAAAGTTTTGATCCCCCGTCGCTTGCGCTGGCGGAACCGCGATCGGCGGATTGTATTTGAAAGCAAATTGCTTGCTTTCTAATAGTACCGAATAAATTTGCTGATTAGCCACGAATTGAAAGTCGAAAGATTGTCCTCCGGGAAAGTTAATGGGACTGGAGCGAATCGCCCCCAAATCCACGATCTTCTTGAGCGAACGGGCTGTGGGCTGAACTTTCTGTTCACACTTTTGGTTCCCCATTGTCATCGCGGCACCCGCGACAAGAACTACGGCCTTCATGAGCGTTTTCATTTTATGTTTCCTCTTCACCCGGCAACACCGGTGTGCAAACAAATGATATTCGTGATTCCAACACAGTATACGGAGCACTTTGCCTAGACCTTAAGCGAGTGCTAACTGATTGATCTCATTTGAAAAAAGAAAACCGGTCTTATCGTGAGACACGCTAAGTAGTGGATTTAATTGAAGAGCGAAAAAATTTGCAGCTGCTGAAAAAAATGCGCGTGTCGAATGTTTCGACTGTTTACGGAATTCTTCCGCGATAGATTTTTGAAATGTTGGTGAAGATTGTAAAAGAAGTTTTCGCTTCACAAAAACTTCTTAAGGAATCATGAGCTCTTAAAGAACTCCACCGCCGGAAAGAACAATAAAGTACTGCGTTTCATCTTTTCCTAAAACGCGGTTGTTCTTATCGGTGCGGTCTTCTAAATAGTGATTGGCTTGCACGCCGCCACCGATTCTTAAGCCACCTAGCGCAAAAGTAATTCCGGCTTTACCAAATACGGCATTTGATTTTTCAGTGGCGACACGCACGCCAGGGCCGGCGTAAAGTTCTACACCCAAAGCGCGATTGGAAGTGTACGCATCCACATTAAACAAAGCCGCGGAATCCAAACCATACACGGTATTAATTTCAGTTCCGAATTGCGTGAAAATAGAATTGCGCCAGTTCAGCCAATCTTGCACAAACCAATTTAAACCTAAATGAATTTCAGAATAAGTTTCGCCGTCGCGTGAACCAGAACCACCACTGAGATCATAGGATAGGCTTGAGCCAGAAGCGGCGAAAGAAGAAAGACTCAAAAAACAAATGGCCAAGAAAACTGTGCATGATTTTTTCATACACCTATTTTCCTGGCCATTTTAATTAAGGTCAAGACTAGAAGGTCAACCCGGCGTCATTGGCTTTCACATGCACCGTATCACCTGATTTTACTTTGCCCGCAATAATTTCGCGCGAAAGTGGATTTAAGAGTTCGGTCTGAATAACCCGCTTCAAAGGTCGAGCTCCGTAAATCGGGTCGTAGCCTTTTTTGGCCAAGAACGCGATCGCCTCTTTTGAAAAGTCGATGCCGATCTTTTTGGCTTTCAAGCGTTGAGCCACTAAATCCAACTGCACCTTCACGATGCCGCCGATTTGGTTTTCACCTAAAGAGTTAAACATGACGACTTCATCGATACGATTTAAAAACTCGGGGCGGAAACGCTCGCGTAAAGCCTCGTTCACCGCTTCGCGCTTTTGAATATCAGTCATACCTGGATCTAAAATAGATTGTGATCCGACATTAGAAGTCATGATCAAAACTGTATTTTTAAAATCCACCGTGCGCCCTTGCCCGTCGGTCAAGCGACCGTCATCTAAGACTTGTAATAAAATATTAAACACATCCGGGTGCGCTTTTTCGACTTCATCTAAAAGCACCACACTGTAGGGACGACGACGAACGGCTTCGGTCAACTGACCACCTTCTTCGTAACCCACATATCCCGGAGGCGCGCCGACCAAACGCGACACCGCATGTTTTTCCATATATTCACTCATGTCGATGCGAACAATAGCTTGTTCATCATCAAACAAGAATTCCGCCAAGGCCTTGACCGTTTCGGTCTTACCAACCCCTGTCGGTCCCAGGAACATGAAAGTTCCAATCGGGCGATTCGGGTCCGAGATTTCCGCCCGCGCCCTGATGATGGCATCGGCCACGATTTTTAAAGCATGATCTTGCCCGACCACGCGATTTTTCAATGAATCTTCCATATGCAAAAGTTTTTGCGATTCACTTTCAAGCATTTTAGAAACGGGAATGCCTGTCCATTTCGCCACGACTTCAGCCACGTCTTCAGGGCCGACCTCTTCTTTAAGCATGCGCTCTTCTGTCGCCGTCTTTTCTTTGCTGCGAGCTTCCAGATTTTTTAATTTACTTTCAGCTTCCGGCAATTTGCCGTATTTAAGTTCGGCGGCTTTTCCTAAATCTCCGTCGCGTTCGGCTTTGCTGACTGCGATTTTAAGATCTTCAATGTCCGCTTTTAATTTTTTGATCTGATCGATGCCACCTTTTTCAAACTCCCACTGTTCGCGCAGAAGTTGATTTTGGGCCGTTAATTCACCGATGCGTTTTTCAATCACCGACAAGCGATCTTTAGCGGCTTCATCTTTTTCTTTTTTCATCGCTTCTTTTTCAATACGAAGCTGCATCAACTCGCGTTCAATTTTGTCAACCTCTTCGGGGACGGAACGCGTTTCAATGCCTAGCTTACTTGCGGCTTCATCGATAAGGTCGATGGCTTTATCGGGTAAAAAGCGATTGGTAATATAGCGATGTGATAATTTCACCGCCGACACCAAGGCCGCGTCAGTGATACGAATCCCGTGATGGACTTCGTACTTTTCTTTTAAGCCGCGCAAGATCGTAATCGCATCGTCAACG
The DNA here is from genome assembly GCF_001592735.1 of Bdellovibrio bacteriovorus. Lineage (NCBI taxonomy): Bacteria > Pseudomonadati > Bdellovibrionota > Bdellovibrionia > Bdellovibrionales > Pseudobdellovibrionaceae > Bdellovibrio > Bdellovibrio bacteriovorus. The sequence goes on from NZ_LUKE01000001.1 coordinate 511,418, forward strand.
CTGGGTTCTTCAACAAGCACGGTTTGAAAACGACGCTCTAAGGCCGCATCTTTTTCAATATACTTGCGGTATTCGTCCAAAGTAGTTGCACCGATACAGCGCAATTCACCACGAGCCAAGGCTGGTTTTAAAAGTTGCCCCGCATCCATGGCGCCATCCGTTTTCCCGGCGCCTACTAACGTATGAAGTTCGTCGATAAATAAAATAATCTGGCCATCGCTGGAAGTGACTTCTTTTATGACCGCTTTCAAACGATCTTCGAATTCACCACGGTATTTTGCGCCAGCGATCAAGGCCCCCATATCCAAGGACATCAATTTTTTCCCGATAAGATTGTCAGGAACGTCTTGCTTAATAATACGCAAAGCCAAACCTTCCGCAATCGCGGTTTTACCAACGCCCGGCTCCCCGATTAAAACCGGGTTGTTTTTTGTACGACGAGATAAAACCTGAACGACGCGACGAATTTCTTCATCACGACCCACGACGGGATCTAATTTCCCTTCAGCCGCCAAGGCCGTTAAGTCGCGGGCGTATTTTTTCAAGATCTCATATTTGTTTTCAGGTTCGTCATCGGTGACCTTTTGGCTGCCCCGCATTTCTTGCAAAGCAGGTTTGACCGTCCCCTCTGTCAGCTTATATTTTTTAAATAAGGATCCAAGTTCTTGATCCCCGGCGCGCAGCATTCCTAAAAAGAAATGTTCCGTCGAAATGTAGGCGTCGCCCCATTCTTCTGTGATATTTTCTGCCAGTTTAAATACTTTTTCGGTTCGTGGGCTGGCAAAAATCTTCTGATTACCACCCGAAACTGTCGGAAATTTATCTATACGACCGCGCAAGTCCGTTAAAAATTGGGCTTGATTGACTTGGAGTTTGTCTAAAAGGCGCGGAACGATACCTTCCGATTGCTGAACCAGCTCCATCAGTAAATGTTCGGGCTCCACCGAAGGGTTCCCTTTGCGTTCTGCCAAACGCGCAGCGGCTTGCATCGCTTCTTGGCTTTTTCGCGTCATTTTTTCAATATCGTTGCTCATAAACTCTCCCTGAAATAAGGATGAGTCCTAAATAAAATTTGTCAATGTTAGCGTCAGTTTAAGGACCAAGAATGTCGACCAAAATGAAGCCCGGAATTGTGAACCCAAAAGGCCCCGGAAAATCAAAGCCGCGCCTGCATGCTTCAATAAAAAAAGACACGGTGAATCCTTCTGATTATTTGAAATATGACACAAGATTTTCCTGTGAAGACTGCTCTCACTTTGACTCTGAAAAAGTTCTTTGCACCATCGGCTACAACCCCATTCATCACTTAAAAGCCACGCAAACGCGCCAATACGAGCTTGCGGGTAATATGGCCTTTTGTCGCTTTCTAGAAATTGACTGAGCCTAAGTCTGTAAAATTCCCTTTTTCCCCTCTGTACGTCCTGTATTTTAATGATTCAGGACAATCTTACGTCCGGATTCCAAGATCCGTCATTGGGCCAGTATTGTAAAAAAAGAACAAAACCCGTCTGACGTCCTGTCAAGACGGTGTCTCATTTCCCGATCAGTCCTGTATCAATGATTCACTCAGAAGGAGTCAAACAGAGCGGTCACTCTGTTTGTACAATACCGAAAGGAGGGCCTTCAAGGATGAGATGATAAGAACAAAGGTTTGTTCAAGCGCTGTGCTTAACAGCCAGCGAGCCCTAAAAAAATAAGTACCGACTCGGATGTCAGTACTCAGCCAAGCGAGAATAGGTTTCGCCGAAGCTAAAAAAAATAATCAAGGAAGGTCATGAATATGAAAACAAAAAAATAAAGTAATTTAACGGAGGATTTTTAAATGGGAATGCGTGTAACAACAAATATGGCAGCGATCAATGCACAACGTAACTTGATTGGTTCACAACGCCAAATCAACGATTCAATGGCTAAATTGGCTTCTGGAAGCAGAATCAATAAAGCTGCTGACGATGCTGCAGGTCTTGCGATCTCTGAAGGTTTGAAAGCTCAGATTCGTTCTGGTGTTCAAGCTCAACGTAATGCTAACGACGGTATCTCTATGGTTCAAACTGCTGAGGGTGGCTTGAACGAAATCGGTAACATCGTTGTTCGTCTTCGTGAGTTGGGTATCCAAGCGGCTTCTGACACTGTTGGTGAAAAAGAGCGTGGCATGTTGAACAAAGAGGTTGTTCAGTTGAAATCTGAGATTCAACGTATCGCTTCTGTAACTACTTGGGGTACTACTAAACTTCTTGATGGTTCATCACCGAAGTTTGATTTCCAAGTTGGTTTGTTCAACAACGCGGAAGAAGATCGTATCTCTTTCAACGCTGCTGAAAACGTAGCTACTTTGGACGCTCTTGGATTGTCAGGCATTGACTTCTCTTCTAAAGAGGGAGCTCAAGAAGCTTTGGCTTTACTAGATAACGCTCAGACATCGGTTTCTGGAACTCGCGCTAACCTGGGTGCACTCCAAAATCGTTTGACTTCAACTGTAGACAACTTAGGTGTTGCTACTGAGAATATGTCTGCAGCTAACAGCCGTATCCGTGACACAGACGTTGCTCAAGCATCTTCAGAGATGACTCGTAACAACATCTTGTTGCAAGCTGGTACTTCAACATTGGCTCAAGCTAACCAATCTAATCAACTTGCTCTTAAGTTGATCGGTTAATCCGGCCTTGCCGAGAATGCGGGTCGCGCAAGCGATCCGCTGGACTGAGTCCGGTTTAAAAGGACTAACAAGTACTTCAAAAAACCCGAGGGATCTCCCCTCGGGTTTTTCTTTTTTCGACCAAGCTTCGGTCACCCCTTGAGTTCACTTACGCAAATTACGCCAAATCTTTTTACAGGACCCGGCCGCCCGTTTTTTAGTGCTTAAAAAGTGTCGAACTTTTTTACCAATAATTTCAAATATTTAGCTAAAGTCCAGCAGCCCTGCAGCCGAAATATTAGGCAGAAGCTTGGAGGAACTATGAAATTATCAACGATGAACTACCTAATGACTGCGCTGGTCACCACCTCTCTTCTTTCAGCATGCGGTAAAGGTTTCGAATCGGTGTCCCCGTCCAGCCTTACCGGACAAAATGACAACGCATCTCAAGGAACGGGAACTCCTCCACCAAAGGGTCCGAGTGAATTTGATAAACTCGACATGAGTTCTTATGTATCAGGAGGCAATTACGACAACGAACAAGTTTTGGCATTAGACAAAGCTAACAACGCGTTATTGTTATTTCTTCCGATTCCGGGGGCCTTCACTTCTTTCAATTTAGATGTTCCAGAGATGAAAGGGGTCAAAATTACTACGGTTTTGGACTCTCAACAAAAGGCACGCGTGGCGGTGAGCATTCCATTAAGACTTGTCGTTAAAGACAAAGTCACGACTTTACCGACAGCAAGCACCCTTCCCGGAGGCCGTCCCCTGCCGATGATGCCGAGCGGAGAATACCCTTCACTAGGTCTGGCTATTAATGCCGGCGGAGATAACAAAGTTTATCTCTATGTTGGAGTTAATGCGGTGGGCGTCTTCGTTGAATCAGGGTTTTTCCCAGAATATCTAGGAATCACCGCTCCAATTAAAAACAAAGCGGGCACCCGTACTTTGGGTTACTTTACGATCGTTCCAAAACAAGGGCAAAACAAGGGTGGACTTTTCCTTTCTTTCTTGATGCCTAAAGACTTAGCTACCATCATCGATAATCACTTGAGTGGGATTATTAATTAGTAACCAAGACCTAACGCTTTCAGACGCATTTTGATTTGCCTGCCCCCTTAATTATCGCTAGTCTAAGGGGGCATTTCATTTTGAACCAGGACTTTTCAGGGAGCGAACCATGGCAAAGAAAAAAGCAAAAAAAGCTGCTAAACCAGCTAAAAAAGCAGCCACTAAAAAGGCTGCAAAACCAGTAAAAAAAGCTGCTAAAAAAGCCGCAAAAAAAGCGACTAAAAAGCCAGCTAAGAAGGCTGCTAAACCAGCTAAAAAAACGACTGCAAAAAAAGCTGCTAAGCCAGCTAAAAAAGCCGCGACAAAAAAAGCAGCTCCTAAAGCCGCTAAAAAACCCGCTGCAAAAAAATCTTCAGCAAAAGAAAAAGTAGTTAAAGCTGCTGTTGTTGGCGCGGGCGCTGCCGGCGCTGCTGCCGCGATCAAGCCATCTGCCGCTAAAGCAGAGCCAATGGACTTCGAAGAAGATGATGCTGAAATGGAAAGCATGATCGACATCGAAGAAGAAGATGAAGTTTCTGCTGACGACTGGAGTGATGACGAAGGTGAAGAAGAAGGCGAATCTTCTGCGACTGAATCTGAAGATGAAGAAGGCGAAGAAGAAGAAACTTCTTCAAGCTCATCTGATGATGATGACGACGATGAAGATGAAGACGACGACTTCGGTGATGACGAAGGCTACTTCTAGTTAGCACATCGCCATATTCCACTTGGAATTACAAAAAAGGCCATCTTGGCCTTTTTTGTTTTTTAGGGCTATGATCCAAGGATGTACAAAAAGCTCTACTCTCGATTTTTAGCCGCTCACCCACATGAACTTCATTTTGCCTGCCACAGCCATCACTATTGGCCCGATGTCAGCCGCGAAGCTCACCTGCAATACTGGGATGACTCTTGCCAGTTCGTCGATAAAAAATGGGACCATTTCTTTTCCGTTAAAATTCCCCGTGCGCAAAAACTCATCGCTGAAAACTTGCATCTGCAACACCCAGAACAAATCGTATTTGCGCCGAACACTCATGAATTCGTTTTCCGTCTTTTAAGTTCTTTAAACTGGAACCAAAAGGTTCGCATCTTAACGACGGACTCAGAGTTTTACAGTTTTGATCGTCAGATCAACCGCCTGGCAGAATCCCCACAGTTTGAAGTCGTTAAAGTCCCGACCCAACCCTTTGCCACCTTTGAAGATCGCTTTGAAAAAGAGCTTACGTCTTCAAGTTGGAACCTCGTGTTCTTAAGTCATGTCTTTTTTAACTCGGGGGTGGTGTGTGATGTTATTCGCCTGTCAAAGGCCGCCTCAGCACAGACACCGTTTGTGATCGACGGATATCATGGGTTTATGGCCGTGCCGACAGATCTGTCCTTGATCCAAGACAAAGCCTTTTATCTGGCGGGATCTTACAAATACGCTCAAGGGGGCGAAGGCGGCTGCTTTCTTTACGTGCCTCCGTCAACTCGTCACCGGCCCGCCTACACCGGATGGTTTGCTGAACTTTCGCATTTAAACAATGTGGGAAACAAGGTGGGTTATCCCGAAGACGCCCTTCAATACGCCGGCAGCACCATGGATTTTTCGGCCGTTTACCGACTGGTAGCGGTTTTAGAAAAATTTAAATCTGAAGGTTTGGGCGTTGAAAAAATCCACGAGCATGTCGCCAGCTTGCAGAAGGTTTTCATTGATGGCCTCGCCAGCCATCCTTCGATCGTGGAAGAAAAAAAACTTTTAAAAGGAAAGGGCCTTGTTCACGGACACTTTTTAACTTTTGAACTGCCTTCTGCAGAAATGACGGTGAAGGTCGGCAAAGAATTAGACGGCATGGGATTACAGACCGACAGTCGTGGCCCTCGCCTGCGTTTCGGATTTAGTCTTTACCATGATAAAGAAGACGTGCAAAAAGCCCTAGGGATTCTTGCACGTCTAAAAAGCTCACTTATTTAGTAATAGCGCCCGTGTGCTTAACCATTTTTTCCAAGATGCTGCTGACCAAAGGGCGCTCATCCGCACTGAATTGCCCCCAGAAGCTTGAAACTTTCGGCACCCATTGCGGGATCAATTCACGAATCAAGGTCTGACCTTTATCCGTAAGCTTGATCACGAACGAGCGACCGTCTTTTTCATGCATTTCCCTTTTAACCAGCTCGGCCTTTTCCATACTGTTGATAAGGCCCGAGATGGTTGCTTGCGTTACCCCCACACGATGTGAAAGCTCTGAAGGAATAATTCCGGCAGGTGTATCGTTAAGAATGTAAAGCAGCGTAAAACGACCGCTTGAAAGATTGTAAGGAGCTAAGAAACTATCAAACTGATTTTCTAGTTCCGTTGCCACTTTAAGGAATTGCAAGTTCGAATACAAAACCCATGGGTCGCTGTTTTCGTGCAGTCGAGAAATAGAGCTTTGCAACTCTTCATGGGACGGCAATTCCTGAATAAATAACTTTGCCATAAATACCTCCGTTTAACCTTTTGATAACTCTAAATCAGTCGCTTCTTGAGCCGGAACTTCAGAGGCAACTTTAATTTCTTTATGTCGGTCTTCTTTTTTATGAGACGTAAATCTTGCGCCTAAATTATTAGCCCACAGACGGAAACGATCCACGTATGTGAACACCGCTGGAACCACAATTAACGTCAGAATGGTTGAAGAAATCATACCACCGATGATCGCAACCCCCATCGCCGTACGAGATTTCGAAGCTTCATTCAAACCAATCGCCACCGGTAAGGTACCAGCAATCAAGGCAAAGGAAGTCATCAAGATCGGACGAAGACGTGTTTTACCGGCTTCGACCAGGGCTTCCCTGCGAGACTTACCCGTCGCCATCATTTGATTCGTGTAATCCACAAGCAAGATACCATTTTTACCCGCAACCCCGATCAACATAAAGAAACCGAAGATCGCAAAGATCGTCATTGTTTCGCTCATCAAGAACAAACCAAGGAATGCTCCGCACAGTGCTAGGGGCAAGGCCACCATGATTGTGATGGGCGTAATAAACGATTCATACAGACTTGAAAGGATCAAGTAAATGAACAGAATCGCAAAACCGATTGCCAGAACCGTTGAAGTCATCAACTCTTGCATGTTTTCCGCATCACCCGCCAACGTCAGACGAACGCTGCTTGGTAAAGCGTCAGGCCCGGTTGATGCCGCTTTCAAAGTGTCGTTAACGACATCACTTAAACCTGCACCTGGAGCAAGACCCGCCGTGATCTGGATATAACGACCACGGTCTTGACGTTCAATCGACGCCGGACCGGAAGTCAATTTTCCATCAGCCACGTCAGACAAGCGGACTAACTTGCGATTGACGTTAGGTACGAAAACCGCATTATAGCTTTCAGCTAAGTCACGTTGTTCAGGTAACAAACGAACGCGGACTTCATATTCACGCCCCCGTTCACGGAATTTTGCCGGTGTCATACCTTCAACTTGAGCACGCAGTTCCGCCCCCATTGTTTTTGTATTGATACCGTAAAGTTTTGCTGCACCGGATTTCAAGTGGACTTGCATTTCTGGTTTACCCGGACGGAAATTCGTATCCACGTCTTTAAGGCGAGGATCGGCTTTTAAGCGCGCTAACACTTTGGTCGCTGCCGCTTCAAGCTCTTTAGGGTCCGCAGAAATAATATTCAATACGAAGGGTTGAGAGCCCATCCCGCCCGAAGCGTCGTACTTTTTAACAACCGGATTGGCATCCGTAAAATCTTTTAACTGCCCACGGATTTTATCGCGGAATTGTTCCGTCGTCAGAGGTCCTTTTTCTTTGCCATGTTTCATACGAACATAGAAAGAAGATTTATTAGATTCCCCGTACAGACTTCCCACGATCATCGCCGTGTAATCCACTTCGGGATTGCCGCGAATAATCGCATCAACTTCATCGGCGCGTTTATTCATACCCTCTAAACTTGTTCCCGGAGTCATTTCTAAAGTCACCGTGAACTCTCCACTGTCGTCATCCGTGATGAACGCTCCTGGAACTTTGGTTACAGTATAAATACTGAGGAAGAACACCATCAAAGTAGCGCCAATAGTTAACAATGGATAATTCAAGGTCACGCGCAAAAGTTTTTCATAGATCGTCTCCAACCAAGATTGGAAGCGGTCAAACCCGCGCACCATGCGACCCAAAGTTTTCCCATAAAGAGTGTTATGATTTTGATGTTGCGGAGACGTATGTCCACTGCCACCAAAGTACGCAGTCAACATCGGGATGATCGTCATCGCGACAAACCAGCTGATGGCCATCGAGAACACGACCGTCATACCAAACTGTTTTAAGAACTGACCAATGGTCCCTGACATCGTTCCCACCGGAACGAAAACCGCGATAACCACCAGAGTGATCGCTGCCACGGCCATCTGGATTTCCGTGGTTCCGCGTTCGGCCGCCGTTAATGAGTCTTCACCCAATTCCATACGGCGGTAAATATTTTCGATAACGACGATGGCGTCGTCGATCAAAAGACCGACAGCTAACGTCAACGCCAGCATCGAAACGATGTTAATCGAAAAACCCGCAAGCTTCATGATCATGAACGCACCGATCAATGAGATCGGCAAAGAAAGCGCGGTGATAAACGTCGAACGGACACTTCCTAAGAAGAAGAACACCGTGATGATCGTTAAGATAATACCGATGATAATGGTTTCGTTAACGTCATAGATATTGTTTTTAATTTTAATCGAACCATCAGAAACGACTTGCATAGAAGGCGCACCTTCCATCTTAGCAAGTTCCGGACGCAATTTTTCGATTTGTTTTACAACGTCATCGGCAACCCGAACCGTGTTGGAACCGGATTGACGGTAAACTTGTAAGAAGAGAGATTTTTTTCCATTCATAAAGGCACGCGATTTTTCATCCGCCATGGTATCAACCACGCGACCTAAATCCGCCACCCGTGTCGGAACTTCATTCCCGTAAAGATTTACAAGCGTGTCCGAAACTTCTTGAACCGATTGGAATTCACCCAGTCCACGGAAAACAAGTTCTTTACCACCTTGATCGACTTTACCGCTGGGAATGTTTTCACCCGAAGCGCCGACTTGCGCCGCAACTTGGCTGACCGAAAGCTCACGCGCACGGAGTTTATTGCGATCTAAAAGAACGTGGATTTCTCTTTCGCGGCCCCCGAAGATTTCGATGGCACCGACGTTATTGACCTGTTCTAAGCGCGGTTTAATAAACTGATCGGCCACGTCAAAAAGCTGGGCGTCCGTAAGATTGTCACCCGTTAATGACACCATCAAAATCGGTGTGTCCGCGGGGTCAAATTTACGGATGACGGGATCTTCCACTTCGTCGGGAAGTTTTGGTTTGGCGATATTTACTTTATCGCGCACTTGCTGTTCAGCGTATTTCACGTCCACCGAGCTATTAAACTCGACGATAACCTGAGAGACACCTTCCAAACTTTTTGAAGTCAAACGCTTGATACCAGAAATCGTACTGACTTCCTCTTCAATCGGACGACTGACCAGTGTTTCAATTTCCGCTGGACCCGCACCTTGATAAACAGTTTGTACTGTGACCACGGGAATACTGACGTCCGGATAAAGATCCACGCTCATGGATTTAAACGAAGCCCAACCTACGACCACGATGGCAATCGTGACACAAGTAATAAGGATGGGGCGGCTGATGGATAGCTTTGGTAAACTCATGACTAGATCCCTCCTTCAGGAGAGTTTTGATAAAGTTTGATGCGAGCTTGAAGACCTAAAATAAGAGCTGCGGATTTCACGCGATTCACTTCGGACTGAGAATAGTCTTGTTCAAAAAGAAGAACTTGATAAGTCGTGGTTCTTCCCTGACGAAGACGAGTTCTTTCATTATCCAGTTTCGCTTTTTGTGCATTAACTATATTCGTAGCTAAGCGGAAACCTTCTTTGGCTTCACCTAATTGTTGAACGAGGTTGTTCCAATCTTGTTCTTGAACGAATTGTTTGTATTGCAATGAGTACTCGGCCGCACGTTCCGCTTTTAAAGCCCCGGCACGAGCGTCAGAAGCTGCCCCCACATTTAACGGAATGCTGACGCGCACACCAACAAACGCCGTGTCTTTTTCAGTTTTACCCGCATTTTTCATGGCTTCGTTTAATTCTTCATCGCGACCGTTTAATGCCCAACTGCCGTAAAGATCGACTTGCGGCTTATTTTTTTCGGCACTTAAAGCCGAAGACGCTTTGGCCGTGCGGGCTTGCGCCGCGGCAGCTTGCACATCATAACGATTTCCCGGTTTTTGCGCCGGGATCGCGACCGATTGCAATCCGTCATAGTTCATGACGTCTAAGCGCTCGACCGCCTCTTCAGATCCGCGATTCATAAAAGTATTGAAATTGCGGCGGGCCGCTTTTTCTGTGTTAACGGCTTGTTGCAATTGGAAGGTCGTTTGTTCCACCAAGGCCTTCGCTTGTAAAACATCGGCGTTTTCACCTAAGTTCATGCGGGCTTTACGGCTGACATAATCAAGGATGCTTTGTGCGGCTTGAGACGCTCTTTTCTGAACCTCCACGACTTCTTGAGCCGACGATAAATTCCAGTAGGCCGCTTCGGCTTCAACCAAATAGGATTGGCTTTGTCCTAATGAACCTAATTTTTGGGCCTCGTTTTGTTGGCGCACCAATTCTTCATTCGCGCGAGCGGTGCGGCCGAAGCCATCCTTCCATAATGGCATTGTTAATTCTAATTGAGGTGTCGCATCCCAAAAGCTTACAGAGCTTGGATATCCCGGAGCACTCAGTCCCTCCACCTCGGTATTGTCGATGGCGTACATTAATTTTGTCTGAAGACCGAAGCTAAACTCTTGGGAAACTCCTAAAGAGTAGTTTTGCATTTTGAGACGATCATAAGTCACTGCGGCCCCAAAAGATTCTTTGCCGTCATGTCCTACGCGGGCATTAGCAAGAAGCTTCGGGGTGAAATACAGATCTGCTTCACGAACGCTGAGAGCCGACGCTTCGGCCTGCTGATCAGAAGCTTTTAATCCTAAACTCTGTTGTTTGACTTGATTTAAGTAGTCGTTAAGACTCATTGCCGAGGAGGGATTTGCTGAAAGGATCGCAGCTGTAATTAGTAACAAACTGCCTACTTTCATCAATTCAGGTTTTTTCATAAGTACGATCTCCGTTATGTAATCGTTTACATACATAAAGTAGCCCAAAGCTTATAAGTATGCAATCAATTACTTAGTTGAGATTTTAAAACGCTTATGATACATTATTTAAAGATAAGGCATTTCAGCAACTTAGGTGCTTTCTCAGGAGGTTTTCAATGTCAGAAACATCTCAAACTAAGAAAATAGGTGCTCAAGTTGAGGACCAACAAGGGGACCAATGTCTAGGACTCGGCGGTATCGTCGATGCCCTTACTGGCAAATGCAAAAAGCGGGATCGCACGGCTTCTGAAGAGCGTTTGGTACTAGCAGGCTTAGAAATCTTCTCTAAATATGGCTTTGATGGCGCAACTACTAAGATGATCGCTAAAAAAGCAGACGTTAATGAATCTTTGATTGGCCGCTACTTTGACGGCAAAGAAGGTTTGTTGATGCATATCACGCAAAAGTTTATCGCTGAATTGATTAATCGCGATCTTGCCTATGAGCCTAAAGACAATTTAGCTGATGAACTTGAAGCCTATGTTCGCGACCGCATTCGCAATGGTTGTCAGCACGAGGACTTTGCGAAAATCATTATTGGCCATTCCCTCACCGATCGAAAATTTAAAAAGAAGGCGATGGAAACAATACCTATGCAGCTTGATCCCCGCCTTATTCAACGTGTGCAAATGCTTGCAGATAAAGGCAAGCTCAAGCCCGGAACGAACGTCGAAGAGCTTTGTCATGACCTAGATACATATATGGATGGCGTTTTCTTTTTTGAAAGAGTCTTACATGAAACTCCACTAGAAAAGTTGATGGAGCAGACCGTGCGATTTGTCAGGACTTATTCGAAGCTTTTCACCGTGGCTTAATTTTTTCCTAAAAATTTGAAAGCAAAAAAGCCCTCTATTAAGAGGGCTTTTTTTTTAGTTCGCTGTGGGATTTGGCAGGTCGGTGAAATCACCACCCACTGGAGGTGGCGGAACATCTTCAGTTCCGTCACCGGTTTTCTTCTCTTCAACCTTAGCACTTTGACCTTTGTTTTTATCACGCTCTTGTTGTTGACGACGCTCTTCGGCCTCTCGTTTGGCACGTTCTACGCGCTCACGGCCTTCGGCGGTCTTACGTTTGATCTCTTCATCACGACGGCTTTGATCGCTGCCGCTGTCTTTCGCCTGGTCTTGTTTTACAACAGGCTTGTCTTCAGACTTTTTAGTGTTCTTAGATCCGACATCCTTTTTAGGAGTGACTGCTGGAATCTCTTCGCGTTTTTTGTTTTGATTTTGCGCTTGTTTTGCACGTTCACGAGCTTGGCGCGCGTTTTCTTCGCGAATCATGTCATTGAAGTTACGCTCTTCTTCTTGACGACGCTTTTCTTCAGCACGACGAGCCCGTTCATTTTCAATTCGCTGATTGGCGGCGCGGTCTTTCTGACGTTGGATTTCTTGTTGACGATTCTGCTGTTCTTGACGACGAGCTTCAGCCGCGCGAGCTTGATCTGCCGCACGTTGAGCTTCGCGGCGTTGAGCGATTTCAATTTGACGTTGTCTTTCCGCTTGAGCACGCGCCTGAGCTTCACGACGGTCCGCTGCTTCCTGAGCTTTGCGACGCGCATTTTCTTTTTCCAATCGCGCATAAGCATCTTTATCAAAACCTTCGTTATTTAACTGACCACGTTCAAAAGCCTGGCGGCAGTCATCCACGATAGTGTCTGAATTAGTACGCGATAAACGATAGATACATTTAGGAATGGCTAAACTTAAAGTGTCGGTAGTTTCATCACAAATATGGATAGCGGCCATACGCTCAAAACCCGCACTGCCTAAGATGGTCACGCAAGATGTGTGAATCGATTGGCCTGGGTAACGGTCTAAACAGATGCCGATAGCTCGGTCTGATGAATAACCGCGATCTAAGTCATTATATAGATCGGTCGCACATTGAACGAAGGCCGCATCATTTTGCATACGACAAGTGATCTTTGCATCATTCATTGTACGCGCGCCGGCGTTGGCATAGATCTCATCTACGCAAGAGCTGAATGGCATAGGATTGCTTTTGGCATATCCCATTGTCGATACGAACAGAACACCACACATTAGTAATAGCTTTTTCATAGATCCCTCAATCTTTCCCCTGTAATTATTGCAACCCCGGGGCCAGCTCAACGCCTAATTATGAGATTTTGAGGGGTAAGACAGTGTTAAACTTTGAGACACTTGCCGCTTAGCGCAGCTTCTCCATGGCAGCTTTAAGCCATTCTTTATAAGCCGGCATATACATCGCGTAAGCTTCGCCCATGCACATGGTATCGTCCGTATCGCCACGCACGGCCGAGTTTACGCCCGCGATTTGCAATTCGCCGCCGACCTCAAAAAACACCGGACCGCCAGAGTCGCCGTAACACATGCCTTGTTCTTTTTGTGAAATCCACATGCGATCACGGCCACTTAAATAGGAGTTGGTCACGACATCGTGGGAATAGCTTTTATTAACGGTACGTAAGAAACCCGAGCCACCGCCACTGCCTTTTTTCCCCGTACTGCCATAACCAATCAAAGTGACCGAATCAGAGCTTAAGACAGAGTTTTCTTGATAGATCTTATTGATAGGATAATCCGCTGGAATATTTTTTTGAATTTTCACTACAGCTAAATCGTCAGTGGCGGCCTTACCCGTATAGCCTTCATGCACGACCGTCGTTACAACCGGAACACCATCTCGGGTGACATTGATTCCCGATTCACAGCTGATGTCGTTATTAAATACGGCGACCGCTTTGTCGACATTTTCCACACAATGAGCAGCGGTCAAAATTAAATCCGAGGCAATGGGGGCGCCCGTACAGATACTGCTGCCTTCACTTTTCGTGATAACCAAGATAACTACTTTTTTTGCTAAGGGCTCGGCATTAGACACGCGGGCACCACCGACAATACCGTCTGCACTGCTTGCAGGTAAACAACCTTTGGGACTGGCGGTGCTGGCCCCATCGGGTTGAGTGCACCCGGAAACGGTTGCCAGGGAAAACGCCAAACCAAGAAAATATAAGGAAACGTTTCTCATCACACACTCGAAAAAAAAGCCATCCTCGAGGGGAAGATGGCTTAGGGAGAGACCTTGGGAGTGGAAAAAAGAAGGGAAACCACTCCCAAGGTTATAAGTAATATTTAAAGACTACTTTGCGGGCTTCGTGTGAACCGCGAATTTTTCAAACTCGCCGTACTCATGAAGTTTGTTGTAAAGAGTCTTGATGGTGATACCCAAGTTGTTAGCGGCTTGAGTTTTATTACCACCAAAGTGCGCCAAAGCTTTCAGGATGTAGCGTTTCTCAAGATCGTGCAAAGTCATTTGCGGATCGTATTCGATAACGTCTTTTTCCGCTTCGCCATTACGGATATTTTCTGGAATATCGTTCAGCATGATCATGTGACCTTCAGACAAGATCTGAAGACGTTCACATACGTTTTGCAGCTCACGAATATTTCCTGGCCAGTCATACTTAGTAAGAACCTTCATGGCTTCTTCGTTCACGGAACGACCACGGTTCAAATAAGCATGTTGAGAGTTGTTCAAGAAATGGTTGATCAACGCCGGGATGTCATCTTTACGACGACGTAAAGGAGGTGCGGAAACCACGATCGTATTAATACGATAGAACAAGTCTTCACGGAAATTACCTTTGATAACTTCTTGATCCAACTCACGATTGGTCGCACAGATCAAACGGATGTCTACTTTTACGGGGTCTTTACCACCCACGCGGTAAACTTCACCTTCTTGGATGAAACGAAGAAGTTTAGATTGGATCGCCGGATCCAATTCACCGATTTCATCAAGGAACAATGTTCCGCCGGTAGCCACTTCTGCTAAACCGATCTTACGAGCATAAGCACCCGTGAAAGAGCCTTTTTCATGACCGAAAAGTTCCGACTCTAAAAGCGTCTCACGAAGAGCACCGCAGTTGATCGCAACAAAAGGTTTGTTTTTACGACCTGAGCGTTCGTGGATAGAACGAGCAATAAGCTCTTTTCCGGTTCCAGATTCACCCAATACTAAGATGTTCGCCTGGGACGGAGCCACGCGGTCGATCATCTTCATTAAATTACCCATGACTTCGGATTGATAGACGATGGTCTTGTTTTCAATCACTTTTGAAGTTTGGTTTGTGTTCCACATGACTTGGTTTGCATTCTGAGAAGAGGGCAAAACAGTCGTCGAGTTGTTATCGTTCATGAGTATCCACCTTTCGGTAACGTCCTGATTAAGAAAATTTGGGTGGGTGTCTCAAACTGATTGGCTCAACTTGATACACCGCGGCAACGCATTGAGTTATAACCTTGGTCTGGTAAGTTTTGCAAGAAAATATTACGCGCCGTTGCATTATTTTTAAATTCGAGGGCTTTTTTGGGCAGCTCGATACCGAAAGGAGGAGGCTTTGGCAGGTCATTTTGAGCTCCGAAAAAACATAGATAAATATTTGAAATATATGACTTTTGTTAAATCAGCCTCCCCCCTAACGATCAAGCATTACAGCCTAGATCTTAAGCAGGCTTTTGATTACGAAAATAATTCGCGAATTTTTACCGAAGCCGAATTACTGACCACGGCAAGGGCTGCCTTTAATGGTTGGGCTGGGCTGTCCCTCGCCTCTCGCAACCGCAAGGCAGCCACATTAAAGAGCTTTTTTTCCTGGGCTTTTGAAGAGAATCTGACTGAAAGGGATTTGTCCTTTCAGATCACCGCGCCGAAAGTTCCCAAAAAGCTGCCACACTTTTTAAGTGTGGATGAGGTGCTTTCCGTTCTTAAAACTTTTGAAGGCGAAGACGCCGCCCCTTTAAAAGAGAAGGTCCTGTTTCTTTTATTGTATGGCGGAGGGTTACGCATCAGCGAAGCCTGCGCCTTAAAGTGGGCGGACATTCACTGGGCTCAAAAAGTTTTCCGTATTAAAGGTAAAGGATCTAAGGAGCGAGTGGTCGCTTTACCAAAACTAACATTAGAAGTTTTAGAAAGATGGCGTAAAGAATCGGGCGATGAAGAATATGTCTTTGGCGCAGAGCCTTTAAACACACGCACCGCTTACGAGATGGTTCGCCACAGTGGCAAGCGTGCAGGACTTTTAAAACCTTTGCATCCCCATGCTCTTCGTCACAGCTTTGCTACTCACTTGTTAAGCAGTGGTGCCAACTTGCGTGTCCTGCAGGAACTTTTGGGCCATGAAAGTCTTTCGGCCACAGAAAAATACACGCATCTGGGAATTGATCATCTGGCCCGCACCATGGAGTCATTGCATCCCTTGGGAAATAAAACCAAAGTGTCCTAAAGTCTTTTTACAGGGTGGCGTTTGCTAAATAGTGTTTCACCATCTGTTCAACGTTATACATTTCATCATCGACAGTTTGGCGGTAAGAAATCAGGTTTGCGGAATCGGCAAGATTGGTTTTTAGAAACGGCGCCATCCATGGCTCCGCATTTACAACACCTTGTTGAAGCAGGAATTTTAGATAGAAGTGCATCTTCAACACTAAAATATCCGGCGTGGACTCGAGGACTTTAAGCGTATTCCCCAGAAGATTAAACAGGAATTCTGAGTCCCGATCTCCTTCTTGGCTGACTTTACTTACACATTCTAAAATATGCAAAGCCGTCTCTAGACGATCATAGTCCGTGCGAAGTCCGGGAAAGTCATTAACTATCGTCGCTTCTTGCAGCACGTTGAGTTGTCCGTGTTCGTTTGCTTGTTTGTACGTAAATGTCACAAAGTGAGTGGGCTCCAGAACGCCCCCACCAAAACGCTTTTTACTTTTCAAAGCACCGCGGGCAATAAAAGCCAATTTTTCCCCACGGGGAGATAAACCATGAATGATTAAATCCGCTTCCGCGTATTTGATTTTTTTTAAAATGATGAAGCGGTCTTTACCTTGAGTCATGGCTTTGTGGCCACTTTACACCCAATAAAGTTAAACAATCAACTTAGACATTCCAGCTTTGTTGTTCTTTGATTTCTTTTAGCGAGGCTTGCAAGGCTGTTTGAAAACCCGGATTTTCAAGCATCGCCACACCGACGATTAACAACCCGCGCAGATCTTCGGTTTTGGGTTTTGGCTCCCACCAGGGACCGAACATCTTAACCACATCCCAAGAACACATGTTCGTGGTGGCTATTTGTTGCCATCCGTCCTCGGGGGATATTTGTAGTTTTTCAAAAATCTTTATCGCCAAAGCGTCCGCACTGACATCAGGAAAAACACAAACCGCGCGATCCCAGGTCCGAGATGCTTGCGCGGAAAAATAGGGTCGCCCTTCAACCGAAAGAGATCGCTCAAAAGCCTGTACCAAACTCTGATTTTCTTTGCGCTGGGACTTCATTTTTGAAAGCTGATCTAAAATTCTTTTGCGGTCCCACTCCATGGTATGGGCCATTAATGACGGCGTCCGATAGCGATCACCACAAGCGGCCACACAAACTTGCGGACCAAAAGAACAAAAGCGCACAGTGTAAGGGCGAAGCTCTGCATTGCCAAAAAAATGTGTCCCGTGAGACAGGCGAAAGGAAAAAATTCGTTTTTCGTTGAGCAATTTATCAAGTTCGTCAGCAAACGGATAAAGCTCTCCGGTGACCGGGTGGTCATCGCTGAAAAGAACAAAGCAGGTGTCCTTTTTTAATGACTCCACCCACGCTTTAGGGTCGGTCATTTCACTTTGAGAAAGTTTTTGAACCTCGTAGGTTTCTTTATAGTAGTAAGGCAGCAAGGATTCCACAATCGGTGACTGTCCCGTGATAAAGGCCACCGATTTTTTATGGGACATAAACTGCGCGGTGCCTTGAGAAATCTCAAAGACACCTTGCGAAAGCCCATGATAAACGCGCGCGCGGGATTTCTCTGGCAGATTCAAGAAAGACTTTACTTCATCGTTCAACTCTTCCCAGTTTTCAGGGCGCACTACATCAATAAACATATCCTCAAAATTTATCAGGTTTCCTTATAAATGAGACTACACCAAGGTCTAATTCGGGCGGAGAAATTTAGGCCCCACTTTTTCTCAAATGCCTCTCAATTGAGCTCAAGTTCATCAAGAAATCTCTAACGCAATCACTCGGAAAAGTGAAATGTGAGTGTCGATATTGCCAAATACTCTGTTAGACTTATTCCTAGTGAGGTACCAAAAATGACTAAAAAACGTATCGAATGGCCGGTCTTATTGTTCATGACCATCAATCCTCTGGCGGCCGTCATTCTGACACCTATTTACTTTTATTATTACGGCTTTCAGTGGGACATCCTTGTGTTCTCGCTGGTGTTTGCCGCAGCCACAAACTTAAGTATCACGGCCGGTTATCACCGTCTGTTTTCACATAAAAGTTATGATGCGCACCCCATCGCTAAGTTTTTATTTTTGATGGTCGGCGCTTCGGCTTATCAAGGGTCTGCTTTGAAGTGGTCTTCCGATCACCGACGCCACCACACCCATATTGACGGCGAAAAAGATCCTTACAATATCAACGAAGGTTTTTGGTACGCCCACATGGGCTGGTTGTTCTTTAAGGACTCTGTAAACCAAAAAATCCATGCTCCCGATCTTGAAAAAGAGTGGATGGTAAAGTTCCAAGATCGTTACTATGTTCCGATCTCTATTTTCATGGGTTTCTTGTTCCCGATGTTTATCGGCTGGTTGATGGGTTCGGCTTTCGGTGGTTTGATCATCGGCGGGTCCTTGCGTATTGCTTTAACTCAACAAAGCACGTTCTTTGTAAACTCTTTGTGCCACACTTTGGGCAAACAAACTTATTCCAAAGAAATTTCAGCGCGCGATTCTTGGTTTGTGGCCGTTTTAACTCATGGTGAGGGTTACCATAACTTCCATCATAAGTTCCAAATCGACTATCGTAACGGGATCAAGTGGTATCACTGGGATCCCACCAAATGGGTGATCCGCTCTTTGAACTTCATCGGTCTTGCATCTAAATTGCGCCAGATTTCCAATGCGGAAATTTTAAAGGCGCGCTTGCAAGCGGAGGCTAGCGAAATGAGACAGCTAGGCTTTGCCGAAGAAAAACTTCACGCGATGCGCGAAACCATCCTGGACGCCCAAAACCGCATGAAAAAACTGCGTGAAGACTATGAACAGTTCAAAGTCGACGCCAGCAAAAAACGCGAAGAGCTTAAAGAAGCTTACGATCTGAAACTTGCCGAGCTAAGACGCGAGCTTGAGATCGCCCAGCTGGAATTCCAAATGGGACTGAAGCTTTGGAAGGTGCATTTGCGATCTGTTGAATACGTTAAAATCTAACTCGACTCTGGTCAGGGGCTCTGTCTCCTGACCCCTTTCCTTGCTACAGTAAGATCATGACACTTTGTAGATCTTTGCTGCTTATGACCCTTTTATTTTCTTTAAAAACTGGGGCTCAGGGTTGGGCTGTGGATACAAACACCGCCGACGCACTTTCTTGTGAAAATCCAACAGTCAAAAACGTGGTCAGAGTTCCCAATCTTCCTCCGGGCCGCGCGCAGGACGGCTTAGGGTTTTGCTATGCCATGGCAGTTTCTACTGTGCTTGATCATAAATATTGTCAGGCAAAGAAAATCGATTGCGTTCCTGATGTTAAGAAAATCACCGGAAAAAGTGTTAGCGAACTCACCCCCGAAGATATTAAAAAATTCAAAGATAAAATTCCCGACAACCGCGTTTCCGTCTTGGACGTCATGGCCCAAGGCCAAAGACGAAAGCTTCAAGAAGGCGGAATTCCATTTAATATTTTAATGAAGCTTCGCAAAAGTGAAAAGTTCGCTCGAGAATCCTGCGCCCCGTTTGACAAGCTTGTTTATCAAGACTGGGATCAAGTAAAACTGAAAAAAAATTTTACGTGGTGGCATGAATACGAAACATTGTACAACAACTACAAAAGTCTGCCACTCAGTGAACAGGACGAAGCTTCTTTTGTTTGCGCTCAAAAAATGTTTGAAATCTTCCCCGCACAAAAAAATGTCGCACTCATCCGAAAGGCGTTACGCAAAGACAGCTTCGGAGAGTTTATGGCCACGTTAACTGTGCCAGAGACTTGCCAAAAAAACACCTTACTGATGCCGGAATATAAAGTGAAAAAGGGCAAAGAGAATATAGCGTTAGATTTACAGGTGGACCAATTACTTCGTGAGGGAAAACCCATTATTGCCCAACACTGTGCTTTAAGCCCCAAGCGAAAACTATTTTCAAAAGAATGTGGACCACATTCTAATGTGATCGTGGCTTCGCGCACTTTGTGTTGCGGAGAAGTCTGCGAGAAACAATATCAATTGCGTGATTCCACGTTCCCAAGGATGAATAAATTTTGCTTTAAAGATGGCAAACTTATTTGTTCGACTGAAGATTCCCAAGGCTGGGAAAGCGCGGCAGAATTTCGTCGCAAAATGAAATTGTGGGAAAAGTTAGTGCGGGACGAATCTTATGACAAGGCCTATAATTCCTCTATAGTTTGGATTGAATAATGAAAAAGACATTTAAAAATCTATTTGCCATGACATTGATCGCACAAACCCCCAATGGTGAAAAACTCATCCAGATTGACTATTATAAAGAGCACAAAATTTCTGCCGAATGTGTGAAGAAAAATTGCGACGCCAAAAAAGCTTTGAAGCGTTTTCGACCCGTAGAAAGTGAATTAGGTATTGATGACTATATCAAGAATCCCTATGCCGCTATCTGCAAAAATGCAAAGGGAGTGGGGATCATCCTAAGCGATATCCAATTGAATCAGTATTATTTCTGTCATTTCAAAGACGGCTCTATGATCAGTATGGATGCGGTTCAAGTTCAATGAGGGTAACTTAAGGATATTTGTCTACATCACCTTTTACTTTAGTATCAAACAAAAAAGGGAGCTTTTAAAGCTCCCTTTTTTATTCACACTTATTAGATTCGCTTCTAAAAAACGAATGAAATTTCGTGGGCTTCATCAGGGTCGGATTTTTATTCCGTTTACAGTCTTCGATACGATACTCATCGTTGATTTTCATCATGTCTTGGAATGACGGTGAATAGCCGTTTTTCGCGTAAAACTCTTTTTCTCTGGAGTAAAGGTTTTCTTCTAATGTGTTCGCCACCGCTTCAAATTGCACCGTGGTTTTTACGGCCTCAATCGGCATATAGCGTGGCAACGTGTCTTTGAATAATCCAAAATCACGCAAAAACTTCGCCATGTGGGCACGCGTGGCATTTTTCATCGTCCAATTAAAGTTATAATCTTTTTTAATCATCCATTCGTAAACACTTTGTAAAACGGCGTCTTGCATACGCACTTGTCTTAACAAAGGTAAAAAACGATATTCCGCCACAAAATCAAATCGCGGATCGACTTCTAAATCGTAGGGTGCAAACAAAGAGGTGCCCTTCACACCCAAAGTCTTTGGATATTCTTGGTCTTTAAATTTGCTCACGGTGCTGCGATATTTCGGCACCATAAAGCGGCCACCCGAAGCTTTATCATAAGCAAAACGAATCACCTCTGAACAAAAGAACGACGAATAGTCTGCATCGTTCATTGAAAAGTCATAGCGAATACCTAAGCCTTTATCCAAAGCCCCTTGCGCGTGATCATAAATCTTACGAGCCGCCGCTTTTGCCAAAGCCGCATCGGGTTGACGATACAAAGCCACGCGGGCGTCTTCGGCGGTTCTCCATTTTTCTAGCGGAGTTACGATCACCCCGTACTGAATCAAAGCCTCAACAACGTATTTGTTGCCCTTTTTATCTTCACCGATGATGGCAAGATGTGAAAAATTACCTTCTTCATCCCCGATGCGCGCGATCATGGCGGACACATAGCTTTTCCCGCGGATGATCATGACATCGCCGCTTTTTAATTTAAAATCTTCAAACTTGGGGTTCGTCCAGGTGCTGGGTTTAGAGTTATCTAAGATGGGTTTTGGAGTATAGTTGTAAGCCTTATTTGCGACCAGCCAATCCAAAAGATATTCTTCAGAAAAACGCGCGTATTGAAAGCCCTCACGCATTTTTAAAGTACACTCACGGCTTAAGGAATTTTGCTTATCGAATTCTTGCAGTTTATCGTGCATCGCTAAGCGGATTTGGAAAATCGTGTCCATCAACTCAGGTCCGGCCGATTTAAGCATGTCGGCTTGTCGAGCATTTTTAGGAATAAAGTGATTGGCCGGTAATTTAAATAGGTAGTCCGTCACTTTGTTGATATATGTTGCGCAAGTTTGCGGATTAAAAATCTGGGGATTTGAGATGTCGTTTAGAACCTGACGACTGCCCGAAATTAATTCCTGCGTATTTGCCGGCGCACGAAATACGTCAACGGGCTTGGTTTGGCAGGAAGCTGCCATTAAACAAGTAAATCCTAAAACGATGATGTTTCTCATTGCATTTCTCCCACGAGAAACACTTCGGTTTATTTACCTTGAAAATAGAGGGCCAGCAGACATTGGTCGAGCTACTTTTTAAGACGGCTTCTGTATTCACTTTCTTCAAGAATACGAATGTCCGACTTCAATACATGTTCAGAGCCTACAAAATCCAACTTTTTCTGCTTACTGAAGTCCTTTAGCTGGAGCGCAAATCCCGTCCCTTTTAAAAGCTCTTCCGGAGTGAAGTAAAAAGGTCCTTGTTCTCGTTCTTGGGCGGTGGCCACACTAAAAACGTCATGGGCCACGTCGTATTCTAAGACTTCCACTTTTTCACCCTTACTTATGTGGGTAGGAACCATGGGAATGTCTTTTTCATTTTCGTTGGACCAATCACCAAACTTTAGGACCGGCGGTTTATCATAAGACTCTTCCGCTTTTTGATCCTTTTGGGCCCAGGCAAAAACAGAGGTCACGACAAGCATTGTGATGACAATAATTTTTTTCATTAGTTCGCTCCTCTTTGTCCACGATTCGATGATCCACGTGCAGGCCCGGACGAATTCCCACCCGGCGTGATTCCTCCGCCGTCACGACCCTCAGAAGGATCTACCGATAAACGGGCTCGATTCGCGGTACGTGCGATCTGCCTTGCGTAACCTTCAGGCTTACATTCAGGCGGCTTTTCAGCACCGGCATTACTTCCACAGCCTCGGGCCTTAGCTTCGTTACCGAAATAGTTGTATACTAAAGATCCATACCCTAACAAGCCCATGACTTTATATAATTTATCTTGAGGAACCCCGGTGCAACCTTGTGATACACCCGCCGGAAGCTTCCATTTAGAGGCGTGAATTAAAATCTGTCGACCCGCACTGCCTTGGCCACTTAAACCGGCAAGCTTTAAAGAGTTTTTACCATTATAACTTTTGCCACTATGAGGCCCCGTGATATGCATCCCCGCCGGAGTTTTCCCAGACCCGCCGGTAGAACAAGACGTCGAGCTTTCGCTTTTTGTACTGCCAGAACCATCCCCATAACTAATGTACATCGAATCAATGCACTTTCTGTTCTGGTCAAAGATGTACATCGTTTCCCGCCCTTGCCCCGAGTAATCATTGATCACAATTTTTTTACCCGATGACAGAGCCGCTGCAGGACATGATTCGGAAAAACTTTTAGCCGTTTCGTAGGCTTTTAAGACGTGAGACGGAACTGTCAAACAATCTCCGCCAGATCCCATTTCCGCACTTTCTCCACCATCATCCATATTGATCGATTTTCCGCCCCCGAACAAAGCGGCCGAATTGGCATTGCTAATGAAAAATAAAGTGACCGCAAAAAATAATAATTTTTGCATAAAGTTTAGATTCCCCCCGGGAAATATTTAGAACAGAACTAAGAATATATTTTTTATTTTCTTACACAACTCTTACGAGCTTTAATTTCAGCATCAGAAAGAGTCGCTATCTTTTTGATCTTGAATCGGCGCTTTAAAAGATCACACGGATTAGTCAAAGCTTTCTTAAGCACCGCCATTTTTTCGCCACCCTTGTTATCAGATAAAGTGGCGTCTGATTTAGCTATCGCTTCCAAGGTCACGATGGTTTCACCTTCATCAGGTAAATCAACTCCCACAAGAGAGAAAGTTTCTGTGTCCGGTCGGTATTCGTAAACGATGAACTCGCTAACTTGATCCATATCCAACGGAATCTCTCCCAGCACTTTGGGACATGTTTTGATATCTTTAGGATCTACCTTAGGTCTCACTGGACAACCCGTTTTTTTCTTTTCAAATTCGGCCACCCAGGAACCAGAGGCGTTACCCTTAGAACCTGCTAGTTCAGCCCAAGCAACCGACGAACCAATAAAAAGGACTAAAACACTGCTGAAAATCTTAATTGAGGATTTCATCGATCTCTTCCTATCTTGTTTGTCCACGGCTTTCACCGGAACCATCGCCATTGTTTTTTCTAGGTATATGCAAACCAGCACGGTCTCGTGCGGAAGTACTTGGACTTACTTTAACGTAACAAGGTTTATCCCCGGGAGGACAGTAATCTTTAGAAGTCGGGTAATCGACCCCATTGCATACTTGGATCGACTTTCCTGAAAGTCCTAAAGACTTAACTTCATCCCACTTGTTGCAAGGGACCCCAATACATGCCCAGGTCTGCTGGCCGCCACCTTGGCAATCTCGGGCTTTATGAATCCATTTTCCATATTCAGTATTCGAGGCGATCCCCATTGAAATAGCATCATAATCAAAGCTCTTCGTGTTCGTGTAGCTTTTGGTGCTATACTTCGTACCGTTCGCGCGACCCATGATACCCAATCCATTTGAAGTCTTAAGTCCCGGCATTCCGACATCCACTTTAAAACAGCTGGATCCTGAAATACACATACAACGTGCGGCGATGTCGACTTGGATAAAGCCTTTGCTGCTGCGGCAACTAGTTTCACAATTGCCGCCGCTCGAGCCCGAGAAATTCTCTGAAGTCCGTGGTGTGTAAGTTCCGTCATCAGGAAGTGTCTTAGGTCCGCCGAATAAGGCGGCCGCGTTTGCGGAGTGCATCCACCCCGAAACAAATAATATCATTATAAAGAGTCGCAGGTATTGCACTTGGTTTCCCCCCGGAAAAAGTGACGATGATCTGCCATCTTTCAAATTTTAATAGCCTGAGCTAAAGCTGCAACATCATTCGGCAAATTTACGGGCAACCAGACCTCAAACTTTTGAACACTCGGGGAACGGAACGACAGATATCAGACCTTTATCCAGCACATTTCATAAAGATACGCGTCGTCTAGAACATTTACGCCCGAAAGCAGGTTGGCGAATAATTTTTTCGGCGATGTCTCAGTATAGGACAGCCTTCATCAATTTTGCGGCAATCGGATTTTCAATCTTACGACTGGCCGAGGCCAACCAGATTTCTTCGTAAACCCCTTCCAATTCACCTAGTACAATCAGCTTTTTTTCTTTGATTAAGTCTTGCGCCGCGACTTCCGCGATCGGAATAAGTCCCACACCTTCTTGGCCTAAGAGCAACTGCAAACTGGTGTCTTGTGTTTCCGCGGTTTGATCGACGCGGATTTCGTTCATCTTAAAATAATGCTCGAGCTCACGACGCAGATGACTGTGTACGGTGGGAATAATAAAGGGCTGGCCCTCTAACGACTTTGGAAAATTCTTTTTCAGATCTTTGAACTTTGGCGCCGCACACACCACCACTTTTAGTTTCGCAATGGGTTTAGAGAAAATAGATTTCGCATCCTGTTGTGGAGGATAATTTGCCAAAAGCAGATCAATTTTATGCGCGGCTAATTCACGCAACAGCTGGCCCCCGTCACCTTCAAGGACGGACACACTGCAATTCCCCATTTTATAGGCTTGCATGATAGTTTTTAAAATAATGCTTTTAGGCACACTGTCTAAGGCGCCAATCTGCACGTGCACGCGGTTGTTGGTCAGGCGCTCTTGTAAGACCTCTACCATCTCTGAGCCTAAGTTAAAAACTTGCTCCGCATATTGATACGCAAGCTTTCCGGATTCGCTTAAATGAAGCCTTTGCTTGCGGCGTTCAAAAAGTTCTTTTCCCAAAGAGCCTTCTAGCTGTTTTAACTGTGTGCTTAAGGTCGGCTGCCCAATGCGCAAACGCTCTGCGGCTTTGGCGATGCTGCCTTCTTTGGCAATCACGTAAAAGTAATAGAGATGATGAAAATTCAGTTCCAATAGGAAATTGTCGGTCATATGTGTCACAATACACTTCTTCGTTATAAGCAATTAACTTGTTAAAGATTATCCATTTTTTAAATATCAGTAAAGAGTTTACATTGGGTCCTGGAGGCTTACTTTGGATCAAACGTTGTTATTTCCTTTTGCAGAATATTGGATGTTTTACGCAGGCTTTGTGCTTTTCGTCTTTGCGATGCTTGCATTAGATTTGGGTGTCTTTCATAAACACTCTCACACCGTGGGCTTTAAAGAAGCGACCTTATGGTCCATTGCCTGGGTGAGCTTAGCCATGATCTTTAACGTCTTGTTATGGCTGTACGCCAGTAACAAGTTTGGCGACGTCTTAGGAAAACAGGTCGCCTTAGAGTTTCTCACCGGCTACGTGATCGAAAAATCACTCTCGGTGGATAACATCTTCGTTTTCGTCATCGTTTTCAGTTTCTTCGGCGTTCCCACCAAATATCAACACCGGGTTTTATTCTTCGGCATCTTAGGGGCGTTGTTCTTCCGTGCGATCTTTATCGCTCTTGGCGCCGTACTTATGCAGTACCAAGCGGTGGTCATGATCTTCGGGGTCTTCTTGATTATTACTGGGATTAAAATGGTCTTCTCGAACGAAGGTTCCATGGATCCCTCGCAAAACTGGCTGATCAAATTTATGCGCAAACATATCCGCGTGACTGATAAAATGCATGAAGATCATTTCTTTGTGAAAGAAAAAGGCCTGCTTTACGCGACTCCTCTGTTTATCGCCTTGGTGTTCTTAGAGTTCACGGATGTGATCTTTGCCATCGATTCGGTTCCGGCTATTTTTGCCATCACAAAAGAACCGCTGCTGGTATTTACCTCCAACATCTTTGCCATCTTGGGCTTGCGCTCTTTGTACTTCTTGTTAGCGGGTGTCGTCGACAAGTTCCACTTGCTCAAATATGGCCTGGCAGCAACGCTGGTGTTTGTGGGTTTAAAAATGGTTTGGTTAAACAAACTGTTCGATGGCCACTTCCCGACAACGTGGTCATTGGGTCTCATTGCTTTATTTATCGGTGGATCTATCGCAGCTTCGTTGTTATTCCCTAAGAAGAACGACGAAACCCCAAAACCGCCGATCACGCCCATCTAAAGATCGGTTTTTTACAAAGCCATTACGATTCCTTCAGTGATGAAAACGAACGTAATGGCTTTCAGTTAGTTTTTTGTCTTTTTCCTCGTCCGCACTGGACAACACTCCTCGATACTCGACATAATAAATACAGACATAGGTGGAAGGACTCGCCGATGAGGTCTTTCACCGCTTTATATTAGGAGGAAGACTTATGACGACCCGCAGACTCTTCTTTGCACTGAATGCCACGGACCCCTTGGCTGAAAGCTTCCTTCCGACTTTAAAAAAGCTCAAAATCAATGCCGATAAAAAAGAAATGAATATGAAATGGGTTCCACCCACCAACTTTCATATCACGGTCACCTTTATTGGCGACACCGACGTCAATGAAATCCCTAAAATCCAAGAGGCCTTAGAGGACACCTGCAAAGTCTTTAATCCCTTTGATCTCAAGATTGAAGACATGGGTGCTTTTTCCTCTGAACACGAAGCACGTGTCATCTGGTTGGGGGTGCAGAATAAAAGATACTTGAATGAGCTTAAGCAAGAACTGGATCGCAACTTGGCTGAACGCGGTGTCACCATGGCGATGGAGCTGCGCGAGTTTGTACCGCATTTAACTATTGGACGCCTACGCAATCCAAAGAGTGTTAAAGATATGATTTCACCATTTAAACGGAAGAGCTTTGGAAAATTGCATGTGAATGAAGTGGTGCTGTATGAATCACACCTGCATGGCAACTTCCCCGTTTACACACCGATCTTTCGTTGTCAGTTGGCCGAAGAAACAGAAAGCCTCTTGGAGCTATCGGCCTCCTTCTAATCTCATTAATTCGATCTGAGACATTTTTGACCCAATTACTCTTGCTAATTGGGTCAAAAAATGATCCAATTAAGTTAACTAATTGGGTCAGGATAGTTATGATGAAGAAATATATTTGGCAGAACCCCAAATGGCCCCACTTCATTTGGAAAGCCGAAGAGCTTATTTTTTTACTTTCTGAAGCCCGAAAACTCCAAGGACAGCTGATAGCTCAAGCAGACTTATTGCGGTTAAAGGACCAGGCTTCCTTGATGGCCGAGGAAGCTTTAAACACCTCCGCCATTGAAGGTGAAAAGTTAGACATCCAATCGTTGCGATCTTCTATTGCCAAACGGCTTCATCTTAATTCAAAAAAAACTCAAACCATCCATTCAGAACAAACTGACGGTATTGTAGAAGTTCTTATTGATGCCACGTCTAATTACGACAAAAATCTCTCCCTTGATCGAATCAACAAATGGCATCTCGAACTTTTAGGCCATTCTAAAAATTTTAAAGAACTTGAAATCGGCTCCATTCGAACTTCTAACGAGCCCATGCAAGTCATATCTGGAAGCTTTGAAAAAGCCATCATCCATTTTGAAGCTCCACCGGCGATGCTTCTGTCAAAAGAGCTAAAAACATTTATTGAGTGGTGGCACCAAGATCAAAAAATAGATGGAATTTTACGTGCGGGAATTGCGCACTTGTGGTTTGTAACTATACATCCCTATGATGACGGGAATGGCCGCATATCTCGCGCATTGACCGAAATGGCCTTAGCTCAAGACGAAAAAACCGGCCGCCGACTTTATAGCATTTCCACACAAATTCTGAAGGAACGATCGCAATATTACAAGATACTCGAGCAGACTCAAAAGTCGGACATGGATATAACCAGGTGGCTGCAATGGTTTTTAGAAATTTTGATAAAAGCATTCACCCAATCACAATCCCTGATAAAAAAATCTCACTACCTTTCAATGTTTTGGCACAAGGCCGAGACCGAAGCTCTTAATGAGCGCCAACGGAAAGTTTTAAAAAAGATGTTAGAGAGTGAGCCCGAAGGTTTTTTGGGCGGCATGACCAATAAGAAATATGTGAGTATTACGGGAACTAGTCGCGAATCTGCAAAACGGGATTTATCCGAACTAGAATCAAAAGGCCTTTTGAATCTTGAAGGTAAAGGGCGATCGGTTCGCTATCACCTGGCCGTTCATCATAAGCTAAAGTAGGGCACCTGATTCCAGGTGCCCCTTTAAACTAGTGACGACCGTCCCAAGCACGGCCTGAAAGGTGCACGATCATAGTGTCATTCGCCACCCAAAGGCGAAGTTGACCATAATGATTGCCACTCATACGAGGTGCGTATGAAGCGCGAATGATGCAACGCTGACCTGGGAAAAGCAACGACGGACAGTTCGTATCACCGCCAAAAAAGCGGCCATTAATACTCAAACCCCGCACCTGCAACGGGAAGCGGCCCGCTTGCAAAACGAAATCTGTATAGCGACGTTGCCCCACCCATACGCGACCGAAATCATAACTGCGTGAATAGTTTCTGTCCGGCTGAACTTCTGAAGTTTGCGCGGCAAAACCATCATCACTCGAAGTGATTGTGTAATCAGTTTCCGCGTTTGCGAAAAATGGTGCCGCTAAAATGCTAAGAATAAGAATCAGTTTTTTCATGGTTAAATCCCCCTATAAAAGAATTCTGAAACTCTTAAAGGTATCTCGCAAATAAAAAAGGGAGTCTTACGACTCCCTCATAAAAACCCTTATATTTAACACAAGTCCGCGGACTAGATTCCTGACTTATGTCTTTCTTCATCGTCGACATGCGTCTGGATCCCACCTTTAAGATTAGGACGGTAAGCCAGATAGTTGATATCGTAAATAAAGTTAGCACCGTTCACGCCTGGAGTCTGCCATTCAGGTCCCAAACGAACTGCGTCCACGGGACAAGCTTCTTCACAGAAACCGCAGAATACGCAACGAAGAATATCGATCTCATAATTGATCGGATATTTTTCAACGGAGGGATCATTATGTTCAGCCGCCACGATTTTAATACATTCCGCCGGACAGTTGGTCGCGCACAACATGCAAGCCGTGCAGCGAAGTGAACCGTCTTTTTTAACTGTTAGAACGTGGTTGCCCTTGAATCTTGGAGAGTATTCATACTTTTCCTCTGGATAATTCAAGGTCATCATTTTCTTTTGGTTAAACAAGTTTTTCAGCAAGTGCTTCATGGTGATCGCTAGACCACCCAGAATACCCGGTAAATACCACTTTGATTTTTCCGAGTTGTTTTGCATTACACTCATAGGCTACCTCTTCTGAACACGAACTCATTCTTTTTACGAGCTTCCAAAGCCACTTGGTCTGGGCGTTGGTTGTTTGGCAAGAATGGCTGAGCCGTTGTCGGGATCGCCAAGTTTTTACCAGCCAATAATAAAGCCGCTTCCGTTAAAGTCAGAGCTTCAGAAACAACCGTCGTTACTTTTTTGATCTTTTGCTCAAGACCCGAGAAGTTCACGAACGTTCCGTCTTTTTCGACGAAAGTTTTTAATGGGATCAACCAAACATTGCCAGTTAACGCTGACAACGCTTCATGTTTTCCAGATTGCAACCAGATCAAGTTTTGAGCTTTTGAAAGCTCTTTGACTTTATCATTGATGTCAGGGAACACGGCTTGGTTTTCAGGACCCGCAACCACCACGGTTTTCACGCTGCCTGAAGAAAGACCTTGAGAAAGATCTGCCCAAGTACCGGTAACACCGTATTTTTCCATAACTCGCAAAAGACCTTTCGTGTTTGGATTTTTATCTCCACGATAAAGAAGTCCATCGAAGCTATCGAAAGTTTCTTTATTGTTAATCCAGAAATAGATCTTTTTAGTTTTAAACTCTTCCACAAAAGTTTTGATGATCGCTTCGTACTCTTCAACCGTGTACTGAGCCGTCAAAACAAGGGCCAAAGAATCGCCGGAAGTGTTTTTCAAAACTTCGCCCGCGCTTTTCGCCGCCGCACCGGGAGCCATTTCTGACCAACCAGAAGCGCCACGAACCATACCTTTCACCAAACGAGCTTCACGGTTTACGAATTTATACGCATTACGACCGCTATCACACATCCAGTGACCGTTTACTTGTTCGTTGTAAACAGGCTTGATACGGAAAAGACCTTCTTTATTGTAGAATACTTTGATGTTGCAACCTGTTGAGCAACCGTTACAAACACTGTCGCCATCTTTGAGATACCACACGCGTTGGCGGAAGCGGAAATCTTTCGATGTCAACGCACCCACCGGGCAGATATCCACGGTGTTCAAAGAGTAATTGTTATTCAGCTCAACACCTTCATGGCAGCCGATCTCAGAACGGTCACCACGATTGAAGATACCTAATTCATTAGTTTTAGATACTTCTTCAGTGAAACGAACACAGCGCGAACACAAAATACATCTTTCAGAATCCAGAACCACGGTCGGTCCAAGATCCACAACCTTGTGCTTTTTAACTTTCGCTTCCGCCATTTCTGGGTCGTACTTGCCGTATTCCATGTACTGATCTTGCAAACCGCACTCACCAGCTTGGTCACAGATCGGACAATCCAACGGATGGTTGATAAGATGGAAATCAAGGCCCCATTTAACAGCATCACGTACTTTTTCAGACGTGTTGTTGATCTTCATGCCTTCAGTCACCATCGTGTTACATGCGATCTGTACGCGTGGATTTCCTTCAATCTCCACCATACATAAGCGACAAACACCGGCGACCGACAATCCTGGATGCCAGCAATAGTGCGCGATACGATCGCCCGACTGTTGCATGGCTTCGATGATCGACGTGCCTTCTTTTACTTCGACTTCTTTGCCATTAATGGTGCATTTCGGCATATGTCGTTCCTTTTACTTTCGAACGTCCTTCACGAACGTAGAATTCAAATTCATCTCTAAATTTAGTTACAAAACTTAACACAGGCAAAGCCGCCGCGTCTGAAAGAGCACAGATCGTTTTACCTTTCATGTTATCAGCAACCTTGATCAACAAGTCGATGTCTTGAAGACGTCCACGGCCTTCCAAGATCGAATGAAGAATCTTATTTAACCACCCCGTTCCTTCACGGCACGGAGTACACTGACCGCAAGACTCATGGGCATAGAAGTGAGTTAAAACTCCCAACATATCCACCATACATTGAGAATCATCCATCACGATGATCGCCCCAGAACCAAGCATGGTTCCTAGTCCCGCCAAAGATTCATAATCTAGGTTTGCTTTAGCGACTTCTTCGGCCGTCAAAACCGGAGCAGAAGATCCCCCCGGAATCACCGCTTTCAGTTTGCGACCGGGTTTCATACCGCCGCACTCTTTCATGATGATATCCATCAATGGGTAACCCAACGGAACTTCGAAGTTGCCTGGGTTCACAACGTTCCCCGAAACAGAGAATAATTTTGTTCCTGCTGATTTTTCAGTTCCGTATTTGCGATAAACTTGGGCGCCATCACGAATGATGTAAGTGACTGCTGCCAAAGTTTCCACGTTATTTACGATGGTAGGCTTACGAAGGTAACCTTGAACCGCTGGGAATGGCGGTTTTAATTTGGGCTGACCTTTAAGACCTTCCAATGAAGAAATCATCCCGGTTTCTTCGCCACAGATGTAAGCACCAGCTCCACGGTAAACATCTAAATCAAAATCAAAACCTGATCCCAAGATATTTTTACCTAAAAGGCCCGCATCATAAGCTTCTTTCAATGCTTTTTCTAAGCATTGGATCGGGTAAACGTATTCACCCCGAACATAGATGTAGCCTTTTTTCGAACCAATCGCGAAAGCAGAAATGATCATACCTTCAATCAATTGATGAGGAGCACGCTCCATCATCATGCGGTCTTTGAAAGTTCCAGGCTCCCCTTCATCCGCATTACACAACAAATAACGAGGTTCATTATTTTTGGGCAGAAAGCCCCACTTCATACCCGTCGGGAAACCCGCACCACCACGACCACGCAATCCTGAAGCTTTCACTTCGTCGATGATTTGCTGAGGTTGCATCTTGAAAACTTTATGCAAAGTCTCGTAGCCGCCTTTAGCTTTGTAACCTGCTAAAGTTTGGTATTCGGGCAAATGATAGAATTCGGTTAATACTTTTGATTCAGCCATTACTTCATCCCTCTGAGAAGGTTCATCGCCGTCTCTGGAGTCAATTTCTCGTGATACTTATCATTCACTTGCATCATGGGCGCGGTTCCACACGAACCTAAGCACTCAACACGGCTGACAGTGAAACGACCATCTGCAGTCACTTCGTTTAATTTCACACCCAGCTCGTGGCAGATGTGATTTGAAAGTTCACGACCGCCTTCAAGCGCGCAAGAAATATTCGTGCACACTTGAACGTGGTATTTACCCACCGG
Organism: Bdellovibrio bacteriovorus; assembly: GCF_001592735.1. Classification (NCBI taxonomy): domain Bacteria; kingdom Pseudomonadati; phylum Bdellovibrionota; class Bdellovibrionia; order Bdellovibrionales; family Pseudobdellovibrionaceae; genus Bdellovibrio; species Bdellovibrio bacteriovorus. The sequence goes on from NZ_LUKE01000001.1 coordinate 544,669, forward strand.
CTTTTGATTGAACATCGTGTAGAATTTGAAAACTTCATTGATACGCGCTTCAGGAATTTCCATTACTTTAGCTAAGTAAGTGATCATCTCTGGAGTGATGAATCCTTTGTTTTCTTTTTGTGCAATATAAAGACTTGGAATGATCGCCGATTCCTTAGCTTCGTAACGAGCTAGTTCTTTCTTAACGTTCTGCAAGCCTTGTTCTGAAAGTGTAAACATATTAACGATCCAATTCCCCAGCGATAAGGTTCATAGAAGCGATAGTCGCGATGGCGTCAGCAAGCTGCGCACCTTTCACTACTGTCGGATAAGACTGATAAATCGCAAAGCAAGGTGGACGAACTTTCAAACGATACGGATTCGCAGAGCCATCTGAAACCAGGTAAAAACCCAGCTCTCCGTTGGCTGCTTCCGTGGCGTCGTAAACTTCACCCACCGGAGGACGAAGACCTTTAATGATCAACATAAAGTGATTCATCAAACCTTCGATGTTTCCGTAAACGTCTTTTTTCTCTGGCAGAACGATGCCTTTATCGCGGATCGTGTAATCCCCGCCTGGAACGTTTTTGCAGACTTGTTCGATGATACGAACAGACTGACGCATTTCTTCAAAACGCACCAAGTAACGATCATAGATATCGCCCGATGTTCCCACCGGAACATCAAAGTCTAAAGCATCATAACCATAATAAGGTTGAGCTTTACGCAAATCCAAGTTCACACCTGAAGCGCGTAACAACGGCCCCGTATAGCCCCATTGAATCGCATCTTGAGCCGAAACGGGACAAATACCACGAGTACGGTTGATGAAGATCTTATTGTCGACAACCATCGACGCCATTTCATCCGTGCCTTTGCGAATTTCTTTACAAAGAGCAAGGACCTCATCAAACCAACCCTCCGGCGCATCTTGAGCCATACCACCGACGCGAGTCATGGATACCGTCAAACGAGCTCCGCAAAGTTTTTCAAATAGGCCGTAAGTTTTTTCACGCAGACCAAACATATAGAAGAAGCTTGTTAAAGCCCCCAAGTCCATCGCGCCCGTACCGATCGCGATCGTATGATCGATGATACGAGAAAGCTCGGCCAAGATAACACGCATGGCTTGCGCTTTTGGCGGGATTTCAACGCCCAACAAACGCTCCACCGCTTTACAGTAGCCAATGTTATTCATCGGGGCTGAGCAGTAGTTCAAACGATCGGTGTAAGGAATAACCTGGTTGTACGGATGAGTTTCCGCCATTTTTTCAAAACAACGGTGAAGGTAGCCGATTTCATTGTTACAACGAACAATCGTCTCGCCATCCATTTCAGCCATAACCCTTAAGGTGCCGTGCATCGCTGTATGGGCCGGGCCGATGTTCAAAGGAACATATTTTTCATTCAACACATCACCTGGAGAACCCGGCTCGTTATTGAAGTGAATTGGCATCGACGTCGTGCAAGCTTGTTGCAAGTTCGCATCGTAATCTTTGCGCAGTGGATGGCCCACAAATTGATGGTGAGTCAAGATACGGCGCAAATTCATATGACCATCGAATTTAATCCCGAACATGTCATAAGCTTCACGTTCAAACCAGTCCGCACCACGGTAAGCCGGGATCGCGGTTCCGATAGACTCATTTTCGCCCACTTGCGCTTTTACGCGCAGACGTGAAGAGTCTTTGGAAGAAAAAAGATGATAAACAACGTCGAAACGTTTCGCGCGATTTGGATAATCCACACCACACACGTCCATCAAGAAATCAAAGGCACCACTGTCGTGAAGGTACTTCAACAACGCCGGCACATCTTCTTTTGGAACTTCAAGAACATCGTCACCCACGGCGTGGATGAATTTATAGTTCTCGATTTTAAATTTTCCCTGAAGGGATTGTTTTAAAGTCTCAAGCTTGTTCATATGGATTTTTCCAGTTGTCTTTCCAAGGACGCGGTTGATGAGTCGCGATCATACGTTGCAAGGCCATGATACCGTCCATAACAGCTTCCGGAGTTGGAGGGCATCCAGGGATGTAAACATCGACAGGGATGACTTTATCAACACCTTGAAGAACGTGATAAGCACGATAAAAACCACCTGAACTTGCACACGCTCCCATAGAGATCACGTATTTTGGTTCAAGCATTTGTTGGTAGATACGAGTAATAACTGGAGCCATTTTTTCCGTGATCGTTCCCGCAACAACAAGCAAGTCTGCTTGGCGTGGAGAGAAGCGGGCCACCTCGGCACCGAAGCGCGCAAGATCATATTTTGGTCCCATCACCGACATGAATTCGATACCGCAACAAGCAGTACCGTATGGCATCGGCCATAGTGAATTCTTACGTCCCCAAGCCACTATAGCGTCTAGTTTCGTGGTGAACGCAATATCGCGTGACATATCATCGATGGCTTGAGTTCCCTCAGCCCCGTGTTCATTTTGCATAGAAACACCTCTGCAATTTCATTTAGCTATCATTAAGTAGTTACTGAAAATCCGCAATCCTGACAACTAGATAAGTGCGATGTTGCGGTCTCGAGATTTCTTCAACGCACCTTTCCAAATTCGAGCGATTCCGTTGCTTATCTCGATGACTCACTTTTACACTTTAATTTGCGCTCTAAAAAGGGGACCAAGGCCGAGATTTCTTGGCTCGTCTTGAGAGTGGAAATCATCTTCGAGGGGGAACATCGATGAAAAAAACCATGCAGTACGTGAGCTCGGCTATTTTTGCGAGCTGCCTAATGGCAGGAACCGCACAAGCCAACGGAAAAAAACAAGATTTGCTTGTTAAACTCGCACCGGGATTCGTTGAATTCCAAATGGCGGGTGCGAAAGTCGAGAAATTGACGGAAACGTGGGTGCGCGTTCAGGCCCCTCGCGGAGTCAGCATTCAATCTTTAGAAAGAAACTCTGCGGTTGAGTATGTTCAACCGAACTATAAAATCACTTTGATGGAGGACTACTCCATTCAAGACCCTCTTCGCAAAGCCGCTTTAGCAAAAATGTTGTCTCGCAATCCTGAAGTTGGAACTTTGGCTAAAGTGGACAACCCTGCGATTCCTGACGCTCCGCAATCTACTTCGGGTGCAGATCCTCTTTTTGCTCAACAATGGGGCATGAAAGACATCGGCGTGATCGACGCTTGGAAAGTGACTCGCGGAAATCCAGACATGGTTGTGGCCGTGATCGATACGGGTGTTGATTACACGCACGAAGATCTTTTGCCCAACTTATGGAGAAACGCCGGCGAAATTCCAAACAACGGTATCGATGACGACAATAACGGTTACATCGACGACGTGATTGGCTGGGACTTTGTTTCTAATGATAACAAACCTTATGACTTGGCGATGGAACCCATCGACATCCTATTTAAAGGTGGAAATCCAGGTCACGGCACTCACTGCGCGGGTAATGTCGCCGCTCGCGGAAATAACGGCAAAGGTATTGCCGGCGTGGCTCCGGATGTAAAAATCATGTCATTGCGTTTTATCTCTGAAAAAGGTCAAGGCACCACGGCCGATGCTATCAAAGCCATTCGTTACGCTGTTGATAACGGCGCAAAAATCATGAGCAACTCTTGGGGCTCTGAAGGTGAAGAAGCGGGCGCTCCAGAAAACCAAGCTTTGCGCGACACGGTTCAATATGCGCAAGACAATGGCGTTCTTTTCATCGCGGCGGCAGGCAATGGTCACAAAGGTGTTGGTTACGACAATGACAACGATGCAGCTCCAGCCTACCCCGCGTCTTACAACCACGACATCATCGTGTCGGTTGCGGCTCTTGATTCCTCAGACAAATTGGGATCTTTCTCTAACTGGGGTGTTACTTCCGTAGACATCGGCGCTCCGGGTGTGAAAGTTTTTTCGACTGTTGTTGAGCAAGGTTATTCGGATGTGGTTATCGATAAGTATGGCTTCAAAGCCACTTGGGATGGAACTTCCATGGCGACTCCGCACGTGGCGGGGGCGGCAGCCCTTTACTGGTCAGCACATCCAGAAAAAACTTGGCAAGACGTGAAAGCGGCGCTGTTAGGTTCAGCTAAAAAGATTCCGGCTTTGAATAACAAAGTGGTTTCTCACGGTAAACTTGATGTGAAAGCTCTTTTAAATTTCTAATTGTTTTTAAAATTTAGAAAATAAAAAACCCGCATTGAAAGTGCGGGTTTTTTTATTGTCTTAACGAACCTGCCGACAAAGCTCATCGCAAAGCTCGTTATAGATATTGCCGGAATGACCGCGGACCCAGCGCCATTCAACATCGCGGGTGTTCATCAGCTGATCAAGTTCCGTCACGATATCTAAATCAATCACAGGTTGTCCGCTTAAACGGCGCCAGTCATTATTTTTCCATTGAGGGATTTTAATTTGTGCCGCTTCAATTAAAACTTTTGAATCGGTCCACAAGATAGCCTTGCCACCTTCGGGAACAGCTCTTAACCCCATCATGGCCGCTAAAAATTCCATGCGGTTGCTTGAAGTTTTGCGCACGCCTGCGCAGTCTTGCGCGACTTTAACTTCATTTTTTAAAACGACATAAGCCCATGCGCCCCGCTTATTGGGTAAACAACTGCCATCAGTATAAAGATGATAAATATCGCTCACAGACTAGATGTTAGCAGCGTCTTATTTTAATTCAACGGAAGTTGTGGCAATCCAATCTAGATACGATCCGACTTGAGTGGACACACTAAAATAACGACATACATCCCCCACTAAGACTCCATCTTTAAGCAGCCAACGGTCCGCCCCCGAGGTCACCCCCACTAAGATGACTTGGTTATTTTCAAATGCAAAGATAGGTCCACCGGAATCGCCTTTACACAAACCTTTACCCGAACGCTGATCGATGGAAATTTTTGTCGGCGTTAAAGCTTCAACCCTTCCCGTTACTTCCGTCGTGCGCAAAGCATCGCCGTCTTTATTATTAAGCCCGGTAGTGCCATAACCATAAACTCGCAGCATAAAATCTTTATCTATTGGCAACGCCTGATCTGGAAGCTTTGCCACTTTTGCGGAAGCAGGCGCATCTTCATCTAACAACATCAAGGCCAGATCGCCACTGCTCCCATTTCGCCCCACCCCATCTTCAACCAAGGTTTTACGACGAAACTCGGGATGAGCTTTTTGCGCCACCACCAGCCGCGTTATTTTTTTTAAAGCGGAAGGAAAAACGATCTCAAAATCAGTGGTTACTGAATTTTGCAAACAGTGAGCGGCTGTCAGCACCAAACGCGAACCAATTAAAGTTCCCGTGCAATGCATGCGATTGAATTTTTGAATTTTAACAATCGAAGCGTATCCCGGAAATGCGGGGTCCGGAAATTCGCCGCCGACGATACCCAAAGAAGTGGTTACATCCAAAGACGACGCCTGCTCAACGGGCGCACAGCTTGTACAAAAGATCAGGGTCAAAAATAGAGAGGCTAGCGTTTTCATTTAGCTCAAATCTAATACTTTCCGCCTTTTATTTCTCTGTTTAGATATCTTCAAGAATATTTTAGAGAACCCACTAAAAGTTCGACAGGTTAAGTCGTTTTTAACAGCTTTTAGGGGCAGTTTTAGCTTGAGGCTGGCAAGGTGTTCTTGATAGAAAAACCTCAACACGAAACCGAGGTCTGATTTTGCAAAAAACCACTTCCCTGCGCTGGTTGGCAATGGCATTTATTCTTTTTGTTTTCGGCAACAGCTGGGAACCCGGCGTGGGCTTAGATACAGCGACCTATGGAGCTATTGCTCGCGGGATTGTTGAATCAGGATCTTGGTTTTCTTTAAAACTAGCTCCGGGAATTTTTGATCCCTTCATTGAACATCCTTATTTAGCTTTGTGGCTTGATGCCCTTGCAATCAAACTTTTGGGACCGACGGCACAAGGTATTCATTTTACTTCTTCGGTTTTAGGAATCTTAGGGGTTGTGGCTTTTTTTGCGGCGATTCGTCGTTTGGTGGATGAAAATACGGCCTTTCTTACGTGTTTTTGTCTTTTACTGATCAATGTGTTCATGAACTTTATGTCAAGCGGTTGGCTGGATATGCCGATGCTGTCTTTTATTTTGATCGGCTTTTATTTCGCCGTCCGCGTTTCAGACAGTAAGCCCGTTTTAAATAGCTTGTTAGCGGGGATTTTCCTTAGCTGTGCGGTCTTAGTAAAAGGTGTCGCGGCCGTTGGCGTCTTCCCCGTCATCTTATTCTTACTGGTACAAAATCATTACCGGATCAAACCGTTATTAGCAGCAGCCCTTGGATTTTTAGCCCCTTTGATTTTATTCACGTGGGCGCATTATCAATCCCAAGGCTTTATTTTCTGGCGGTTGTATTTACCGCGCCAACTTTTTGCCCATAATGATCTGAACCAAGTGGCGCAGGATCGCTTTTCATTCTTGTGGTATCCGCATGACACTTTAGAGCATGCCCATATCATCGCTTTGCTTTTCATCCCGGGAGTTTACTTTTTGTGGAAGAAAAATTATCGCTGGCTCGCTCTTACGATCCTAGGCGAAATCCTGATTCACTTTTTCGTTTATGGATTTAGTTCTCGTCAAAATCGTCAGTACATCGTCCCTATTTTTCCGTGGCTCGCGGTGGCCGCAGCTTTCTTTATCGGCCTTCGTTGGAAGGTGTCCGTACTTAAATGGAGCAAAGGAATCTTCGGCCTCAGTGTTGTGTATTTCTTTGCCGTGAGCTTTTTGCCGATCACCATACATACTATGAGTGGTGCAGAGATTTATGCTTTTCTGCCGGACGTGAAAGATTCAAAAATTCAAAAGATTTATTTTGAAGCCAATGCGGCCGATCGCGCGACCGGTGAAATGACCAGTTCTTATGTTGCTTGGTACTTACACAAAGTTCCTGTCATGTACAATGTCGGCGAACTGGACCAAGTTTTTGCCAAACTCACTAACGAAGAAGCCATTTTGGTTCGCCGAGTGGGCATCGAAAATGAAGCTTACTTAAGCAAAACTGAAAACGTATGTGGTTGGAATAATGATTGGATCTTGATTTCAACGACGGAAAATTGCACACATTTTGACAACAAAAAACGCACCCCTTCACCGAAGCGCGTGAACGGCAGCATTTAATTAAGGCCTCGGGATGTGAGGAACATCCTGGCAGACAATCATAAGACCGTCAGCCTGAAGCGGGGCCGCCAGTATATCGATCCTTGCTGATTTATTTAAAAGATCTAAATGCGATTTTAAAATCAACTTAGAAAGAGTCCGCGGACTGCCCAGTCCTTTACGTAAAGCGGCCGCTTCGTGACGAGGCGCTAATAAAGCCGTGCGGCGCACGGATTCGAGCATATGACGAACCAGGCAATTAAAGCGCGGCTGTTTTTCCAGTTGTTGGACATATTGATCGGCCAACCAAGCCATTCCTTGAAAGTCGTCGTTTTTAAGTTTTTCACTCAGCTTGTTGTGAACCACGTCCACAAGCACCCTGCGATAGGATTGTTTTGCCACTGGTCCCGCAGGATTTTGCGCGCGAAATGCCGGCGTGAAGGACATATCAATCACGTCTTCGCAGACGATAGGCACCCCTGCCTTTTGATAAGGACGCGCCGATACGTCAATAATCGGCGAACCCAACAGAAGACGCTGCTCCATCCCGATTAAAAGATTCGTGATCCGCTGACTTTGCCCGTCAGAGAGCTGACTGTACCAAGCACCGCGCTCACGGTTGATCTTGATGGCGTCTTTCATATGCGTGGTCATGCAGGAATGCTTTGCTGAACCAGCCGCAGGGGCCGCTATCGCCATACTTAGAATTAAAAATGCAACCCATCCACGCAAAATCATGGGCTTTTTATATCACGACTCAATAATGGCCACCACCGCGGGGAATAATCTTCTGGATCGATCAAAAGTTGGACAAAAATTAACAGCACTTTGACCATATCCCATGACGCTTTGAATGCTTTGCCGAAACGAAACTGAATAAGACTCAGAGGTGCTTGACGAAGCCTTTTCAAGCATAGATTATCTGCCCCGCAATAAACATACAAAGAGGTGAATATGCAATTCAATGTGAAGCCAGTTCTTGGTTTAATCTGTGCTTTATCCCTGGCGGCTTGTTCGGGTGGCGGCGGAGGCGAAAACAAAAACTACGCAAAATCCACAGCGGACTTCAAAGAGCTTGCGCAAAATTTTGCGCGCGTTCCGGGTTCGGCGCAATCCATCGGGAAAAACAATTCAAACGCTTTAGATAAGGCAGCAATTTCTGAAGATGAGACCGTTTTGCGCGAAAAATCTCGTCGCATGCAAGAAGCAATCTCTCAATGTCAGGTTGATATGGTCACCCCTGACAACCGCCCGGGATCTGACTCTCAAGCATTGAAGTTTTCTTTAAAAATCGGTGGCTCAGTATGCCCCGTGAAAGCAAACTATGAATTTGGCATGGTAGTTTCACAGACCCAAATGGTTATGAACCTTGGCGTTGAAATGCTTATCAATGATTCTAGTCTTGCGGCTTTGAACGACGTTTACGCCGCGACCATTAACGGTGCATTTAAAGCGAACCGCAGTGGCGGAAATGGTTCACTGACCGGCAAAATCTTATCGCAAAAATTTGGTGAAGTGACCGTAAACGGCTCCCTTCAAGCCAGCGGCAACGCAAATTCATCAGTTGTTTCAGGTGTCGTTTCTTTCAACATCAAAGGTGAAATCACTGAATTCGGAATGAAAGAAGAACGCAACCAAAGCGGAGCAAAAACTTCGTACTCCATCAACGGCAAAGGTGTTAGCGAACAAGAGTTCAATGACACGATCAAAGATCTTTCTTTCTTGAAGCAGTCATTTACCGCTGAAACTCCAGCCACTGCGGGTTTCTAATAAGTCCCTCTTAATTTTGGTCTCGGCCGTGTTCGTGGCAGAGACCAAAGCTTCCCGTCTTATTCTTTCTTTTTAATCGCGCCCATATACGAATACTGCCAAGGTCTAAACGACAACAACACGCCCACATCCGTGACGGAGACATTGTGCTCACCTTCAAAACGCGATTCTTCCTGCATTTCGATCATCAGCTTTTCAAGCTTCGTTTTATACTTCGTCAAAGTGCCAGGGCTGATTTTTAAAAATGAAAATCTAAGATAATCCTCAGGACGAGAAAAATCGTAATTCAGATAGTTTGTCTTTGTTTGCTCAAACAAAGCTTTTCCCACGGGACCATCGCGACGGAAACGTAAAAACCCCTGACGCTTGATTTTCACCTTATCACGTGGATGCAGCTCGATCAGATTTAAGCGATCTAATTGGAAAAGATACTTTTTAGACTCCACCGCGGCGATTTGATACTCGCGCTCAATTTTTTGCGGCGACTTCCCGTCTTGAAGCATCATAAAGTAATGCAATAAGCGCGCGTTTTCCGCCAAGGCCTTTTCCTGCTCATCTGAAAGCGTGTGAAACTGACTGCCTTCTTCTAAATTGGCCGCCTTTACGACATCCGAAAAGCTGATATCGGCCACACGACAGATTTCTTCTAACCGTTCAAGACTTAAACTTTTATTGGATAAGATCCGCTTGACGCTGGATTCGCTTAAGCCCAAAGCTTTAGCTAAATCACGGTAAAGGACGTTCTTAGCCTTTAAAGACCTTTTCAATGATCCCAGGAACTGGTCGATCTGTGACATGGTGACCCTCTTTTAGCTTTTCTACCCCGTTATGGTATTGATATTTGATACCCTAAGCAAGGGTATTAAATACCGCGACTCTTTTCGAAATACCACTTGCCGGACACTAGACACAAGCTTTAGATTCCTTCGTGATGGAAAATGCCTCAGAAAACCGTTCCCTTTTTAAAAATCCACTTTGGTTTTATATCAAATACAATCCTCGCGCCTTTACGCTGGGGATGGTCTTTCTATTAGCGACCAATATTCTGGATGGCGTCTACCCCCTGATCATGAAGATTGCGATCGACCAGATTGAAACCCGCGCCCCGTTAGGCGATATCGGCAAAACTTGTATTATGTTTTTTGCCATCATGGCGGGCCTGGCGTTCACGCGCTTTTGTTGGCGCAATTTTTTCGGGCAGTTTCACACCTACGCCGCCGAACACATCCGTCAAAAACTGTTCCGTCATATCACTTCGCTAGGACCTAATTTTTATCACAAAAATCAAGTCGGCGAACTGATGAGCCTCATGACCAACGACGTGCAGTCTTTCCGTCAAGCGATTGGCCCGGGCATGTTGATCTTAGCCGACGGAATTATTATCATCTGCGTGGTTCTGCCGATTATGATCTCCATGAGCTGGTCCTGGACTTGGAAGACATTGATCTTTTTGCCGCTGGTGCCATTTCTTATCTGGCGCGTGATGCAGTTGATTCATCGCAATTACAAAATTCAACAAGATCGTTTTTCTGAATTGACCGGTGTTGCGCAAGAAACCGTGGGCGGCATTCGCGTGATCAAAAGCTTTGCGCAAGAAAACAATCGCACCGCACTTTACAACACTGTCAGCTCGGCCTTTGAAAAAGCCTGCAACAAGGTGGCACGCGTGGACTCATTCTTTGTCCCGGTCATGGAATTCGGGGTGACTTCGGGCAGTGTGATTCTTTTATTCGTGGCTAAGGATGATATTTACTCTGGCGCCGTCAGTATCGGTACGTTTGTGGCTTTTCACCGTTATATTCAGAAAATGGTATGGCCCATGACAGCTCTGGGCTTGGGGTTTTCTTATTTCCAAAAAGGTTATGCGTCTTTTGATCGTATCAAGGATGTTTTAAAAACCGAAACGGATATTCCGGATTTGGGAAAAACCGAAATCACTAAATTTGAAAAGCTCGAGTTCCGCAATGTTTCATATCAACATCCCGGCAGCTCTGTTTATGCTCTTAAGAATGTTTCATTCAGCCTCAATGCCGGGGAAAGCTTAGGCATCATGGGTCCGGTGGGCAGTGGCAAAACGACTTTGCTTCATTTGTTAAGCCGTCTTTATCCCCTCGCTGAAGGGCAGATTTTAATCAACGGTGTGCCGATTGAAGACGTCACCCAAGAATCTTTGCGCCGTACTTTCCTTTTGGTCCCGCAAGAGGCTTTTTTATTTAGCGATAGTATTTACGAAAATATCAGCTTTGGCCTACCACAAAGAGCCGCGGATGAAGAAGTTTTGCGTATGACTGAAATCGTCGACCTGCAATCTGAAATCAACTCGTTGCCGCACAAGTATGAGTCGCAACTGGGCGAACGCGGCGTGAATCTTTCCGGCGGTCAAAAGCAGCGCCTCACCATCGCCCGCGGTCTGATCATGCACACACCCGTTTTAGTCCTAGATGACTCTTTAAGTGCCGTTGATACGCGCACTGAAAAAGCGATCGAGTTAGAGATGTCTAAAAATAAAGGCACTTTGAGTCGTATTATTGTGGCTCACCGCCTGTCTTCACTTAAAGGTGTGGATAAGATCTTAGTTCTTAAAGATGGCGCGGTGGAAGCATGGGGTGATCGCAATACCGTTTTCAAAGAAAGTCCGACCTTCCAAAAAATTGTGCAAATTCAAGGGGAAGGAGCCAGCCATGAGTGATAATTTCATGCACGAAGACTTGGTAAAAACCAAGATCACCTACCCCATCCTTTTTAAACGCTTATGGCCTTACGCTCGTCGCGAAAAGTTTTTATTGATGGCGGCAATTTCGGCCGTCGCTTTGGGGGCCGCCGCCGCCCGCGGAATTCCGTTTCTTATTGGGTACGCCATCGATCATGGCGTGCAACAAAAAGACTATTCGGTTTTCACGAAAGTCGCTTACGTCTATTTGATCTTGGAAATTTTAAGATCGACTTTTTCTTTTGCGAATGCATTTTTATTTCAGCTATTCGGAAACCGCATGTTGTTTCATCTGCGTGAGGATCTGATGGCGCACGTTCAGCGCTTGCCCATGCAGTTCTTTAATAAAACTCCCACGGGTCGTATCGTCACTCGTTTAACGAATGACGTGATGTCTTTAGGTGAACTATTCACCGAGGGCGTGATTTCAGTCTTCACTCATTTGGTGATTATCATTTCGGTGGTGGTCGCATTAGCTTTGATCTCATGGAAGCTGACTTTAGTGTCGTTGATTTTGGCTCCGGTTTTTATCGGCGCTTCTTTTTATCTGTCCAATAAGATTCGTGATATCTTGCGCGAACAAAAAAGGAAGTTATCCACGATCAATGCGTTCTTAGCTGAAAACCTAAACGGCATGAAAGTCGTGCAGCTTTATAACCGCGTCACCCGCAACCGTGATCGTTTTGCCCATCTGTCTGTGGATTACCGCGACACCAATATGCGTTCGATCAAGGCCTATGCCTTGATGCAACCGATTATGAATCTATTTAATGCCACGACCATCACGTCGGCTTTGTACTTTGGTGGATACTTAAGTGGACAGAACGCGATTGCCATTGGTTCATTGGTGGCCTTCTTAATGAACATCCAAGATTTCATCCCCCCTTTACGAGAGATCTTAGAGAAATACCAACAGTTCCAAAACTCCCTGACCAGTGCGGAACGTATTTTCACCTTGATGGATGAACCGCAAGAATACGAATTGGAATACCTCAAATCCCCAGGCACGGTCCGCGGAGAAATCGAAATCAGAGGTCTTAATTTCCGTTACGAACCAGAGCTGCCTTTAGTTTTGCGTGATATCAACATCCATATCCGTCCTGGCGAGTCCATTGCTTTGGTGGGCCGCACGGGCAGCGGTAAATCGACGTTTATTTCTTTGCTTCAGCGTTTTTACGATGCTCCGGAAAAAACGGTGTTCATCGATGGCCTGCCGCTAGAAAGCATTCCTCGCCCTGAAGTTCGTCATCATGTCGGCGTGGTTCAACAGGACAACTTTATTTTCCGCGGAAATGTACGCGACAATATTGGTTTAGGTGATAAGCGTATTAGTGAGGACCAAATCCGCGCGGCCTGCGAAAAAACCGGCTATATGGCTTTATTAAAACGCACGGGCCGGGATTTACTGAGCCCCGTCGATGAACGCGGAGCCAACCTTTCGGTCGGAGAAAGACAGCTGATTGCGTTTGCGCGCATCTTAGCTTTCAATCCCGATATTTTGATTTTGGATGAAGCCACCGCCAATATTGATTCTGAAAGCGAGCACATCATTCAGGAAGCCACAAAAGAAGTCACCAAAGGTCGCACTAGCATTATCATCGCTCACCGTCTTTCAACGGTGGAACAATGCGATCGGATCATTGTGTTGGATCAAGGAAAGGTCGTCGAATTAGGCTCGCATCAAGAATTAATGCAAGCCCGTGGAGTTTATTATCAATTGGCTTCAGCCGGTTTGAAATCGACTTTAACCGACGCATCGGCGGCAGGAACTGCCGAGCCATAAAAACGAACCGAGTTGGTGGCTGCGATATAGTCCCAACCGTTCGTCGTATTGCGAGCAATGTTAACCCCGTTTATTTTCACGGTGATAGATTCAATCACTGGTTTGCTTGATAATTTGAAATCCGTCAGGATTTGATAAATACGCGCGCGGATGTTGCTGACGGCACCAGCCAGATTGTTATTACAGATGGACTCCTGTGAGCCATTTGTTTTCTTGGCCATTTCCATAAACGTTAAGCCCACTTCCGCATAATTACTAAACGTGCGGCAAGCACTTGAATCCTGTAGCACACCAATAAAGTTAAACAGCCATGAACGGGAACCGTCAATCCAAGGTGCTTTTAATTTATCCAAAAAATTCGTGTAATAGTTCACGGGATCAGACACCGCACTTTTATCGTCTTCGTCTGACAAGGCAATGACTACTAGCAAAGCATCATTGCGCAAGAAACCTTTACCTTCATTGGCAAGATAGCTGGGTGACAGGGCGGCCGCCATAGACTCCAAACCACGCTCGTTGTTACTACCACCTTCACCGATCGTCATCCGATTGGCCAAGTTATTTAAAAGGTCCGGTGTTGAGCTCGTCACGTATTTGGGTGTGCCGATAAATTTTCCACCATCAGGAAGTGCGCCCCCCATGGAAGTGGTCACAACCGCCATATGGTAATCCATTTTCAAACTGTTCAAAGTGCTGACCAAAGAGGTCAACTGACTGCTCAAGTTACGTTGAGGTTGTAACATGGACGCCGAGTTGTCGATGATCCACAAGATATCTACTTTATTATTGTATGCAACGCTCTGGGAAAAGTTGTCTTGTTTTTCCGGTAAACCAAATTTTGGATTTGAACACGCCATTAACGATCCACACGCGATGGCCACGCTCAACTTTAAAAAATCCCTTTTCATTTCTTTCCTCCAGAGTATTGCTCGACTCTTACGCCGCTTTCGTCGTGAAGTTTCTAATCGTTTCACGCACTGATTGGCTTAATGTCGTAAACTTCACTCCGTACTTAATGGGATCCACTCCAGAGGAAGGGTCTTTAACAAATTGCTTACTGACGATTTGACAAACCGCATTGAATGGTGGCACACCGTTACCTGGTTGAAAATGCAGGAACAATGATTGACCCGGTTGCAGGTTGGGATTGTCGATTAAAACACCCGCCCCACCCGCACTGATTTCCAAAGCTTGGCCACGGAAAACAGATTTATTGTTATGAACAATCAATGAAGCTCCGTAAGAAGCGCGCGCATGGCGACGGCGGAAAAAGATTTCTGAAAGATCTAAGTCCATCGTTGTTTTCATGACACGGATAGCTTCGGGCGTAAACTCTTCAACTTCTGCAACCCGTTTCCAGGCCGGCAATTTCGCGTGCCAAATATAGTCATGTTCAAACAAAGTTTTTTCTTGAAGCATTTGGACAAGTTCAAGCTGACTAAATGGACCGTAGTTATTTCCTTCTTTAAGGATGAACCACTCTTTGTCCTTGAGGGCATCTTTCATTGAAGCTCCGTTCTCCGGGCGAGCCACTGGCTTATCGGAAAGCTTCATAGAGAACTCGGGATGCTCTAAAAGCATCAACCACTCACCGACGCTTTCATCAAATACGTAGTCGGTCCATTGATTCTCTTGGGATTCTATCTTTTTTAGGACAGTCTCATGAGAGAACGGCCCGATATGCGTCCCGTTATTAGAAAGATAGTATTGCTTCACCATGGTCTGTACTCCTTATGGAGACTATCGGCGGCTTTAAGGGAGGACTTAACTGTAGGGAATCAAACACTTTATTCAAAATCAGAGTTTATTTTTTTGTCGAACATTTATACGAAAAATTGATTTAAGCCGCCAGGCTAAACGCCGAAAAGACCTTGTAAACGAAAAATACGATAGTTCGGTAACCGTTTTAAACGAATTATAATTTATGGTGTTTGTACACAAGAGCAGTATGAAAAGACGCAAAAACATTCTCATCGTGGACAACCGTAGTGAGCTGGAACAGTTAGTTAAAGAGTCATTGCAAAAAGAACTCTCTGCTTCTGATATTTCCATCATTATGGTTCGTGCTAAAGATGGTGCCGAAGCCGCTATTAAATCAGAGAATCAAAAATTCGATATGGTGCTTATCGACACCGAGGTTCCGCGTCTTATGGACGGTGGATTCGTGTATGGTATTCAGTCCTACAAGAACACGCAAGATGCCGAGATCTTGGTGGTGTCCCAGAAAGATACTTCCGAGCTTCCGGATTCTTTAAAGACAGCAAAATTTTTTAAGAAACCTGTTAATCCAGATGAATTACTAAAAACAATGGTAAGTGTGCTCAACGCCCAACACCATGGAAGCACGGATAAAGAGCGCGCGGTCGTTCCCGCGGCGAACAGCAAATATGCCGTGGACGTGCGCGTGATTAACGCTATCATTAAATCTACGACCAACGTCCTGGTTCAGTTCGGGGTCGTGGATGTGAAAATGGAAAAAGCCTGTCAGAAATCTCCGACCGACTTTTTAAACGGAGAGATCTCTTCGATCGTAGATATTAAAAGTCGTAGCTTTCAAGGCTATCTAACTATTTCTTTCGATAAAGGCAGTTATCTCGAGGTGGTGTCTTCCATGCTTATGGAAGAACAAACTGAGCTCACCCCAGACAATCAAGATGCCGTGGGTGAGATTAATAATATTATTTTTGGTAATGCTAAAGCAGAAATCACCAGTTTCGGTATTGATCTGACAGTTCCCCGCGTTTTGATCGGACACAATCAACAGTTGAATTGCCCCGAGGGTTCCGCCGCGATGATGATTCCTTTTTCTACGGGCAAAGGGAAATTCTATCTGACCGTCACGGCCTTACCGTTAGCTAAAGCCGCCTAGCCATTTCATTTTAATTTATTCTAAATCCAAAGCCTTCTTCCATTCGGGAGTAGGCTCGATGAGTTTTCTTTCTTTAATATCAAAAAGTCCAAAGGTAAATAAAGCCTCGCTGGCCACCGACCCGTCATCTTTGATCATCTGCTGCAACATGCGGCCAATCTTACCCTTGTACTCTACAATCTTTGTTTGAATAGTGATGTCTTCGCGCAGACGTATCTCTTTTAGAAATTTTAAATTCACCTCTAAAATCACTGGCCCCTGCTTGCGCTGATGAATTTCTTTAAATCCAAAACCCCGCGGAGTAATGATTTCCCATCGAGCCTCTTCGTAAAGTGCAAGATAAGTGGCATTATTGACATGCCCGTAAGAGTCGACGTGATGTTCTTTGATCGTGATTTTATACTGACTGAGTGCTGCCATAAAGCCTCCGTTTTTAATTATAGATTTCCCCTTGCCGCGCCCGCAACAAAAGTTTGATTTACGAGGTCTTCTATGGCTAGATGGGCCCATATGTTAGAGCAAATACTTGCAAACATCCGCACCCTCACTTCACAAGGCCAAAAAAGTCTGGTCGTTTTTGATTTGGATTCCACATTGTTTGATGTCAGTCCAAGACTTGAGCGCATCCTTCTAGATTTTGCCTCATTTCCGGTAAATCAACGTCGCTTTCCCGAACAAGTCTCTCTTTTAAAAAAGATCAAAGTCCTTCGTCAGGACTGGGGCATTGTCGGAGCCTTAACTCGCGTAGGGCTGGATGATAAACATCCGGAGTTTCAGGCGGCCGTTCGCGACTATTGGCAAAAGAATTTTTTCTCTAATCACTATTTGCATTTCGACGATATTTACGAAGGCGCTTTGGACTTTGTTCAAGAAGTCGATCGTCTCGGGGCCGAGATCGCCTATCTTACCGGTCGAGATGTTGAACGCATGGGACCAGGCTCTGTTGAAGTTTTGCAGAATTGGCAGTTTCCATTGCATGAAAAAGCGCAGCTTGTTTTAAAACCTCATCGCAGTATGGATGATGCCCAATTTAAAACAGATTATTTTATCGAAGCGGATAAAAAAGGTTACTCTAAGATTTTCTTTTTTGAAAATGAACCAGTCAATTTAGTGCATTTGCAGCAATTTTGCCCGCATGTTGAAATGATTTTCTTTGATAGCACTCATGCCGGTAAGGCACAGCCTCCCGCAAGCCTGCCTTCGATTATGGATTTTCTGCTTAAGCCGAAGGGATCTTAAATGTTGTACGTGATTGCGACCCCGATTGGCGATGTTTCAGAAATTTCCCAACGGGCTTTAGAAATTCTTAAAACTTGTGATCTCGTAATCTGCGAAAGTACAAAGGAAACTTCGAAACTTTTACGCGCGCATGGCATTTCGGGAAAGACTTATGAGGTCTTGGACGAGCACTCAAAGCCCGATGATAAAGAGGCCTTGGCCAAGATGTGCGTGGATAAAACTGTGGCTTTGGTTTCTGACTGCGGTACCCCGGGGTTTTGTGATCCCGGAGCTGACGTTGTTCGCCTGTGCCGCCAAAAGGGAATCCAAGTCAAGTCGGTGTTGGGCGCTTCGGCGCTGATGGGTCTTTTGTCGTTAAGTGGCCAGCGCCTAGATGAATTCGTCTTTCGTGGTTTTTTACCTGCGGAAAATGAATCCCGCGCGCGCGCTTTAAAAGAGCTCACTAAAGAAAAGCGCGCGATCATCATCATGGATACCCCTTATCGTTTGAAAAAAACTTTGGGCGACATGAAGGATCACTTTGCTAATCGTAAATTCTTGCTGACTTTAAATCTATCCCAAGAAGACGAAAAAGTGATCGAAGGTTCGATCGACAAAATCATTTCCGGCAATACTTTTGATAAAGCCGAATTTATGCTTTTGATTTACCCGGCTTAAGGCGCGATCAAATGTCCAAGAATGATTTGCTGGCCCTTCCCATCGATAGCTTCATCCCCGAAATTGAAAAGCATTTCGCTCTTGGTTTAAATCTGGTCATCACCGCGGCTCCTGGTGCGGGTAAAACCACTCGCCTGCCACCGGCTTTGACCAAAGTCTCAAAAGGAAAAGTTTTAGTTTTAGAACCTCGCCGTATGGCTGCCATTGCCGCTGCCCATCGCATCGCCGAAGAGCAAGGCTGGCAAGTCGGCGAAGAAATCGGCTATCAGGTCCGCTTCGCTAACAAGACTTCAGCAAAAACCAAGCTGATCTTTATGACCGAAGCTTTATTAGCAAGACAGATGATCGATGATCCGGAACTTTCCGGTGTTGAGCTTGTGATCTTAGACGAATTTCACGAACGCTCTGCCCACGTCGACTTAGCCTTAGGACTTTTAAAAGAGCTGCAAGATCTGGGCAGAGACATCAAGATCCTGGTGATGTCCGCCACACTAGAGGCCGATAAAATAGCAAGCTTCCTTGGAGGCTGTCCGGTCATTCAAGTTCCCGGAAAATTATTTGAATTAGATGTTCGTCATCAAAAGACAGCGCAAGTTTTACAGACGACACCTCATTTTTACGATCAGCTTTTTCAAACACTTAAAGAAGCTCAAAGCCAGACCTCACATGATATTTTAGTCTTCTTACCCGGCGTGGGTGAAATTGATCGCGCTTCGCAAATGATAGAATCTTGGGCGGCCGGAAAAAATATTGAAGTCGTGCCTTTGCATGGTTCTTTGAATTTAGACGATCAACGAAAAGCCTTAAAAAAATCATCGCGCCAGCGCGTGATTCTTTCAACGAATATCGCCGAATCCTCGGTCACCATTGACGGAGTTAATACGGTGATCGACAGTGGTCTTGCGAAGAACATGAAACAAGATCACCGCACTGGTTTTTCGCGATTAGAACTAGGACGCATCAGCATTTCCAGCGCCATTCAGCGTGCGGGGCGTGCGGCCCGTCAGTTTCCGGGGGTGAGTTATCGCCTGTGGAGCAAACACGATGAGCTGGCCTTTGGAAAAAGCGAAACGCCTGAAATTCAGCGCATTGACCTTAGTGAGAGTTTACTTTTTCTCAGCGCTCAAGGAGTCAGCGATTTTAATTCCTTTAGTTGGTTTGAAAAACCAACCGCTGTCGCCATTCAAAGTGCGATTCAGTTCTTAAAAATATCGGGCGCACTTAACGAGCAAAATCAGATCACCGAATTGGGCCGCCAGATGCTGCACTTCCCGTTACCAATCCGCTTAGCCAAGCTGACATTGGTCGGAATTGAATATCAAAATATTTCTGCCGCGGCAGAAATGGCCGCCTTACTGCAAGAACGCGACATCCTTCGCCGCGACGGCAGTCAGGCTTTTTTAGGAGACGGCTTAGAAAGCGATTTAGCGGCCCGCCTTGAGGTCTTAGATCACTTCCGCAAGACAAAACGCGTACCCCGCGAATCCTCGTTCATGGCATTGCAAACCGTGGATCAATCGGCACGTCAGATTGAATCCCTAGCACAAAAACTAGCATCAAAAATTTCAAAGAAAGAAAAAACCGACGATGAAAGATTGCTCTTAGCCAAAACCTTCGCCGACAGATTGTGCCGCCGCCGTGGAAAATCCGAAAGAGCTCTGATGGTGGGTGGCCGAGGCGTTAAACTTAGCCAAGAAAGCTTAGTGAAAAATTCAGAATTTTTTGTCGCCCTTAACGGCATGGATGCAGACGCAGAAACCACGGTCAGCATTGCCTGCGGCTTCGATAAAAACTTTGTCTTAGAAACTTTTAAAAATGAAATTGAAAAAATCAAAGACATCACCTTTATCGAAGAAAAAGGGCAGTTTTTTACCCGAGAATACCGCAGCCTGTACGGTCTGGCTTTAGATGAACCCTCCCTCACCCCGGCAAGCAGCCAAGACATCACCGATCAACTGCCACAAATCTTAGCCACAAGATTTGATATGGTTTTAAAATCCAACGAAGACCTAGCACGCTGGTGGGCACGATTAGAGTTCTTAAAAAGACACGACAGCCAATTTGCTTTTGAAACAAAAAACCTAATTCAAGAAGCCTTCACCCAAGCCGCGATGGGCGAAACCAAAATGCAGACAGTGATGGAAAAGGATTTAGTTTTCTTTTTTGAAAACGTCTTCCCCTCAGACGCCGTGCAAACGCTCAGAAAAGAACTGCCAGACAAAATCGAAGTCCCCAGCGGCAGCAAAATCCAAATTCATTACCCCGAAGATAAAAATCCCTATTTAGAGGTTAGAATCCAAGAAGTCTTCGGCATGATGCAAACCCCGAAAGTATTAAACGGAAAATTACCAGTCACATTTCATTTGCTAGGACCCAATTTTAGACCCGTACAAGTTACCAGTGACTTAGAAAGCTTCTGGAAAAACGGCTACCCCGAGGTAAGAAAAGAACTAAGACTAAAATACCCCAAACACCAATGGCCCGAAGACCCCGCTGACGGCACGCCTGAAGCCAAAGGCCGAAGACGGCAATAATCGACTCCAGCACGAGGAATGAAACTAGCTTCTTAGGATTTTACCTTGCGGGACACGCCATCCGGGCTCAATCGTCGCCGATACTAAAGCATCGGTTCGCGCCATCGTGGCGCCGACGAAGGTCCCTTCAGGTAAAATCCTAAGAAGCTATTTTCATCAGTACTAGATTCGCTTAATTGTCGCCTCAACATTAAAAACCGCGATTTTTTTCCGAAGGGAAGGAACAAAAAAATAGCAGGATGCTATTTTTTCGCGTTAGCCCCGAAGGGGTGATGGGCTCCTGCCCCATCACAAAAAAAAAGGCAGCCTGCTGGCTGCCTTTTTGACATTTGAAAACGAAACTTTCTTAGCCGCGCATTGAGTAGTAACCGATGACTAATCCCGGTTCGAATGCGAATGGAACTGACTCTAAATTTGGTTCGTCAGTCATGCGGCCTTCTTCTTTACCACCGACTTCGTCTTTAGACATGAAAGTTGGAAGTGGAAGACGTGGGCTTTGTTTAGCTTGCATGTAAACTTGGTTATCATACGCTTCTGGTTTCAAAGTGATTTTGTCACCAACTTTAACTAGCGCTGAACCTACGTTTACTTTTTTGCCGTTAACTAGGACTTTCCCGTGAGAAACTAGTTGGCGAGCCGCAGGGATGCTTGGTGCAAAACCCAAACGGAATACAACGTTATCCAAACGTTTTTCAAGCATGTTAACCAATGCTTCAACCCAGTTAGTCGCTTTAGAAGCTTTCGCTTTGTTGATGAAACGACGGAATTGTTCTTCACGAATTTGATAGTGGAAACGAATTTTTTGTTTTTCCTCTAGTTGCAACGCGAATTCAGAGTATTTACGGCGTTGTTGACCATGTTGGCCTGGAGGATATGGACGACGCTCAAGTGCTCCAGCTTTTCCCATACCAGGAAGTTCAACTAGAAGGCGTCTTTGTCTTTTAAAACGTGGTGTTTTACCTGCTCTTTTCATAGATATCTTTGTCCTCAAATGTCATTAGGGATCATGAAAATATGCTAAAACCCGCTGCAAAGTCAAACCATAAACGGTCCAAAAGCACTTCGAAGGGATTTAGCTACTAAGGCGCGGAATCTATGATGGAATCTGGGCTTTATCAAGGTCAATTCGCGAAAAAAGAATAAAAAAAGCCCCGGGTTACTATCCGGGGCCCTTTCCCTACCAAGCTGGTAGGCGTCTGCGACGGTTTCTCTTTCTTGTTGTAACTGCTGTCCCCTCTTCTTGATGAGTTGGGATCGCTGGAACCGTCGGAGTATTTTCGGACTGCTTCATAGTCGAACTCCTTTCGAACTGAAAACAGTATGCCAGAGACGCCCTGAGCCAAACGAGGCTTTTAATGTTAGAATTTCCTCATGAAAGCGGGATGAGAATAAATACTCTACCTAAATAAAGGACGCACCACCCATAACGGGCCGATCAAAAGGAACTGCAAGTCCTTAAAAAACGAAGGTTTTTTGCCTTCGATCTTGTGGCCAATGAACTGGCCAATCCACGCCACGACAAAGAGCGCCGCCAGAACCCAAAAAGGTTCGACCAGTCGCGCCAAATTCTCGAACAAAATGTAAGAAATGCCCAGCTGAACCAACATCACGAGGAATGCTTTAAACCCCAAACTTAAATACCAAGCCAAAGCCACCAAAAGCAGAATCTCCCCCGCCCTTAACGGGCCCAAGGCATAAGGGATTAAAAGTAGAAATCCAACGACGGTAAAGAAAATCACCGGCACGCATATTTTATGAATGATTTGGTTTTGTCGATTCTTATGGCTTTCGCCGTATTCAATCATCCATTGATCTAAAGTCTTCATAATCCGACTCCTTTAGTTCATTAAGACCGAACTTTATTTTTGAATCGCCAGAGGTCCTACCATCGTGGCTCCGGCCGGAACATCACGAGTGACCACGGCATTAGCACCAATCATGGCATTATCCCCGATCCTGATCGGCCCTAAGACCTTAGCCCCCGTGCCGATCAATACATGATTACCCACGGTGGGGTGGCGCTTTACGGGATCAAACTTAAGGCCCCCTAAAGTCACTCCATGAAAGATAATACAATCATCGCCGATCACGGCCGTTTCGCCAATAACTACACCCACGCCATGATCTATTACGAGACGGCGACCGACCGTCGCGCCCGGATGAATCTCAATTCCTGTCATCCAACGAGAAATTTCAGCCACCAACCGAGCTAAGAAATACAAATGAGACTTATACAAAGCATGCGCAATGCGATGAAAACCCAACGCTTTAGGCCCCGGATATAGCAAAGCGATTTCCAGCAACGACTTCGCTGCCGGATCATAGTTTTTGTAGGTCTTTAATAATTCGTGGACAGCATTCAACATCACAACTTCTCGTTCATATCATCGAGCAAGAAATAGCGATCAAAGAGCTCATTATAACGAGACCACTTTTCACCCGATGCGCGTTCATTATCAAGGATCGTCTTTAAAGTCGAGACCTTGCTGTCGAAATCATCGACCATGGCGATAACCATGGCTTCCATAAACTTCGGACGCTTCGGTGAACCGTATTCCAATTTTCCGTGATGACTTAAAATAATGTGCTTACAGATATCCCTCAGCTCTTCAGTAAAACCTAAAATGCGAGAGGCTTTTTTATCTACTAATTCACAAGCTATTTGCATGTGTCCAATAAGGCGTCCACGATCCGTGTAAGAAATTCCATTTTCGTAAGAAAGTTCCCACAGCTTGCCGATGTCGTGAAAAATCGCACCAAACAAAAGCAGATCACGATTTAAGAATGGATAATGCTTCCCCATGAAATCCATGATGCGACAGATGGAAAGAATATGTTCTAATAACCCACCGATCCAGGCATGATGAATTGATTTCGCCGCGGGTGCACGCAAAACCATGGGCTTGATTTCCGGATCTTCTAAAGTATCCAGAACCAATTGGCGCAAATGATCGTTTTTCATTGAGCGCACCATTTGTAAAAGCTCCACCAACATGTCTTCAGAGTCTTTAGAGGCCTTTGGCATAAAGTCTTCAAAGTTCACTTGAGTCGGGTCGATACGTTCTAAACGATGCACGATCAGTTGTTTGCGATTTTGGAAAAGC
This sequence comes from Bdellovibrio bacteriovorus, assembly GCF_001592735.1. Taxonomy (NCBI): domain Bacteria; kingdom Pseudomonadati; phylum Bdellovibrionota; class Bdellovibrionia; order Bdellovibrionales; family Pseudobdellovibrionaceae; genus Bdellovibrio; species Bdellovibrio bacteriovorus. The sequence continues at coordinate 568,379 of NZ_LUKE01000001.1, forward strand.
TGAACTTGGCCTTTAACTTTGATGACATCGCCCAGCTCAAATTCGCGAGTCAATTCATCCACGCGGTCCCACAAACGGCCTTCGATCGTGCCGGTGTTATCACCTAATTGCAAAACCATAAAAGCGCGACCGTTTTTACCGACGCCGACATTTTTTTCTTTTACCAAAAACATCGCATCGACAGAGTCTTTATCTTTTAAGTTTTGAACCGTCTGCTTTTCCATTATTTCTCCTCGCAGAAGAGGTGTTGAAACTGTGGATTTACAAAACTCACTTGCGCTAACAAAACGTCACCGGGTGTTTGTGCTGAAAAAAGAAAAGTTCCACCCAAAACGCTAAGATATCTTTCTTGCGTTGTATTGACTTTAATCCCTTCGCCTTTCATTTCCGCTAAAAAGCGATCCGTGATGTCAAGAATCTGGTTACAACCCGCGCCGAAGACTTGCCCACCGATTTTACGTTTGCGAGTGCGGCTAACAAAAACTACTTTTTTTGCCGTGGCGGTTTCAAACGCAGGAAACTCAAAACCCACATAAAAAGTTCCAGGCTGATTGGTGATAAATCGTGAAAGATCTATTTTTCCGCCCCCTTTAGGTAAATGAATTTTCACAGCCTCACCTTGAACAACGCCTTCATTTTTTTGCACCAAGTAAACGATCACTTCCGAAAACGTATAGTTCTTCGCTGGCGCCGCTTTTCCCTCACCGCCGCCGTGTCCCTCACCGCCGCCGTGTCCCCCACCGCCTCCACCATGCTCGCCTTCGGCACCATGGCCGCCGCCTTCGGGTTCCGCGCCGACTGTTTTGAATTCTAAGAGGTCCCAGGCTTTAGAGGGAACTTTGATATCTTCCGCCAGCTCTTCGATTTTGATCTGCTTAGGTTCTTCGACGTGATATCCCGGCTTTTTTTCGCAAGCTAAAAGTGGCAGAAAAATAAGGAGGGCAAGATGAGCCCTCATCGCTCATACTCCAACTGATCCCGTAAATCTAACAAAGGCAGATAGTTAGATTCAGATTGAAGGCCGGCGCGCACATATTCATAAGCGGCCGCGCGGTCGTTCGAACGCATTTTCACCCATGCTAACCCATAAGACGCGGTCGCGTTCGCACGATCATTCGCGTAAACCGCGGCATAGGCATTCTGCGCACAGGTCACGTCTTGGCTTTCAATACAAATTTGTCCTAATAAAAGATTGCGCATGTTCAGAGTCGAAAGCTCGGGCATTTTCAAAATGCTTTTTGCTTCTGGCACGCGACCGATTTTGACCAAATACCCTGCCTGCGTCACCAAGACGTAAGGATCTTTTGGAGCTTCAGACATGGCTTCCAAAAGAATTTTTGCTGCATCTGAATCGCGATTGATTTCCATCAGGCAGACAGAACGCAACGCTTTAACTTCTGGATTCGTTGAATACTTTTGGAAGATATCCGCACAGAATTTTTCTAAATAATCCCACTGCGTGAAGCGCCAATCCATGGTCAAAGGATGAACATAGTTTTTTGCTTGGCCTGAAAGTTGATTTAAGAATTGCACCACCCCTTGATTCACTCCATCAACGTCCCCTAAAAGACTTTGAGCGGCGATTTGAAACAAAAGAAGTTCTTGGCGTAAATAAGCGGTTTTGGCGACGCTGGCACGAATATCTCGCACCAATAAAGGCAAGGGGTTTAAATCATTCATGCGACGAGAGTATTCCATCGTCGCGATGGCCCGTCCAAACAGCGCAAATACAGACTGCGGATTTTTTCTATGAATCGAATCGAAATCACGCATGGCTTGTTGATAGTTGCCTTTTTTTAACTGGATGATGGCCATATTGATAAGGGCCGCAGCATTGAAAGGCTCATTACCGATGGCTTTTTGTAAAGTGTCTTCGGCTTGTTTTAAATCGCCGTCCATCATGTAAGAAACGGCGATTCCTAAAAGAGCATCCATTGTTTCACTGCGACTGCGACCTTCTTTGCCAAGCGCACTTTCAAGGACACGACGACCCATCAAAGTTTGACGATCTTCTGAAATAAGAACCGGTGCCATTTGCACAACCGTGTCGGCATCAGGCTCTTGAAGTTTTACGGCGCGCTGATAAGAGGCTAAAGACTTTTCATAAAGACCTAAGTTTTTATAACGAATGGCTTGGGAAATAAGCTCGCTAAAACTGCCACCCTTTTTTTGTTCTTTTCGGGTGACCAGAAACACGACGGCCAAAGCCGCGATCACCGTCACCGCAATCATCGCCCAACGCATTTTTTCGGATTGTTGGCGCATACGCGCTTGCATACCTGAATCTTGCGAAGATCCATACACTTTTGCCGGGGCCGTCGCCGAATTGGCGCGATTGATCGGTCTTTCCGCAACGGGGGTCACATCTTTTAAGCCGGGCACCGCAGAGCGCATGCGATCTGGGATCGGCGTTAAGTCAGAATCAGGGGGCGGCGTTACCGTGTCTTCTCTGAATTCAACCAAAGCATCCGTTTTGGTGCTGGTGTGCTGAGCGATAGAATGAGTCATGGTGTTTTCACCATTGGCGTCTTGCTCTTCACGGATGGCGCGAATGACTTCCATAAAGCCGTGATTTTCGCGGATATAACTCCACCGACCGTGAGGCTGACGAATTTCATCAATGATAGATATCTGTTTGGTTTTTAATTGCTGAGCCAACTCTTCGGCAGTGAAAGGCCCTAATATCCTCGTGGAGGATTTTACGAGCCAGTTCTTATCGGAGTTTACGGCCTCGTCCATCATATCAGAATGGTGCTTTGGTTAAGAGCAGTTTGATATCGTCGTTGGTAAGGAAAAGCCCCGCCCCCAAGTAACCACCGCGCATCTGAGATTCCTCAGGAGCGACATTGTAACCCGCCGTTAAATAAATACCGCGGTACATGGTATAAGAGACACCCGTCTTAAGTTTGAAGTTTCCGAAATCGAAAGCTTCCATAGAAAATTTCAACTTCCGACGGAAAAAATAATAATCAATACCCAAACCACCACTGTTTTCAATCAACCCCCCTTTAAGAGTGAGGTCCCAGAAATTCTTCGCGAATAAAACGGTGAACTTGATTTTATTCTCGAAAGTTTTGGTTTCGGTGTAATCTGCCGGCGAACCGCCGCCCGTTCCCGCAATCTGGGTGCGCGTTTTTTCAACCACGCCCACGGGATCGTCGATAACTCCAATATAATAGTAACGATCTAAGCCCGGTTGAATTTGCACACCGATATACGACTTCACGGCCGCTGGTTCTGCAAGGTATTCACCTTTAAAATCAAACGCCGTTTGAATGCGATTAGCGGCCCCCAAAAGATCGCTGATACCTTCGATGGTTGAGGTCACATTTTCAGAAGTTTGCTCATCACTGACAAGTTTCCCGATAGCCCCTTCGCCGTTATTAACTTTGGCGGTGATGTCTTCAAGATTCTTCATCGAATTTGACAGGCGCTCCCAAGTTTTTTTCAAACCCGTGTCGCTTTTGTCATTCATGACTTCACGAAGGCTTGCCGTGACTTCATGAACGTCGTTCACGATATCGCCGATCTTATCTTTATTTTCGGACGTCATCTGTGCCAGATCACCCGTTAAAACTTCGATGTTTTTAACGATGCGACCTAAAACGTGTTTGCGTGTGCCGTCTTCCGATGTCGCTTCTTGAAGATTTTTTGCCACTTCTTTTAAAGAGGTTGTCACTTCCGAAACAGAGGCCATCAAGTTATCAAGACTGCCACCAGATTTGATATTTAAAATTTGCGCATTGTCTTCTAGCGGAGGATCTGTCGGAGAGCCCGGATACACTTCAACGTGAGCGTCCCCCAAAATGCCTTGAGATTTAATTTCGATGGCCGCGGAGGTCGTTAATTGAACATCCGATTTCACCGTGATATCAATGCGTGCCATGCCATCTTGAAGAGAGATATTTTTAATCACACCGACCGGGATACCGGCAGAACGAACGGCCGAATTTTTTACTAATCCCCCCGCATTGGGTAAAACAAACCATGCTTTTTTAGAGCGTCCCATAAAAGAAGGGTCATCGCTGACACTCATGGACATGATGGCGATCAATGATCCCACCACCACGACAAGAAGACCTACTTTAAACTCTGCTCCACGAAGCCAATTCATTGATGTTTCATCCCTTTATTCACGAACTTTTTCACCAGCTCAATATCTGTGTTGAAAAAATCGTCTGGAGTTCCAAATAGCAAAACGCGCCCACTATCTAACATCGCAATGTGATCGGCAATACGAAACGCCGCTGCCAAATCGTGCGAAACCATAATTGACGTGGTGCCTTCTCGCAATTTATGGGTACTCAGTATCAAATTATCCACCATTTCCGTCAGAATGGGATCTAATCCCGTGGTCGGCTCATCATAGATCAAGATTTCTGGATCTAGGGCGAGAGCACGTGCTAAGCCCGTTCTCTTTTGCATACCACCACTAATCTGGCTCGGAAGTTTCTGAAAATGCTTGGGGTCTAGCCCCACTTGTTGAAGCTTTTCTTCCGCAATACGAAAGACCTGTTCAGGTTTCAAATCGCGACGATGTTCAAACAGTGGAAAGCAAACATTTTCCATCACTGTCATATCGTCAAAAAGGGCGGCTGACTGAAATAGAACTCCGAAATGACAACGAAATTTAGTCAGTTCATCTTCATTCATGGTGGAAATATCTGTCCCCAAAACTTCAATGGTCCCTGAAGTCGGTTTAAACAGCCCTAAAAGATGTTTCAGCATGACACTTTTTCCAGTTCCGGAAAAACCGATGATCGCCGTCAAACTGCCTTTGGGAATTTCAAGGTCGATTCCTTTAAGAACAAACTCTTTTCCCCCATCAAAGGATTTTTTTACGTCTCGAATAGAGACAGCGGATTCTGATTTCATTAAGTGATCCCCATGATGCTGTAGTAAAGACGAATCAAGTTGGACACAAAGTAATCTAAGATAATGATACCCACCATGCTTTGCACGACGCCTTGATTGGTCGCATCGCCCACACCTTTCGCTCCGCCGGTCGTGAAAAATCCACGATACGTACACATGATCGCGAAATACACCCCAAAGATCATTCCTTTGAAAAGTCCTTCATTGATGTGTTTTACTTCAATTAAATCGGCAATTCTTTGAAAGAACACGGCTTCATCTAGTTGCACAACCTTCACACACAAGATCCAGCTGCCAAACATCGCCACAAAGTCAAACACTGCGACCAATAACGGCATACAAATCACGGCGGCCACCAAACGCGGGGAAATCAAATACTGCTTGGTATTGACACCCATCACGTCTAAGGCATCGATTTGTTCATTCACGCGCATGGTTCCTAAACGTGCCGCCATCGCACCACCGGCCCGCGCCGCCACGATCAACCCCGTTAAGACCGGACCCAATTCGCGCGTGATACCTAAAGCCACCACGGGTCCTACCATGTTCACGGCATTGAACATTTTAAAGCCCAGATAAATTTGCAAGGACAACGCCAGGCCTGTGAATATACCCGTTAAACAGATGATGCCGACAGATTGATTGCCGATAAATTCCATGTGTTTGATGATTTCTGAAAACCTTGATGGTTTCGCGAAAATCAAACGAACACTTTCCGTAAAAAACAAAACAATCTTTCCGGTTTCTAAAACCAAGTCGCGCGTCAGACTTAACGTCAGCGCCCCGATTCCTGAAATAATCCTTGCCAGGTTGTGTGCCAGACTCACTATTGTCCCCCTCCGACGTAAACGCGTGGGACTCTTTCGCCGACACTCGTTAACATCTCCCAAGTAATACTTTGCGCTTGGGTCGCTAATTCTTCCGGAGATAAAGTCGCTCCGTGATCTTGACCAAACAGCACCGCTTCCTGATCTTTGAATTCCTTAAGATCTTTGTTTTGAACAACGTCGGTGACATCTAACATCAAGTAATCCATACACACGTTTCCTACCACCGGAACTCTTTTGCCGGCAAATAGCACATGACTTTTGTTCGACAGAATTCGGTGGTAACCATCGGCATATCCTATCGGGACCACCGCAATCACGGAATCACGATTTGCTTTCCATGTTCCACCATAAGAAACAGTTTCACCTGCCTTGAGGCGTCGATAAGTATTCACTTGCGCTTTCAAAGTCATTACGGGCTTAAGATCCACAATTGATTTGTCCGCCAAAGGATTATAGCCGTAAATCATCAACCCCGGTCGCAAGCCCCAGTTCTGCAACATCAATGGATGCTGGGGGCCTGGCTTCGCCTTTTGCAAAGACATGGCACTGATAATTCCCGACGAGTTCAGCGCGTGACAGAAAATATTAAAGGGCTTAAAGATATGTGCGAGCTGATTTAAAGCCTTTAACTGCCCCGCACTTTTTCCGTTTTCATCGGCCGCATCTTCACCATTAAATAAATGAGTCACCAAGGCTTTCAGACGGATTTTTTTATTCTGCCAAAGACGATCAAATAATTTTTGACCTTCCTCTGGACGGAATCCCAAACGATTCATGCCGGTATCAAACTTTAAATGAATGCCGATAGGACTGTTTGATTCCAAAGCCTCAAGATGGTCGATATGATCCCAAGAACTCACCACCGGAGTCATCGCGTATTCGGCGATTTTTTGAGCTCCATCAAAATCAAATCCACGGAATACCAGGATCTCGGCATTCACTCCGGATTTGCGTAATAAAATGCCTTCTTCAATCAAACACACGCCCATGTGACGAATGCCTAAGCCTTCAAGATAAAGGCCCAAGCGCACGTCCCCGTGACCATAAGCATTGGCTTTGACCATTGGACATAAAAATCCCACTTGCGGAAAAGCCTTTTGAATCGCACGAATATTGTACGCTAAATGGCTTAAGTTAATTTCCGCATATGTGCGTCGGTACATTTCCATGGGTTCGATCACTCCGCCGGGATTTGGAATTCAGGTTTATGCGTTTCCGGAGCTTTATAAAGGCAGATTTTATTTCCACCCTTATCCGTGATGTGCAGCAAAGCTTTTGAAGCCGTTTCATCCAGAGTTTTCGCTGAATCACACAGGGTCGGGTATTCACTCACTCCTAAGCTGATTGAAACCTTCATGCCGTTATCCATAAAGGAGGTGCCTTCAATAATTCGGCGCAAACGTTCGGCCCGGATCGCCGCCCCTTTTTTTGAAGCATGCGGCAGAATCAAGGCCATCTCGTTAGCGGCTGTTCGGCAGGTCACATCATTGGTGCGACTGGTTTTAGTGATAATAGCCGCTACCGAACGCAAAAGCTCGTCACGAACTGCATCCCCCAGCGAAGACTCAATTTCGTAAATATCATCCAAAGCCACTTTCACAACCGACAATGGCTGTTTCAAACGTCGCGCCCGAGAAACTTCTTCGGCCAAGATCTTTTGATAGTAATTACGATTGTACAGTTCCGTGACATAGTCTTGAACTTCTAACGTATCCACTCGCTTTTCTAAAACTAAATTGGAATAACATAATGACATCAAAGAAAACTCTTCGGTCATGGCCGTGCTTAATTGCTTATTCACTTCACCTGAATACACAAAAACACCTTCAAGATTATTGTGCGCATACAGCGGCAACGCCTTGGGTGGTCGGAAATGAAAAGCTTCTGTAAGCATATCCATAAAGCGGGAAGGTAAAAGCCCCATCGCCATTTGTGAGTTGAGTTCTTTCATGTCGGCGGAATCTAACTGCACGCCCACACCTTGAATGTCAGAGGCCGGAATTCCCGTGGCATGGGTCGCCACAAAACTTCGCACCGTCGGTAAAAACTTAAAGAACAGACAAACCATCTGCGGTAAGTTATTCAAATATTTTTGAACCATGTCTTCTTTGCTTTGCGCCGAGCGATAGTCCCCGATGCGCGGAGAAATGAACTCAACCTGTGCCGCTGCGGCGACCGGAGCCGACGCCTCTATCACCGGAGCTGAGGCTTGCACGCTGCCAGCAATCGCTTTGCTTGCTTCTAGGTCATCAAAGAGCTGTTCATTTTGATATGTAAGAAAGATTTTTTCACAAACACGATCCACCGACCATAACACACGTTGATCGATGGCGATTTTATCTTCGACCACCACATCGCTAAAACCATTGGATCCGTATTGTGCTAGAATTTCAAATTGTTCTAGCGTGGCCACCGCAATCATTTTAATTTCATCGTTGATCTTGCGCACATGCTCCACAAACTCCGCCAAAGTGCCATACAGAGCTTGAGTTGAAAAAACCAAAATATGCGGCGCGGATTCTTTTAACGCATTTTCTAAAAGATTGGGATCTTGAAAATAAAAAGCATCATAGCCCGCCTGAGAAAGCGCCACTTTGATAGGCGCCCCCATATCCACGTCGGCGGTAAATACATGAACTGTGAATTGCGAGCTATGCTGACGAATATCCAATTAAATCCTCTTTCCAGGTCGACGAATCTCGACATGATAAGAATCCAGTTTCGAAGTCTTGGGTGGCGCTGCCAGAACCACGGTCGCGTCATCTACAGTCGGCGGTGGGGTTACTAAATTAACCGGCTTCATCGGCTCAATCGGCTCTTCTTCGACAAATGACATCTTCGAAGTATCTTGTGTTATTTCGGGAGCGGCCTCGGGCAGCTCCAAAAGGCTTTCGATATTCACATCTACCGGCGAAACTTCAGGCGTGGTGGCTTTGACTTCGGCAAAAGCAGTTTCGGCTTCTTCGCGGTGAACAGATTCAACTTTCAATTGCGGAAGATCCACAGACATCAAGACCGCCTCAGGTTCTTTTTTAGCAACCGGAGCCGCTAAAGTTGTTTGCACGGATGGTTTAAATAAAATATTTACTTTCGTACCTTGGCCCCGCTGGGACTCAAGACTGACTTCAGCGTGATGTTGTTTTAAAATCCCGAACGCCACGGATAAACCCAAGCCCATGTGATTTTGAAACGAACGCGTCGTGAAAAACGGGTCAAAAACTTTTTGCACGTTCGCCGCATCAATCCCTTCCCCGATATCTTGGATTTCAAGATGCACGCCTTGGTGATCTTCAAAAAGATTCACGGTGATTTCTTTTTTCGGCATGCGCTCCATGGCTTCAACCGCATTATTAAAAATATTATTTAAAGCGCGAATCACACCGTCGACATCCAGATCTAAAGCGCGAGTTTCTTGGATGTTCTTATTGATTTTCACACCCTTCATACTGAAGGTTGCATCCATCGCCTTTAACGATTTCACCAAAGGGCCTTCCAGCTTTAAGGAGTTCTTTTCTTGTGATTTTTCACCGGCATAACCCAGAAGCTTATCCAAAACTCCCCGTGCCGAACGAGCTTCGCGGATGATTGAGTCCGCACTTTGAGTAACATCACTTGATGGCGACTGCGCCAAAATAGTTTGGGTGTAACCCAAGATCGAAGCCAATGGACCACTCATTTCATGAGCCAACGCGGAAGCCACTTTCATAGAGGCTTGCATTTTCTCTTTCTTGGCAATTTCCGGATCAGGCGCGATCACTTTTTCCTTTACCACGGGGGGCAAGCTTGCTGCCATGATAGCCGGCCTTGGAGCGGCTACTTGCGCTTCCAAGTCCTCGATACGTTTTTCTGCGGGCGTAATCACCCACACCACCGCCGCCGTACCGACAGCCACCAGCCCACAACCCATCAACAGGAACTGCCACCACAAGCCCGTGCGGCCTTTCATGGTTTCTTGCAAAGGGGCGGAGCTGATCACCAACAAGTTACTTTGGGGGATGCTTTCGTACATGCCAAAAATTTCGCCCGAACTTAAATTGAAAGTGTTACTGCCATGAGTGGCGCCCGCACTTTGCGCTTCTTTAAACACGGGGTCATCACGCATCACCGTGCCAAGGTATTCTGGAACCGAATGACCCACGGTCAAACCATTGTTCGTCACGATAGAAAAAGAACTTAAAGATCCTCGTTGCGAATCGATCAAAGACTGAAAGATTTCACCCGATCCGAAAAGCGCATAGGCGCGATTGCCTTCAATAAACACCAAAGCCACATAACGGCCTCGTTGCGAATCTTGGAAAGGCTTCACGAAATATTTTAAATCCGCTCCCCGTGCATCCAAATTTCCAATGGCCGCTTTTACAAACTCGCCTGTCCATGCTGCGGCTTTAGAATTTTCTTTAACTAAAACCATTTGAGGTTCAAGTGTTGTTCCGCTCACCGAAAAAGAAGCGGCCGCATAATATGGGCTTAATGAATTCCAATTGATTTTATTTTTTTGAAAATTGTCGGCATTAAAAGTCGCCACCAATCTTTGCAAAGATTTTAATTCCGTTGCTAAAGACTTTTGAATGGAACCTAGTTGTGTTCGCGTTTGGGCTTCCACCCAACTCATACGATCACCATAAACGAAGCTATCCGTTCGCCACAACACCGCGCCGATAAATACGGCAGCAATGACAACAAGAACGGCAATCAATTTGGCCTTCATTAGTGAGGATTCCTTTCCGTCAAAGAATGAACCAGAGTCGTTGATTTCATTGTAGTTTTAGAAACTAGTAAGAATCAAGCAAGAGTCCTTTGCAAATGCCAACAAAAGGAGTAGAAGATGAGCCATTATGAGTACTCATTACTGCGACGTTTTAATTATCGGCTCGGGAACTGCTGGACTGGCTTTGGCTTTGAAGCTCTCTGTGAAGGGAAAAGTCATCATTCTTGCCAAAGAAACCGCGGGCGGCACAAACTCCGCGATGGCTCAAGGTGGAATTTCTGCCGTCATGTCGGATGAAGACAGCTTTGAATCCCACTTGCAAGACACACTGATAGCCGGAGCCGGTCTTTGCAAAGAAACTGTCGTCAAAGACTATGTCGAACAAGCCCCCGATCGTATTCATGATTTAATAAACTGGGGTGTTCATTTTGACGTTCGCAAACGCGGTTCCGAGGAAACTCAGGAAATTGATTTGACGCGCGAGGGCGGACACAGCTTTCGCCGCATTTTACACTTTGAAGACCAAACTGGTTTAGAAATTCATCGCACTCTTTTGAGACGTGTCCAGGAGCACCCGAACATCGAACTCATGGAACGTTATTACGCGATTGATTTGATCGTGAATAAAGAGGTCAATCCCGACGACATGAGTCCCGTCACCTGCATCGGCAGTTATGCCTTAAATAAAAACGACGGCGAAGTGCATACTTTTGTAGCAAAAAACACCGTCCTTGCCACCGGCGGCGCTGGCAAAGTCTACCTTTACACCTCGAACTGGGGAGGCGCCACGGGTGACGGCATTGCCATGGCTTACAGAGTGGGTGCGCGAATCGCCAACTTAGAGTTCATGCAATTTCACCCCACATGCCTTTTTCATCGCGAATCGAGAAACTTTCTTATCTCTGAAGCTTTGCGCGGCGAAGGGGGCGAGCTGATTGATCAAAACGGTCACGCTTTCATGCCGAAATATCACCCCTTGGGTTCGTTAGCCCCCCGTGATGTCGTGGCTCGCTCTATCGACAATGAGATGAAAAAAACGGGTGCAGAGTGCGTGTTCTTGGACATGACAAAATTGGATCGAGATTTTTTAAAAAATCGCTTCCCCAACATCTTTAACAAATGCTTAGAGTACGGCATCGACATGAGCACGCAACCCATCCCTGTGGTCCCGGCGGCTCATTATTTATGCGGCGGAGTCGTGACCGATGTGGATGGTCGCACCGATATTCCCGGCCTTTGGGCCGTAGGGGAAACCGCATGCACGGGTCTGCATGGAGCCAACCGTTTAGCTTCCAACTCTTTGTTGGAATGCTTAACGACCGCTCATAACTGCGCGCAGAAGATTAATTCCGTTAGCGACGCCGAAACACTTTTTCCGTTAGAACCAAAGCCCTGGACGCATCCCCAAGAATCTAACGATGACGAGATGATCGTGATCAATCATATGTGGGATGAAATTCGTCGCACGATGTGGAACTACATGGGTATTGTTCGCTCTAATAAACGCTTAGAGCGCGCTCAGCACCGTTTAAAAAACATCCTGGCAGAAACAAAAGAATATTACTCCAACATGAAGATCCACTCGGACATTTTAGAGTTGCGCAATATCGCCACCGTGGCCGATCTTTCCATTGAATGCGCCCTTCGTCGTAAAGAGTCTCGGGGTATTCATTACAACATCGATCATCCAGAAAAAGCAGCTCTTGCCCAAGATACAATCGTGGTCCGGGGTCTAATTTGACTTGCCCCAGCCCCGGGGCACACGGCATGCTATTGAGGTATGTACAAAAGATCTGAAGGCTTTTTCAAAGGCTACAACGACATCAATTTGTTCTTTCAAATTTGGGACAACCCGAAAGCGAAAGGCACTATTATATTTACTCACGGTCAAGGCGAACACTCGGAATCTTATCACCGCCTGATCTCGGCATTTGAAAATGATTCGTGGAGTTTTTATGGCTGGGACTTGCGCGGTCACGGTCGCTCCGAAGGTCGTCGCGGTTTTGTTTCTGAATTCGATGATTACACTCGCGATTACAAAATATTTTTAGATATGGTGATGAAAAATGAAAAGGTGCAAAAAGGACCTGTCATTTTGCTTTGCCATTCAATGGGCGCATTGATTCAGCTTAAAACCATGATCCGCAATCCCGAACTTAAATGCGACGCGATCGTGGTGAGTTCTCCGCTTTTAGGAATTGCCGTAAATGTTCCGGCCATCAAAGCTCGCGGCGCACAGATTTTAAATATGCTTTTGCCTCAAGTAACTTTGGGAAATGAACTCTCCAATGACATGCTTACTCGTGATACGGACGTTATTCGTGAATACGAACAAGATGCTCTTCGTCACAATCGAATTTCTTCAGGGGCCTTTTTAGGATTTTTAGATTCATTTGCTTACGTGACCCCACGGGCCAATGAAATTAAAAAGCCCGCGCTTTTTGTAATTTCAAGTGCAGACCCGGTGGTTAGCTCGGAAGCAGCAAAAAACTTTTACGAACACATCGGCAGCAAGAAAAAAGAATTATTCGTTTACCCAGATGCAAAGCATGAACTGATCAACGATACAATTCGTTCCACGGTCTTTGCCGATATTAAAAATTTCCTTGATGGCTTTTTGGAGTCCAAATAATGAAAAAGATCTTAGTGTCATTTGCTTTATTTTTTACGGCCTGTGCTTCTTACGAAGTGACCCCTACGGGCCATACGATGAAGACCACTACGGACTATATGGGAGTGATCACCAAACATTCTGACAGCGTTCGCCGTTATTCAGGTTTTTATAATATTCTGGATATGGAATCGACGATCATCACTTCACAAGTGGCCCAAGCCCAACTGGAGCAATCCGCTATGTTGTATCAGTGGGATGAAGCCCGTTTTGCCGAAGAAAAAGCCAAGTTTGAGACTCGCTTAAATCGCGAATCAGAAATCTTTTTAAGCTTCTATACGCCAGACAGAAAAAACGACGATCTTTTTAAAAAGAATACCATTTGGAAAATCTTTTTGGACGTTGAAGGCAAACGTTATGAAGGCCGAGCCACGAAGCTGAAACTTCAGCTAGTTGAAATCGAAGGTTTGTATCCTTACCACAACCGCTTTTACACACCTTATTCAATAATTTTCCCTGTTCCTATGCGCTCCATCGAGGACAAGCCTATCAAGCTGACCGTGACGGGTGCTGTTGGTGCGGGCGTGATGGAGTTTAAGCCTTAGGCCTTTTGAATTTCCTAGAAGCCTCAAACTCAAAAAGAGGCTTCACGTATTTAGCAATCTTCAACCCTACGCCTGTAAAACCGGACGGCTCTAAGACATCCAAATCATGTAAGATCGCTTCGCGAATCATCTGCGCATACTTTGTCGGCGTGATTGAGTCTTTGGGTACTGCAAAAGTTTTTGAATATAGTTTTTCGATTTCATCAAACATCCGAGTTTTCACCCCCGGCGTGATTAAAAGCAATGTACTAACACCGGTGTCTTTTAATTCTAACTTCAAACACTCTGTAAATGCTAAGACCGCCGCCTTAGAGGCCGCATACGTCGTCGCACTGGGAAAGTGCATGAAGGCTGAAACACTTGAATTATTGATAATTTTTCCGCGTTTTCTTTCAAGCATTCCCGGTAAAACCGCCTGGGTCAGATGAACCAACGACTGGACGTTTACTTGAAACATCTTATAAATATCATCCAAGGGCTGTTCTTCTAGCAAACCACCGGTTAACATTCCGGCATTATTAAAAAGAAGCTCCACCGGGACATTTTTGACTTTTTCCAAAAGCTCTTCCACACCTTCGCGCGAGGATAAATCGGCGTAATATGTTTTTACCGATTTTGCACCTGCCTCCTTTAAGGCCTGCACCAGCTCTTCGTCTTCTTTTCTTAAAACGAGATGCAACTGGGCCTTATCTTCCGCGCACATCTTGGCAAAGGCTTTACCAATACCCCGACTGGCGCCGGTGATTAAAACATGTCGATTGGAAATTTCCATGATGCTTAGCCTTCCTGGATGGGAGTTTGCGAACTTAAACCCCATGCCTTCAAGATTTCAATTTCATCGGCGGCCGAAGTGGCTTTTTTAAATTTAGCCCCCGATTTTCCGCTGACACGACGCTGGCACGAGGGCCAGTCCTTATGGCGATAAACAAGACCGCCCAAGTTACTCAGATAACTGAAGGCTTGTTTCTTCTCTCCGGGTTGTCGCATTTCTGGCAAAGACGTATCAGAAGGAATTTGCATAAGATTATGTCCATAAGATTCATAAGAACCCTCGTACAAATTCACATAATCATTTTTGGAAAACGCCACCGCAATGCGATCGCAACGCTCATTGCCCGGAATTCCCACGTGTCCGCGAGAATACTTCCATTCAATTTTGCCATTGGTGCCGCGTTTTTGTACGACCTCGGCCAAGTCTTGCCATAAATCACGATTGGAAACGTCTTCACCTTCGGCCGTTTTCCATCCCCGTTTTTTCCATCCCCAAATCCATTGCGTAATGCCGCGAATCAGGTATGTAGAATCGGTGTAAAAGTGAATGGCTTCCGGCCGAGCTTGAACAACTTTTAACGCCTCAATCGCCGCCGCCATCTCCATACGGTTGTTGGTGGTGGATCTTTCCGCACCACCCAATTCCCTTACTAAGTTTTCAGGTGTTAAAATAATACTGCCCCAGCCCCCAGGACCTGGGTTTCCAGAGCAAGCACCGTCCGAATAAATAATGATATAATCGCGATTGATGTTCACCCTTGAATAGTCACGATTCCTGCCAAGGGTGTCAAGCTGCGCCGGGTGCATGTCTTTTAAGGCAGTGACAGTTTTGAGTTTCATCATGAAAAAAAGGCCAGGCCTGTAGCATTCATCTCGGCGGCAATGAATTTGAATGATGGCGCTACCCTTGCTTCCATATTTCTTCAACCGAGCAAGCAGGAGTTTTAATTTATGAACGTCATTAAAAATCTCATTATCTTTGGAATGATCTTTTCTATGTGTCAAATCGCTTCAGCAAAGCCTTGGGATATATGGGAGCTGCGCGAGGAACTCAACCAACGCGCCTCTGTCGGACAAAGCCTGTTCTGTAATTCAGAAGTTGGTAAATTTAGCATCACTGTGGATAACGCCAAAAACATCATCATGAACGGCCTTGTTTATAACGGTGGAATTTTGGGTGGCGATTCTTGGGTTGAAAATCAGCTTTGCGAAACGACCTTAGATGAAGTTCTTTGTTATTACGGAACTGGTAAATGGGTTGGAATCAACCTTACCAAAATGTACGTCGCCAAAGCAGACGGAGATCATGTCGGCGCTCAAGGTCGTCGCATCGTGATTCCCGGAACCGTAAAAACTTCGTTTTTATCTGGAGATCTTGAGCGCATCAGCTGCACCCTGCCCCTTTAAGGTCACCTGTTTAAATCCTAGACATCTTAAGGCGTCTGACGGCGCCGCTCCTGCTTTTATTTCATGGCATCATCTTCGCACTTAGATTCGGTGAGGAGCCAAATCATGAATTTAGCTGTGCGATCTATTTTAGGTATTCTTGCTGTCAGCGTATTGGCTCACCCTGCTTTGGCTAATTACAATGCCACAGCAACGTCGGCATTCAATATACAGCAACCCAAAAAAGAAGGCCGCCGCTGGAGCGGCTATATCAATGCCAGCCGCTCTTCAAGCCTCGTCGATTTTCAAGATGGCACTCGCCAAGAATCGGCTGACTATTTGACTCGTTTTAGCTATAAATTCACCGAAACTTACGGCATGCGCCTTCAAGGCGGATATTCGCAAGATATGCGTTATTCAGAGAATAGCGATTTTGCAGATACGTCCTTAAGCCTCACCCGCACTCCAGGCAAAGTGGGTAGCAGCCTTCTTTTAGGTTACCGCGTCTCTGCTGTCGCCCCGACGTCAAAAGACTCTTACAAAAGACAAAGCCTACAAACCGCACTTTCAACAACTTTAGTGGGTATGATCAATCCAGAGCGTCTGGTTCCGAGTTTAGAAATCAGCGGGTCTGTTTCATTGGGTCGCAACATTCATCAATTTGAAACCGCCTTAGATGGACGTGTGAATAATCAATATTCGTCGGCCCAAGCCCTGTCTATCAGCTATGGCTTTAAATATGGAATTTCCATTTCGGGAGAGTTTGTTCATAAAAATGCGTGGTCTTACCAAAATGTGATGAGAGACAGTTTCGAAATGTCTCAAGAACTGGGTTTTGAGATCAATCCTTCTTTTGCCGTGGCCGTGGGCCATACGAATTCAGGATCTTCATTGCGCCCAAATGGCAATGACTCGAACGTGCAAATTATCGATGAAAAAACATCTATCCTCTATGGATCTTTAACGGCCACTTTCTAAAGGATTTTATCAATGCGCTTGCGGCTCATTTTGATCCTTTTTAGTCTTTGCTTTTCCCTTCAAGCTTTTGCGCAAAACCCAAATCACGTGGATATCATTTTTGATATTGATTGGACGGCGTTTTATAGCGTCGATGAAGCCCATAGGGACGAAAAAACCGTCTTGGTCGAAGGAAAGCTTTATCGACCGACGGACTATTTTATCGAAACCGTTGAATGGCTTTTATCTCGTCACCCCCTTAAGGCGGTCCCCTCTTTAGGGACCTTCAACTTCCAAAAGACTTTCGATCCCCTAAAAGCCACGGAAAGTTTCTTCCCGGCCTCGCGCGAGGCCTGGAGTTTAGAGAGAAATAAAGCCGCGCGCATTCCTCGGATGCTGCCCTCACATTTGAAGGACGCCGCCTGTTGCGCCCATTTTCACAGTTATCTTGTGGAAAAATCTTCGGATTTTAGTCCTCTTATATTTGTTTCAAACTGATATTCCGCGAATTGTCTCCTGTTCATCTTCTACACACCTTTCTGGCGTGAAATCCAATACAGCCCAGTTGTTGGTTTTTTTTGATGGCACCTTGAATGCATTTATTTCACTCCAGAGAGAGTCCCTGCCCTCAAAGCCTCTATATAAGATGTGGCCAAAGGCAGTGACATTTAAGGAACGGAGAGAACTATGGTTAACAAAACTCAAGTCAACAAGGCCGTGATGTCTTTAGTCGCCTTGGTGCTGTTCATTTCGGGTTGTACAAAAACTCGAGATGCGAGACTGAGTGATTCAGATACTTTGGCGATCTTCGCCATCTCTGACTTCGGAACTGTTCAAGACGGTGCCGGATTTGACGTTCCTTCAAAACCCGCCGTTCGCTCTCAAAGCATTTCTTCTGATAAAGCTTTATTCGGCAAGACTCGTGTGGGCTTAGATGCCGATGAGTCTTCCGTTCCAGAACGCATGCGCTTTATGTTTAATGACTTAGAAGTTGCTGGCCAAGAAAACAAATCCATGAAGATTGCTTTTGGTGTCGATTCTAAATTCGTTACGGCCTATAAAGTGACTTCCGATCTTGGATCACTGACGTCTTTTGAAAAGCAAATCGCGGTCAGTTCTTTAGAAGTTAGAACTGCAATCGAAATGCAAAAAGCCAAAGACAATGCGACGGTGAAGGCTCTTTCAACTAAGGTTGAAGCGGCCGCTAAAGCACGTCAAGAAGCTTTGGCAAAGCGTTCGCCAATCACTCTTTTAGTTCCTCTTTTCAAGTTCGCGGTTCAGTCTAAAGGTATCTTAGAAAGAACTAAAAATGAATTGCGCGAGGAAACTTCGAACTTAACTCTTCGTGAAACAGAATTCTCAAAAGCCACGCATATCCGTTTGGCTTTGACCTCAGATGCCCGCGAAGAAATCGGTGGCGCTAAGCAAGCGGACCAGTTAGACCAATTATATAGATCTGAGGCTTTGGACGGCCAAGTGATGACCGCTTCAGAGCTTCAAGAGCGCTTAAGCATCAACATGAAATTCATCCCCGACCAATCTAAAGTATTCACTAAGCTTGATGCTAAAGACATGAAAGTGTTTGAAGTTATCGACGTGAAATCTTTGACGGAAGATGAAGCCCGTCGTTACGCAACAGGCAATGCCAATGGCGAAATCATCCCGTGTAAAGACGTCGCCGAAGTAGGCAATAAAGAAGCCTCTTGCGTTCTTCGTTTTGCGGCGACCGTTCCCGTAAAATACAAAAACATCCGCATGAGTGTTGCTGACGGTAAGTACAATACTTCAAGTGCCCTTGTTTTTGATGAAGTTTCTAAGGCGCAATCCCAAGGCTTGGTGGAAGTTACTAAAAACTCTTCCGCGACTCGCAGCCGCCCAGGGGGATTGTTTGATCCTTTAAATACGATCAAGGTTTCTGACCTTCAAGGTTCCTTCTATTTCCGTCGTACTTTTGAAAGTGCGTCGAATATGATTTCTTTCGGTTACGTCGGCTTTAGCGGCGACATGTCCGTGGTTGCTTTTGAGCTAGAAAAAGATCGTTTGGTTGTTCGTAACCAAAAAGCTTTGGTCACTTACCAGGGCCAAGGCACGAAGGACCGCGAAGAGCTAATGAGCCTTCCCGTAAAATACTTTAAACTTGAAGATACCGATGCCGATGGCAGTAAACTTCAAGTCGCGCGTTTGATTGAAGCTAAAAAAGAAGATGCTCAATATTTAGAAGTCGACTTGGCGAAAAGCACGATTCCTATTTCGAACTCTCCTTTAGCTTTCTTTGACTCAGGTTCTTGCATCAAAGCCGCGGGTTCACAAAACGTGGCTAATATGGATATGCGTTTAGCTAAAGATGGCATGTTGAACTTCTCTATTGAAGGGGCCTACACCGTTCTTTATGGTTGCCACAGTGCTAGTACCACAGGTGAACAATTCAACTATAATATCAGTGAACGCGTTTCTTTCCGTCGCGTGGCGGATCGCAACGAGTTCGTGCAGTTTGCACCGAACTGGTCACCGTCTTTCCAAAACTCTTTGAATTTTAACATCTTCACAATGACTGATACAAATACCGGCAATGACGTCCGTCAAGGTCGTGAAGGCAGTCAGTCTTACAAACCAACTATTCATGACTTCCGTAATGGTAAGGTCTTGACTTACTGGGTTGGTGGTTTGACGAAAGAAATGTCGGAAGATCGCCGTAAACTTATCATTGAAGTTTCTCAAGAAGTCGTCGCGGAATGGAATGCAACGTTCCGCATGGCTTTCCGTGGAACGGAAAACGAGCGTTCAGGTGATTACATCGTTCTAAAAATTGAAGATGAATCAAATCAAGGTCGCCTGGGTGACTTGGATCGCAACTATTTATGGTTCATGGATATGCCTACGGCCAATGGACTTTTGGGTGTTGCGCAGTCGGCACCAAATCCATACTCTGGGACCAACGTAGCCAATAACGTTATTATTTACTCTGGCAATATTGAAAAACAAGTTGTCGGCACGATTGAAATGCATAAAGAGGGTCGCCGTTATGAAGCTCTTTTAGAAACGGCTAAAGTGAATGCAGTAAAAAAACTGCAAGAGCAAATGGCTGCGGAAAAAGCCGAGGCGGCTAAATCAGCGGCAGCGGGCAAGGCTACTGGCGATCAAGATGCCGCTCAAAAATTATTAAGCACTGGTAAACAGTACAGCGCGGCTTTGCAACGTCTATTGCAATCTGCGGCTCCAGAGCGCAAGCAATTGAACTCTCTCAATGCCATGGCGAAATCTAAAAGCATCCGCGCTTTGCGGCCGCAAATTGAAAACTTAAGAAATGAAGTTTCTGACGTTCAATTTGACTCGAAAAAGTCTTTTGCCAGCCGCGTTCTGAAACAATCTTTCCAATCTGAATTCAGAGATGATCCTGTCATGATGGAAGCCATCATTGCGCGTGAGTTACTGAACTCTGAACAAGGTCTTTCAAATGAAGTTCGCGAGCTTTTAGCTCAAAAAGCGAACATCAATGAAATGCGCGCAAAATTCGAATCAGCGGCTAGCAAACGTGGAACTTGCTTCTTGCGTTCACGTGGCGAATACCATGATTCTTTCTTGCAGCTTGATTTCAGAACGGCATTCAAAAAAGAACTTCTTTTGACATTGTCACATGAAGTAGGCCATGCGATCGGCTTGAACCACAACTTCAAAGCCACTTACGATAAAGCAAACTTTAACTTCGCCGGTGAAAACACGGACCGTAATTACTCTTCAGTGATGGATTACCAAGGCTCTTCGGAAATGAACTATCAAGGTCCTGGTCCTTATGACTTGCATGCTTTGCGTGCAATTTACACCGGTCGTATCGAGCTTTCTGAAGCGGCGGCCAAGAAAGTTTCTGGCGGCGCCCTTGTGAACGGGAATGATAAACTTGAAGTTCGCGATAACTTAGTATCTATCGCTCAACTTCCTAAGTTCATGAAGTTCCGTTATACGTCAGAAATGGTTAAAAAGAACGTTCGCGAAAAAGGTTTGATTAAACAATATGCGCAATGTTGGGACTACCAAGTTGGTGATGTGCCGGCTTGTACAAGATACGACAATGGTGCTAGTGCGACGGAAATCGTTAAAAACGAAATCCAAGATTACCACCGTGCTTACAACCGTGCCTACGTAGCCAGTGACCGTCTGAAATTCAATTGGAATAATAAAGTAGCGGCCATCAATCAATCATTGCGCACTTTCAATGCAATCCGTGGTGTTTTAGATGATTTATTTAAAATGGCCATCTATGACACGGCCACAAGCAATGAAGAAATGGCGGACTACATTAATGCCGCTCAACTTGGTTATGATTTCTTCCATGAACTGATCCGCACACCAAACACGGACAGCCCTCACGGTGAAACGAACGAGGAAATCGAAGCTCGTCTGTTCCCGATCCCGGTTAAATACCAGACTCAAGTTATGGGATCTGACGGCAAACCAACGACGGAAGACAAAATAGAAATCCGGGTTATCGAAGCTCGTCCACTGTACGATCAATTCGATTCTCCGGACCGTTTTGACACTTTGGGTATTAGCTATGACAAGACCTTTGCTTTGCAATTCTTGTTGGAAGCAAACCCCGTTCGCAACATGCAGGATTCTACGGGTTGGATTTCATACAACGAGTTCGAACAGTACTTCAAAGGAATCAGCAGTGCGACTGAATCCCCAAATATGATCACACTTCTTGAAGTGTTATCAGGACAATTGCAAGCCGGCATCATGACCCCAAATCATGAGATCGCTTCCCTTGGAGTGGCCGCACCGATCAGCCGCACGATGTTAGATACAGCCTCCGTAGCGGTTATCGCGAGTACGAACCAATACAAAGCGATGGGCATGGATTCTTTTGCGGAATTCTTTAAAGTGACGACTTTAAAAGGCGGCAAAACGTTGACAGATCGTCCGACAGCGGTTCGTTTCGGTCAAAAATCGACGTCTCAAGCGTCGATCAAGTTTGCGGCGATGGATAATTCTGTCGGTGCGAATGCTTTGATCGCGGTTGCGGCTCGACGCGGACTGGTTTTAGAAAACAGATCCCTTTTGGGGCAAAAAATCCAAAACTTGCTAGTTGAAGATATTAAGCTTCAACAAAAAGTGGCGGCTCTTCTAAAAACAGAAGCTTACAAAGGAAAAACAGCACAAGACGTGATGAAATCCGATGCGGATGTTATCGCGAACATGGCTGCTAACCAAAAAATAGTGGATGATTTGACGGCGACTTTGAACACCCTGAATGCGGGTCATGTTCTAGCAACGCCAGAAGAAATCAAAGACAATCCAAATATGGCGATGGATAAGCAAGTTCTGTTGTTAAGAAGTATGTTAGCAACAACGAACAGCGCTTTGACTCAGCTTCAAATTGGTTTGAAAACAGTGGATGTTGAACAGCTTCAACCACTTTTAAGACAGCTTAGCCAGATCAAACAGCAAAATGCGCAACTTGCTTCGGCAATGCCCGTTTTAGGTTTGGGTCAGGAATTGTTGGTGGAACTCGTTGGAAACAGCATGACGCCACTGAAAGCCGGTGGCCAGATTTCATTGTCTCGCCTGGCGGGCATGATCGTCGTACCAAAAGCGGTCAGCACACCTCACGCAAATGCGATGTACGTGATCGAAGATTTAGCTCGTTACACGAAAATCTTCCATTCAGAGTACGAACAATAATTTAATATTTTTTTGGCACGTTTGTTTAAGCGCGGGTTTCTGCTCTCTCTAAGAGCCCGCGCTTTTTTTATGATTTTCTTATGCGCGGGAAAAGACCTTCGCCGGTCGTAAAAAGCTTCTTCAACCATACACCGAAGCTATCTTCGGGCCCAGGTAAACGTTCGACCACAATCTTACCCCGACGATGAAGTGTGGCAATGACCTGCGACACCTTCTTTTCGCCTTCTGGATGAGGATCAAATTTAATTCCGTAACCAGGAAAATCGGGACGATTGCTTTTATACACAACTTTCCCCGGTATGCGCACCTCAATACCTTCAAAGTTCCAGAAAATATCTGCTCGATCCCCTTCAGACAGTTCAGGACCTGTGGTCAAGTACAAGCCCCCTTGACCCAAATTTTTTATGAAAGCCGCAGTTCCGTTGACTTGACCTTCAATATCAAAGTGATAGCGAGGGGCGGCTTCCCACCAACGCAAACGCGGATCAAAATAAACTTTCTGGACCGACGGAACCACAAAATAGGCGACCACTAAAAGATCAGCGATGACCACCACTACCAAAAGTACAAAAGACATCAGGTTCGCATTCGTCGTGAAGCTATAGACGTTCGAAATAAAGACAAGCCCCAGGCAGACTAAATAAAGCCAATAACTCCATCGACGGCAAATAAGAATTAAAATCCCGGCTACAATCGGAACAATAACATAAATAAACACCAAGGACTTCGGCAGAACTTGAGACCAATAAAACCATTGTTCAGAAATACTTCGACCGGACTTTATCGCATTTAGCAGCAGATTTCCGAAAGGCGCAAAAATATGAAGTACTGCGATGATAATAAGCGGCCAAGGTTTTCTTTTCATAATGAAATGATAGGGAAACCGGAACAACTAGACAAGCGATTCTTGTAACAGCTTTTCCATTTCAGCTTCAATCGCCGGAAGATCTGATAATGTTTTTATTTTGATAACTTCATCAAGTGGATATACCACCGCCAGCTTCACGTCCTGGATACCATCCGCATAGCCCATCTTTCTTAAAGACCAGGCATAAGCTTTCAACTGTTGAAATGCGACATCTGAATACTTTTGGGATCCCGTCTTGTAATCAACCACCCAAAGCGTCGAGTTGATGACTCCCCAAAGATCAATTTGTCCCTGTAACAAAGTGGATCCTTGCTTCATGGCAAACCCCCACTCCACAAAGCCTTTTTCAATGATCTCGAACAAAGGGATTTCAGAGGCATTCTTTAAATAATCTAATGGTTTTTTGAATTCGGGTTCAATGATACCGAGCAAGTCCTCATAAGAAGAATACTTCAAGGATTCAAAAAGACGATGAGCTTGAGTTCCCTGTTGAGCTTTCGCGAGCCCCACTCCCATTTGACTGGCCTTCGGAACATAAACGGAATCATGAGCCGACTCCGGCGCCACCAGGGACGTCACCGAAACAGATCTTTTTACTGCTTCCGGGATAGTATGAGTCCAAGGCTTGCGCACATCCTTATTTGCCAAAGTTTCTTGCAGCATTTTTTCAGGACGCGTGTTTTCAACCCGAACAAGGTAGGAAAAATCCTTTTCTTCGTGGAGGCCTTCTTCCAAATTCAAAGGACAGTGAGCCGCCCATGATTTTTTGCCCACTTTGCGATCCCAAAGCAAAGTAATCCCCAGTTTTGCCCGAGTTAAGGCCACGTAAAGAACGCGATTAAACTCTTCGGCTTCCCTTTGACGAAGTTCTTCGGTGATTTGATCGGCCAAAATACTTCCATCCATTGCTTGAGTTTCATCGTTACGCACTTTGAGTGACCATAAGCCATCATTCTCCCGAACGCTGAAAACCGACGCATGACTGGCTCGTGGATCTTGTCCCATACCAGGTAAAATCACTTGGTCAAACTGCAAACCTTTAGAGGCATGCACCGTCATAAAGTTCACTCTTTTCGGTTCAATCACCGGAGTTGCATCCGCGTCCTCGCCACCTTTATCCGCAGTCAAGGTCTCTAAACTCGCATCCAAGAAATCTAAAAAGTTAAATCCTGGACGTCGTTCTTCGGAGGAAAGGAGCGAAAGGACTTTCCAAAGATTGGCTTCTCGACGTCCCGTGGAATCAACTTTAGCGGAATAATCAAAAAGACCAAAATCAACCAGTGCAGACTTTAACGTCCACGAGAGCCCCTTTTCTTCACTCATTCCCAAAAGGCCTTTGAGCGAACGGATCGGATGAGAATCCGACAACGACTCGACAGACTTTAAAGCTTCTTTCCAATAAGAATGCTTGGAATGATGGCAGAACTTTAAAAGCTCCGAATCCGCAATACCAAACCAAGGCGAACGCAAAAGAGCGACAAAGTTGGCATTGTCATGAGGATTGATTAAAAACTTTAAAATAGCCAAGGCATCTAAAACTTCCCGACGCTCGTAAAAACTGCTGCCACTGTGAAGCTGTAAAGGAACACCGTGGTCTTGAGCCACTTTCGCAATATCTTCCAAAGTTTTATGCGTTCGTCCCAAAACACAGATCTGCTCTGGCGGAACGCCGTCTTTAAGCAATTCTTGAATGCGGGCGACCGTACTTAAAACTTCCATTGAAGTTTCGTCATCGTCAGATGTTTCTGTCATTTGAATCTGCGCAATCGGTTGGGCGTTGCCTTTTTTCTCTTTATCCGGAGCTGGCGTCATCGCGGCAAACTGGTTTTTACCCAGACTTGTAAAATAGAGATTTAAAAACTCCAAAACTTCCGGAGAAGAGCGGTAATTGACAAGTTTACTTTCAACCTGCCCGCCTTCATTGCGAACCTCGTCCACCTTTTGTTGAAAGACTTCCGAACGAGCTCCGCGAAAAAGATAAATGCTTTGCTGAGGATCGCCAACCACGAAGAATCTTTTTTCACCTATAAGATGACGTAAAAGCGCCACTTGCACGGGGCTGGTATCTTGATACTCATCGACCATCCAGTAATCCCACTCTTGGGAAAACTTCACGGCCGCTTCGGGAGCTTCACGGATGATCTTGTAAGACAAAACTTCAAGATCACTCATCGACAACAGGCCTTGCTCCAGTTTAGAAGCCATAAAATCGTGAGCAAAACTTTTCGCCAGTTTTTCAAAAAGCTCACAGTTTTTTTGGTGTTTTTCCCAAAATGCTGGCCGGTATCGGCCCGATTCTAAAAGCTCATCGACGTGATCTCGGGCCTGGCTCAATTCATCATTAAGGCTTAAAGAAAATGGGGCGGAGGTTTTACGAAAAACAGGTTTTGCCAAGTGCTCCCAGAAACTTTCCAAGCGCGCATAAAAATCTTCCCAAGATTCACTTTCTTGTCTCCAAGAAAACTGCGCCAAGCTTTGAGCATATTCTTGCCATTTGTCGTTGGTCGATTCTTGTTGAATTTCTAAAGCAACCTTGCGAATTTCACCCGCGGTTTTTTTTATAAACTTTTCTGTCTCTTTTTCAAGTTCCGCACCCGAAATAAAGCGCATTTCAGGAAATACGACGCTTTCATTGAAATAATGAATCAAAGAATTTTCTAAAGTGCCGAAGTCATACTCTTCCAAAAGCTCTTGCAGTTGAGCGTCCTCTAAAAGGTATTTACGAATGATCTTGCGCGCGCCTTTACGGATTTCGGCTTCATTCATGATCTTATAGTCCGGCGTCAATCCCACGGCCGCTCCATAGCGCGATAAGAAAAGACTTAGCACCCCATGGATGGTTGAAATTTGCACTTGCGACTTAGAACTTACAAAGTGAAACAGATCTTCGCGTTTTTCTTCTAGGGCTTTAGCTAAAAGGCGTTCCTTTAATTCTTGGGTGGCTTTTCGAGTAAACGTGGTAACCACAATGCGCGGGAAACGGCCTTGGCTTTCTTTAAAGCTTTTTGCGTACTCTAAAAATTCATGAGTCAGGCGTGTGGTCTTACCCGCACCGGCACCGGCGCGTAAGATGATGTTTAATTCAGATGCGGGGCTCGACATTGTCGCCTCCACTCACAGGTTGTGCAGATTTTAAAATCTGCTGGCCGAGGCTGAATCTCACCTTGGCGAATGCGATCCATCGTCGCCATTAAAAGACGACTGAACTCAGTGAGGTACTGTTGTTTCATTTCGGCCGTGGCATTTTTGTCTTTTCTTTTCGGCGCGGGATACAAAAGTCCCGCGCGATCTTCGATGCGGAAACCTTTGCGTTCAAAATTCTTAAAGACATAATAGAAAACACCCAGAACTTCGCCTTGGATGTTTTCTAATAAACCTTTTTCTAAAACCCACATGTAAAACAAGAGCTGCAATTCATGATTTTTCAACCAAGAAGCATGTGCGGAGATCCCCCCGGCGGAGCTTTTATAATCCAACAGGACTAACTGATTCCCGCCATCACTGTCGATGCGATCAATCTGACCTGAAATTTTAAAGCAGTTCTCTTTCGGCTCGCGGTGAATTTCTTCGGTACGGGGATCAAGATAAAACTCAAATCTTGTTTCTCTTCCGACGGTTTTGGTTTTTTTAAATTCCTCACGCCATTTCTTTTCAATTCCCAAAAACCGCAATCCTAATTGGATGTGCTTACGTTTTAATGGTAACCACAGTCTTTCATCGGCAAATAAGAGCTTCTTCTCCGCGCGGATTTTTTCTAAAACTTTATCTAGTTCGTCGGAGTTCCAATCATACCGCATGGGTTCTTGAGTTAACACCTCAAAAAGGGCATGGGCCAATTGCCCGCGCGTGCGGTGATCCACATCTAAATCAATGTCCGGCAAGTCTTTGAGTTTAAAATGCCTTTGCGCTGCAAAAATAAACGGACATTCCAAAAAGCTTTCTAAAGCGGAAGCTGATAAACGCGGCAGATCCAAAAGCTGGACGGGATCAAGCTCTCTTCGGCCTGCGTCTTGTTCAATGCGCTTTTCGATAAACTCTTTACGGTCTTGTACCGAAGGACGTGATCCCGGCAAATCCGAATATTGCACTTCATCCCAACGGGTTTCTAAAGGTAAAGACAAATGTTCATGATCCCCTTGCAAGCTCATCCAAAAAGTCGATGGGGAACATAAAGAACCGCTTAAATCTGTGGCTCCGAAGCAAAAGAGGTCTTGCTTCGAAGGACTTTCAGACAAAAGACGCAATTCAAAATCCAAATCACTTTGATCAGGATTATCCAGGTAAAATCCCAAATCTTTCGCCAGCTCAAAGTAGTCTTGACCCGAAAGTTGGGTTTTACTGCGACTTCTTAAGGACTCATCGGTGAGCCCTAAGAAAATCCGGTGCAAGGCTTTCTCGCTATCCGCGGACATGAGCTTCGTCACCATAATGCCGTGGCTCTGACCTTTTTCGATGCTAAACTCTTTGGCTGCGACGATGCTTTCAAGATAGCTCAACCATTCTTTCCAGCTTAAAGCGGTGTTCGCGGTGGCGTTTTGCAGAAGCTCGCGTAAGATGACTTCCACCATATCTGTCGACGCGGAAGTCCAATAAAAAAGAGCTTGGGCTACAAAAGCTTCACGCAAAATAACCCCGCGTAAATCCAACTGCTCGTTAAAGACTTTGCTAACGATTTCATTGCGCGACAAATCTTCCGTCGTATACAGGCTTTTAAATAAAGCGCGAAAATCTTCATAACGAATATGCTGAGATTCATCACGCTCATAAAAAGAAAGCTCTAAGTCCGAACTAGAAAGTCTTCCACTGCGCGAACGCAAAGAGGCTAGCCACCGAGTCACCGAAGGCAAACTTTGTACTTTGTGAGAGACATCTTTTTGAGCCGCAATGCCTTCTTCTTTTAAAAAAGCTTGAAGAACCGGCCAATAGGTTTCAATGTCCGGGGCAATGATCGCAATATTTTCAGCAGCAATCCCCGAGTCAAGCCAAGTGCGAACCTGACCTACCGTGTTTTTAATTTCAGCAAGCATGCCCGAAAAACGCAGAACCTGGATGCTTTTTTGCGGAGCCGGGCTTGGCGCCAAAGTTTCGGCCTTGCCCTGACTGTGCCCACGTAAATCATCATACGGCTTTAACAGAAAATGGAAATCTTCACGCCACGGCGGCGAAGGCTCTATCACCGTCACATCCACCGAACGCGACAAGGTGCGCAGGATTTCAGCTTCCACGCGGGAAACCTCGCCTCCCAGATCAACGATCAAAGGGAATTGCCACACTTTTTCTAAATCCGTAAAATTTTGCAGATATGAAGTGATCCAGTCCCCCGTGATCACGCGATGATCGTGCAAAAGCTTTAAGGCGCAAAAGCGTGCTCGCAAGTACCAATCTTTCCAACGATTCTTGGCTTCCGGGTGGGATTCAAACCATTCCTCCAACCGCGACGTACCGTCCGGATGAAAAATGATCGCGGCCATTTCATCAATATACGCAAATACCGTGTCTTCGGCCGAAGAGTTCACACCCAAGACTTCCGCATTTTCATCCATGATTGTTCGAAGCAAGCTGCGGGCGAAAGGATCACTGACGAGGCGCAATTTGGGATCTAAACGCTTTAAAAGAATTTTCCATAAATCACTGGCACGCAATACGGACTCATCAATGAATTGACCATCTTGTTGCAGAATTTTCTGTTGAAGCTCAAATTTAGTACGCAGATCCGAAACGAGCCATGATTGCACGCGGGGATTATAGTGTTGGAAAATCTCTTTGATTTGAGATCTATTATTCAGCAGAACTGTTTTTAGCATTCTTTCGGATCACCGGCGTTGTTTGAGTCTTCTCTTCTTGCCGCTATTATCCGTGAATTTGAAGTCAGCATCAAAGCTTAAATCAATGTTCAGAGTTACCATATATCGTGCGTCACCCGCTTGACCGGGATAAACACCCATCTCTTCGGTGTAACTTACAGCATCAATATGAAAGATCAAAAGATTCACCCCGGCGCCATAGCTAAAATAGCCCTGACCATAACCCGCACGCAAATCAATCATCGGCAAAGACACTTCGGCACCCAAATGCAATTTTTTTCCGATTTGAATATCCGGCTCCGTCAAATGACGTGCTTCAAAACCGACCAGAACATCAAGCCCCGGCAAGTCCACGCCCAACCCACCAGCAAAAGTCAGACTTTGCGGGATCGCAGGCGGCGCTTCATCCCCGGCCGTTTTGTTAAAAGTGGTCGTTCCCACATCTTGCATGATTAGACCCAATGTTGGTTTAAAAACGGGAACTGGGAGTTCGGTCATAAGCGCCACATCCACCCCGTAACCTTGCCCTTTATTTTGGAACCTATCACCGATGTCTTGGATGCTTGAAGCATCGCTCACATCACCGATGCTGAGCTCTTGGGTCGATCCTCCCCAGCGATTGATCCGTTTAAATGCCAAACCCAAATAGGTCGTAGGACTTAAAGGAAATGCACCCGCCAAATAAATGGCTTCGTCCTGCACAAAGTAAGTGTCAAATTCGGGAAAGGCCGGATTATGCAGCTCTAACGAAACCTCGGCATTATTCAAATAGCCAATACCAAAAAAAGGAATCGCCACACCCAATTTACCTGTGGCTTGGGCCCATACTTTTTCCCCAAAAAATCTGTTAAATGTCGACGGATCATTCGCGTCGATATCTTGGAAGTTTTTGATATTTTCAAAAGTAAAGCTGTTCGTCGCGGCACTGAGCTCTAAAAGCTTGATCTCTAAAACCGGTGAAGTCGCTAAACCTGCCGGATTGACAAAGATCGCATCTGCTCCACGAGCAAACG
This sequence comes from Bdellovibrio bacteriovorus, assembly GCF_001592735.1. Lineage (NCBI taxonomy): Bacteria > Pseudomonadati > Bdellovibrionota > Bdellovibrionia > Bdellovibrionales > Pseudobdellovibrionaceae > Bdellovibrio > Bdellovibrio bacteriovorus. The sequence continues at coordinate 598,486 of NZ_LUKE01000001.1, forward strand.
GCGCATACACTCCACCCATGGCCCGCGATCTTGCCGAACGAGAGGCATCACCCAATTGAGCTTGGGCTATGGCCGAAGTAAGAATAAGGAGAACGGAAAACACAAACTTCATCACTGAGGATCCAAATTAGGGCAACAGCTTGAAACAATGGATCCTTCAGGACGAGGATACGGAGGCATGCCGCTGGTATCAAAAGTAAAGTCGACGGTAATACCGCTAATATTGCAAGATCCAAATCCCATGTCAGAACTTGCGATCAAGCGACGCATAATGATTCGCATATTCTCGGTCACCGCCGAATCTAACGTGTTCGTGCAAGAAAGGGGTTCATCGAAATATGCTGGCAATCCAAAGTCGGAATACTTCGGTGTTACCGGCAGAACCGGCGTGATCGGAAGTTGATCCCAAGTTTTTCCCGCCCATAGCGGATTTGCGTCGTAACTTGAGGGGCTGCCAATCACGGGCAAAGTCGCTTCACACAATGTTTTTGCCGAATCAAATGCGCTTCCCGCGGAACCCGCAGTCAATTCGTCAGAAAGATAGGTCAGGTTTTCAAAAATCAATCCAATACCAGTAGAGATACGATTCACATCGGCATCGGTAAGATGGCTTGCGGCTGCAGAAGCATCACAGGAATTCCAAGTAACATCCACATTTCCATCACCCAAGCCCGAAGATTCCGTATCAAATTTAGTCTTTAAAGCCACCGCCATACGCGTAAGACCCAAAAGAGCGGCATAGACATTCTGGTTATTTGTTCTTAAATTCGCCGTCGCCCCAAGTTCACGCAATGTCGCAATCGAATTATCACAAGCCGTGATATCGGTCTGCTGAGTCGCATACAGTTCTAACGCAAACTCAAACATTTTTGAAGAACTGACATTTTTTAAACTTTGAATCAAATTAAAAAAGTTAATCCCGCACTTGCCACCGTAGGCATGCATCAAGCGTTCTTTCACCTTTGTTTGCGAACGAAAGGTCGGCGACAGCGTTGTCGTCAAAATGGTGATAGCCCCGTCCCAATTTCCAGAATCCATCATCTTGCGCGATTCATAAAATAAAGCGTCATCGCCATCCGTTTTAGAATACTCAGTCAACACGTTCGGTTTATCACACGATGTCGTGATCACTAAGCTCAGAACTAAAATGAGGATTTTACGCAAAGGCTTCATGCTTTCCATCCTTAAAAGCGAAACGCGAATTTAAATGTGTAACGTCTGTCTTCTTTAGGTGTGTCGGCCGTTCCTACTTCTTCTCCGTAAGTCGCCAATTGCCATTGAAATCTCTCTGATGCCAGCTCGAATCCCGCTGTCCAATATCTCTGATTATATCCTCCGCGAAGGAAGAACACATCCCCGAAGTTCATTTCGAGACCGGCATGCAAAAGTTTAGCTTTGTCGGGCTCATCCGCTGATGTTAATAAGCCACGATATTCAACCGTCCACGAGCTACGCACATTATTGGTGTGGATAGGAAACAACGCTGCTGCGACATCTAAGTCTTGCTTTACCAAA